>CACWJS010000032.1 GCA_902761275.1 uncultured bacterium | reverse complement strand
CCTGCACGGCTGTCGAAGAGATCACCACCAGAGCACTCGATATTGCTGATGATACAACCATCAATAGTAATGTCGTTGATGACGGCAGCCTTGTTGATGTAGTAGAATCCCTTGGTGTAATTCATAATCTCACAGTTCTCGATCTTCAGATAGTCGAAGTCTCCATCGGCTGTGTAGTCGAAAGCCTGACCACCATCAGTGCCTGTACCGTCGAGTGTAACCTGACTGAGGGCAAGGTTAGCCTCTACTTGCAGACGACCCTGAATGACAGGATGATCGTTGATACGAAGTCCCTTGAAGGTGATATCCTTAGTAATCTTGATGGCTGCACCAGAAGTCTTTTCTGCATCTGCCAATGGATAGACACCAGGCTCAATGACGAGACGATAGCCTGCAGGAGCATCAGCGATAACTTGTGCAAGGTTAGCACCAGTCTTTACGAGGATGTCGTTATCATCGAGCACCACACCTGTTGTGAACTTCACAGTACCGCGTGTGCGACCGTTAGAACGGGCAAGAACGGCAGTGTAGGTCGTCTCTGACTTCAGTCCTGTGATAGTAGCAGCACCAGCTGCAATATCTGCTGCTGTGACATTATAGACGATATTGCCAGGGTTCAGGGTGATGGTTGCAGCCTCCTGTCCAGCAGGCCAGCGGAGGATGACAGATGTAGGCTGGATATCCTCTTCGTCCACTTCCTTGAATATCTGTTCTGCGTCGGTCTTTGCAGTGGCTGTGCTCCACTTTGAGTCGCGGGCTGAATTGCCCTCTGTGATGGCTTTCACGCGGAAATAGTAGTCGGTCTCACCATTGAGATACTCTACTGTGAAAGGTATCAAGTCTGGAGTAATGTCATATGTCCTGATAGGGGTACCTGAGAAGGTTGGGTCATTTTCAAATACTTCGATGATGTAGTTCGTCACACCTTCAGACTTGTTCCAAGACAGCTCAACGTTAGTGCGATTGCGCACCTTGGCCTCAAAGCTGGTCGGTGAGAAGTTGCGGCTGTAGCTGACGCTTGTAAGCTCGTCGGCAGGCTCGCTACAGGATGCCAGGGCTACCATTGCAAGCCCGAACATGAATGATTTGATAAATATCTTTTTCATAAAGCTTCAATTCTTCAATTTTTCAATTCTTCAATTCCTCAGTCTGACAATTGACCATAGTTGCCATCATTGTTCAGCTGGTTGTTGCTGGCGTCAATGAAGCACTGCCAGATTGGCCACAGGCAGTTGGTACTCGGCGTATTTACATAGAGACCGTCGATGTTACCTTCTGTCAGGGCGTTGGCGCTATTGGAAACGAACCAGTTCTTTGATTCCCATCCTGCAGCTGTTAGCTTGCTGATCTTCTCAGGATCGTCTTCACCCCAGAAGAGTCCATATACCTCGATGGCATCCTTGTCCTCAGCGTTGTTGATATATACCTTGTCAGGCAGACCGGCATAGTAACCAGTTCTGTTAGCAAGTTCTGTGAGCTTGGTCTTGGCCTCGGCCATCTTCTGGTCGATAATACCCCAGCGGATGAGGTCTTGCTTACGGAGTGCTTCGCCTGCGAATTCCAGGGCGCGCTGCTCATAGATACCTTCACGGAAAGCTTGTTGTGAAGCTGTGTATTCAGCCTGTAACACAGCAACCTTAGCTGAAGGAAGTGCACGGTCAAGGACTGGTTTCATGTAGTTCCAGGCAGCGCTTGTATTGCCAAGTTCATTTTCTGCCTCTGCTGCCATCAGATAGACGTCAGCCAGACGCATGTACTGCCAGTTGATACCGTCATCATTGGTAGAGGTAACCATACGCTTCATCCATTCGTAACGGAGCTTGCCGAACATCCAGCGGTTGATGGCAGTCAGTGTAACGTGTGATTTGCCATTGACAAGCTGCTGGCTCCACTCGTAAGGTACGCATGTGATATCACGACGGATATCTTCATTTGCCGCTCCCGATAAGGATGATTCTCTTCCGTTTCCCAAATGACAGCGAAAGCAGAGCGCGTTCGTCCTGCATCAGAGCCGGACTCTGCGACGCGGCCTCGAGCCTCCGCTTGAAGCGCACAAGCTTCAATCCGCCGCAGCGCAGCCACACCTTGCGCGTCCAGTCGTCAAGCCACGAAGCGGCGTAGTGGTGGAAGGCATAGCCCCCGCGGGAGTTGAACACCTCGACAGGGTAGATGCGCTCGGTCGGGGATAGCCGCACCTCCGCATGCGCATTCGAAAAATCAAACCCACGCGATGCGAAATACCGCGCAAAACGAACGACGTTCGGCATCTGGTCCAGTTCCCCGTCCTTGCCGACAAACGAAATGCGCTCGTATTCCGCAAGCATTTCGGCGATGCGTCCGTTCCCCTTCGCCGCTCCGAGAAAGCACATGTTCAGGAAGACGTTAGGCGGACGGTCTATGAAGCCCGTCACGAAGTCGCATGCGCAAAACTCGTCAATGGGCTTTAGAAGCTCGAGGTCCGAGTCCAGGTAGAACCCGCCGTGGTCGTTGAGTATCTTCAGCCGCAGGTAGTCCGCCGCAAACGCCCACTTGCGATGCTCCACGGCCTCGCGAAGGTAGCGGTTGCCTACGCCTTCGAGAGCCTCGTCGCCCCATTCGCGGATTTCCCATCCAGGACATACGCGCTTCCACGATTCGATACACTTTAGCACGATCGGCGGTTTCGGCGTGGCGCCGAGCCAGACGAAGTGAATGACCTTGGGTATCATGTCTTGATCCCCAGTGTCTTTTCCCAAAGGTCGCAGTCCCTCTTGAGGAACGCCTCGGCGCGGGCTATGCGCGTGTCGAGCGCGGCACTTCCGCCGCGCAGTCCCGCAATCGCCCGCTGCATGCGCAGGACGGCAAGCGCAATGCGCATGCGAAAACGGTCCATGCCGCCGTACTCCACCGTGAAGTTGGACGCATCGGACATCGTGCGCAGCCTGTCGCACAGCTCCTGTGCGCGGGCGGAGCCGGAAAGCTTCCAGGTGTAGAAGAGCATCATCGCCGCGTCGTTCCATCCGTAGCCCGCCGTCATAGGATGGTGCGCAAATGTCAGCACGCGGTAGCTCCAGTTCTTCAGGAGGAACGGATCCTCCCTGAAGTCGTTGCGGTCGATTGCAAACTGCGCGTCGATGAGCTTGAGGTGTCCGTCCGAGTCGCGCATGAAGTTGTCGGGAATTATGTCACGCCAGACTATGCCGGACTTTATCAGCGCGTCGGCGATGCGGATCATGTCCTCCAGCACGCCGACAGCCTCTTCCTCGCCGACGCCCTTCGCGAGTATGCCGGCAAGCGACGGACCTGGAAGCCTGCGCGTCACGACGAACGCGCGCCTTCCGTCGGGCGAGCGCCACAGCGCAAGCGGCTCGGCGCAGACTGGCGCGACGGCATTTAGGCGGCGTGACATCTTGTATTCATTTTCGATAGACTCGGGTGCGCGCGACGAACACTTTACGATGCACGGCTCGCCCTTGAACGTGCCTTCGAAGAATATGTCGTTGACGAGCTTGTTCTCAAGCAAGACGCGACAATCAAAGAGTCCCATTGCCGAACCCTCCGAGGTTATCACGTCCCACCAGGCGGCGCGGAGCCGCTTGGAAAGGCGTTTCCGCTTTTTGGCACAAGCCTTCTTCTGCGCCCGTCGCAGCCGAATCCGTTCAAGGAGTCCGGGCACGGGCGGCAAGGACGCAAGCGGCGGCAGGCATGGCCCGATTGTGCCGTCTGGAACGCCAAGCGCCCATTCCGCAGCGGAGTGCCCGGTCAGGACCATTATGTCGCGAGCAAATTCTTCGCGCGTCAATGTGCCATGCACCCGATAGCCGCGCAAGGCCCATTCGCGGTAGCGTGCCTTAAGCTCCAGCATCGTCCGGTTCGCCGCGATGCCGTTTGGCGCATTCACGTATTCGGGAACGGGGTCGCGCACGACGACAAGCATGTAAGGGCCTTTTCCGCAGGACTTTTCCTTGCGCTTGCCGTCAAGCCGCATGTGCGCATAAAACCGGCGGTAGAAATCGCGCGCACGGCCCTCAATGGGGAATTCTCTCCGCCAGACGATTTCCAGGCGGCGCGCCATGTCGGCCAGCATCCTGTCCGCCAACGGCAGGGCCGTCGACCAAATGACAAAGAGATGCAGCTCTGGACGGATAGTGTCACTCATGCCAGTATTCCAAAATCCATTTCGTCGGCTTGCAGGTGAGGTGCATCTTGGCCGGCTTGTCGTATTTGCAGTAGTAGCCCTCAAGGGCCTGCGGCAGGTCGGGCTGTCCGTGGAACGCCACTATCGAGGCGTTCTTCGGAGGACGCCACGGAACAAAAATCTTGTTTAGGGGAAATGCGGGTATGAGCTGTCTCTTGAAGGAGCACACCCAGTCGGACGGCCACCAATTCACCTTGCCCGTCTTCATCATCGCGTATGTCTGGAATTTCTGCGACCCAAGCTGGAACCTCGCGGCCTGTCCGGGGATGTCCTTTTCGCGGAGGAACGTCTCCCACACTCCGTTGGACTTGCCGGCCTCAAAGCGGAAACACGAAGAGTTGCCGATGTCCGGCATCTTGCGAAACAGCGACTTCCGCCTCTCCACCCAGTTGTGTATTATGCAGAATTCGCCGGGCTTGTAGGCGAAGAACCGGTCGAGCGGCCCTGTTACGATGAGGTCCACGTCGAGGAAGAGCGTCGGCCCGGAGAGGCCCGCGAACCCGTTCTTGAACACGGCTAGCTTCGCAAAGATGTTCGGCCATTCGCGCGGCACGTACTTGCCCGGAACCTTCGGATCGTCGGGGAAAGGCACCGCCTCGATGCCTGGCGCGAACCCTGTCGAGTCGTCCGTCATGCACACAAAGCGGAAGGGTCGCACGAGATTGCGCCGAACCCCGGCATACAGTCTGTTCACGTAATCCGCCGTGTAGTAGTCCCCCCACTTCATGCATAGCACGTTCACGGGCGGCAAAGCCTGCAATGCGGCGACGGAGGGCATATTCGAGCCCTTGTATATGCCGAATGAACGGCGGTAGCGCGCCATGCGCCGCCGTATCTTCATCCTCGCAATCGCCGACGACAGGCGGTCGAACGGCACAAGCGTCCTCGAGGCCGGCTCGAAATCCGTCACGCGAAGTCTTATGGAACCGTCGGCGAGCTTCTGCACGAGGATGTTCTGCGGATCGTATATGCGTATGGCATGACGCTCTATCAATTCCGCGAACGCATCCAGCGATTCAATCAGTCTGGCGCGCATCTCCCCACCCGCCAACAACCACTCCTCGTGGAATTTCCTCACCGGAGAAGCGTCGGCGTTTGATATCAGTTCCTCTACCACGCACCATCCCCTGGACGGGACGAGGACAGTCTCCATGACAGACGGGAGAAATGCCATGTCGTCCGGCGCAAGGCGTTCCTTTAGTTCTTTCCAGTATGCGTACTCCTGGCAACACGTGTTGCGCTTCTTGTCGAAGCGAAAGCGGGATATCTCCTGCGCGACCGCCGGCGCGATGGGCTTGAACGGCAGACGTCCAGGATGCTTTCCCTCGGCGATTTCGGCGTCACTGCGGTAGCATTTGACGCAAAGACGCCCGCCGGGCAGGGTGTAGCACGCCCGCCGCGACCCGATGCCAAGCCGCTTCGCCGCACCGCTCTTCAACAGATTGTCTATTTCGTCTGCAGACATAGCGCCTTCAATCCTTGGTAGTCAGTCTTGCCGTTCGCGTTGAGCGGCATTGAGTCCAGCACGTGAACCTTCATCACGGTCGCGTTGAAATGCAGCTTAGAGACAAGCATCCTCTCGATCTCCTCCGCCGACGCAGCCGTGGCGAACACGTGCAGGTCGTTGTCCGCGCCAGTCGCCGCGATCGACGAAGCGGGGAACGCGTCCTTCAGAATGTTCTCCACTTCCTGCAGCGACACGCGGTTGCCAAAAATCTTGATGAAGCGCGATGCCCGTCCCGTAAGCGTGACATAGCCCTCGGCGTCAATCGTCGCCATGTCGCCAGTCTCGCGCACACCCTTCCACTCGTCGCCCTTGAGGAGATCCTCGGCGCATGTCGCATAGCCCATCGCGACAATCGGTCCCTCGTAGACAAGCTCTCCGCCCTCCTTCAGCGAGAAGCGTCCGCCAGACGACGCCTTGCCGATCGAGCCGACTCGATCCGGCTCCTCGCTCGTCTCGAGTTTCGCCATGTACGCAAGCGTCTCGGTCTGCCCATATATCTCGCAAAACACCTTGCCTGCGCCACGAGCCCATTCGGCGTACTTGCGCCGAAGCGCGGGCCCTAGCGCCCCGCCTGAAATCGACAGGTTGCGCAATCTCGGGAAGTTGCGCGAGAAGTAGTTGAGCCGATCCATCATTTCGTACATATACGGCACGCCGACAAAGTGCGTTGCGCCGGAAGAGTCCATCAGGTCTGCAAAACCGGGATCCATGACCGTCTTAGAGCTCAGCACCATCGTCGCACCGACATAAAGACATGCGCTCATCACTTGGACTCCGAATGCATAGCAAAGCGGAAGCGGGACAAGAAATACGTCGTCTCTCGAAAGCCGGTGGTCTTCCGCTGCACAGCGGCAATCGGTCTTCAGGTCAGAGTACGACGAGCGAACGAGCTTCGGGCTTCCTGTCGAACCGCTGGTGGAGAGCAGAAGCGCAAGGTCCTCGTGAACCTTTGCGCCTTCGTATGTCGCCCTCAACTTTTCATAGAGCGCTTCGTCGATCTTCTCCGGAAGCATCAGCGGCACAATGCCATTGTTTATGCATGCGGCATAAAGCGCAACCGTTTCAGGCGTATTCGCCGCCTTTACAAGCCAGACAGTGCGCGGCGCAATGCCCGCGACAAGCTTCTCGCCCATTGCCTTCAGCTCGCGGAACGTCACCTCGCGACCGTCGTACACGACAGCGATTCCGTCGTGGTCGAGGTCGAAGACAGTGCTTGGCGCCTGGTGACTGGTGCTTGGCACGGGAGCTTTCTGACTTTCGGCCTTTGGCTTTACTATGTCCATTGCATCGGCGTAAGACCTGAGGCGGTAGATTTCCTCGGGCGAGAGCGTACGGCCGAATTCGCGCTCAAGTGCCGCGACGAGCGCCATCTGCCCGGCCGAGTCCCAAGCCGGATGTTCCTTGTACTTCATCGCAACGGCCTCTTCCGGCGTTACGGAGAACACGCCGCAGAATATGTCGGTAAGTCGGTCGTCATGCAACTTCGAACTTTCGACATTCGACTTCGAGCTTTCAACTTTCAACTCTGAACTTTCAACTTTAAACTCCCCCGCAGGGGGCTCCACCGGCTTTTCGCCAATGACCGCCTTGATTTTGTTGTAGTGGGCTATGTCTCGCCATCCTATAACCTTCGCCGGGTTGCCTGCAACGATTGCACAAGGCGGGACCTTGCCCATCACCACGCTTCCCGCCTGCACGATTGCGCCTTCGCCGATGTGCGCACCGGGCAGGACGATCGACCTCATGCCTATCCACGCATAGTCGTCTATATGCGTCTCGGGATACGTGAAACCGCCGCCGAACGGAATCATATCCGCGTGGTCGTAGTCATGCACCTGGGTGTAGATCAGGGTATCCTCGGCTACTGCGGTGAACTTCCCGATGAAAACAGGGCCGTCGCCACGTATCTTGACGTTCTTGCCGAACCCAACTCCCTCGCCGATGGTAGTGTTGAAAGTCACGTTGACACCTGGACCAAGCACATTGAGAAGCCGACCGCATTTTTTCGCACGACGACGGACAACGCCCGAATACAGACGCGATTCAAGCTTCATCTTGAAGCTCTTGCGCCATTTCGCCGGTCTCCAAAACACGAAAAGCATCGCGACCTTAACGAACAACTTGATCATTGTATATTCCCTTCGTGAGCCTGCCCACAAGAAATCTTTCTCTTATCGGCTGCCATTGCAGTTACCGCACTCTCGCGTCTCTCAAGCTGCGCGAGCTCCTGTGCGTTTGGTTTCTTTCTGAAATAGCGGTAGTTGAGCACCCAGCATGACGGATGGCGGCGGATCACGCGCTCCAGGTCGTGGATGCATTTCTGCGTAAACCCCCAGATGTCGCGGGCATCTTCCGGCCGATAGGAACTGATAATCTCGCAGCGCCAGCGCCCGTCCTTTAGCGGACGGCTCCAAGCAATGACCACAGGCGCCTTGCCCTTCGCCGCGAAGAACGCAGGCGCGGCCGAAACCGGCACTGGCATCCCCAAGAAACGTACCCAAATTCCGCCGTTCTTCGGCTTCACGACTTGGTCGACGAGAAGACCAAGAGACTTGCCGTCCTTAAGCCCCTGCATCAGAGGGCGGAAAGCGCCGTCTGCATGGACAATCTCCTGCCCGATCGAACGCCGCGCCTTCATAAGAAGACGTGTTATGCCATCAGTGCCAATGTCCTTTGCGACCGACATCATCCGATGCCCCTCAAGGAACGCAAGCTGCGAAAGTATCTCCCAGCAGCCAAGATGCGCCGACACTGTGACGGCAGGTCGGTTCGCAGCGAGGAACAACTTCCCCTCCTCGCACATCTCGCCCGCGGCGGCCGCGCGCGCCTTCGCGTTGCGGCAAGTCCAGAACGCGTGCCCGACGGTCCTCGCCATACTGCGGTAGGAACGACGTACAATCTTATCTGCGCCGACGACATCGCGCCCGTAGATGACGCGCAAGTTGGCGAGCGCAAGCGCACGGCCGCGCCTGTCGAAAAAGTACATAACGCCGGCGGCCAAATCGCACACGGCGAGCATTGCGCGACGAGGCAGGTTCGAGAGGACAAGGTAGCCAAGAAAGACGCCCACCCATTCAAACGGGCGGCGCAAGGCCCTCAGGAGCCTCTTATATCTGCGACGCAATCTCATTCGGCTCCAGTAGAAAGGAAGAGTATGAAGCAGACAGCTATTACAACAAGCGCAAGCGCGACAATGGCGAGAAGCGCAAGCGCGAGCCACCAGCCGTGCGGAACGGGCAACGCATGGCGACTCTTCTGTCGCGACTTAGGCGGCGGCGCGATGGGAAGCCGTATCTTGCCCGACGACGTGCGAGGAAACGGCGCGCCGCGCACGACCACCCGCTTGATGCGCTTGTATATGGGCAGCGTCCTGTTTACCACGGCAACTGCGCCACGAACCTCGACTTCCGGGATGTCCGCAAATATCTCAGCTGTTATCGTGCGGCTCTCCGACTCGCCGGTCACTACAGCCTCAAGTATCCCAGGGCACGATAGCAGAAGCCCCTCTAGTTCCTCGGGTGCGATCTTCTTGCCAGACGAAAGGACGATCGTGCGTTTCGCCCTGCCAGTGATCCAGACATAGCCATCCGCGTCTATGCGACCGATGTCGCCAGTCCTGAACCAGCCGTCCGGCGAAAGGACGGCGGCAGTCTCCTCTGGCGCACGATGATAGCGCAGCATTACGTTCGGCCCGCGAACCATTAGCTCGCCCTTCTCCGACACTTTTGTCTCGACATCTGGGAGTGGCGAGACCTTTCCTGCGCTTCCGCGGCGAGATGGCTCGCCGCACGGGGCAAGCGAGAAGAGTGCAGCCGTTTCTGTAAGCCCATATCCCGTCAGCACACGGATGCCGAGCGCCGCAAGCCGGTCGTCCGTGCGCGGCGAGATCGGCGCGCCGCCGACAAGCACCCACTTTAGGTCCCGGACTCCGTGCTGTTCGCACTTCGCCGCCAGGATGTCGGCAAGCGCGGGAACAAGAAATGCAAAATCGACTCGGAAACGATTCACGGCGTCGTATATACGCCTGAAGTCAGGACAGACGCCAAGCGCGACGCCGTTCACGAGCATCAGGTACGTGGCTGCAATCCCGAAGATATGGTGAAGCGGCAGAAGCATGAGCGAACGGTCGGACATGCTCATCTGGAACACCTTGCCGCCAGACTCCGCGAACGACTCTATCGCCGCAAGCGTAAGCTCCGCCCCGCGAGGAACCGTCGTCGTTCCGCTCGTAAACACCATCGTCGCGACGGTCGGGGAGCCATCCTCCTCAGTCCGCTGCGGGCCGGGGCCGTCCCAAAGAGCGAACGCCTCGTCCGTATGCCCGCCCTCCATAAAGCTGTCGGCAGCAAGCGAGCTGAACCCGACGCGCAAAATGTTCGGCATCCGGCGCGCGACCTCAAACGCCTTGTCGCCATAAAGCGACGAATGGGCAAGCGTCTTCGCATCGACGAAAGCGAGCCGCTCGCATATCTCGTCAGCCGAAAGGTTCACGTCAAGCGGAACGGCGCACGAGCCAGAGAGGAGACACGCTGCGTGTGCGACGATCCACTGGTATGAGTTCTCTCCGAGAATCCCGATTTTGGCGCGGGGGCAGTACTTCCCGATCGCCCACACGACGGCCGCAATGTCGTCGGTGAACTGCTTCCACGAAATCGGCACCGACCTGTCGCCGGACGCGACGAGAAACGCCGGGGCGTTTGGCCTCTCGACACGAAACTTCTTGAACGCCTCGAAGATCACGAGTAGATCTCCTTTGCCCACTCGTATTGCTCGGAATGCGATTCGCCCGCCGCCGTCTCCACGAGGTAACGAATAACACGGCGCGCGTCGAAAAGTCGGCGGTACTTCCGCATCCCCGCCGCCGCGACCACGCGTCTCGTCTCGTCGTGTGTGTTGTACCAGGATATCCTCTCCACAAGGTCGTCAGGTGTATGGAAGTACACGGTCTCGTCTTTCGTGAAGAAGTCCTGCATCGAATTGCCGTCGTACTGGAAAGTCAGGATACCGTTCGCCATAAGGTGCGTAATGCGATCGGATGCATACCACTTCCAGCCCTCGAAGCGGTTGATGGAAAGCCCCATCTTCGACGCAGCCAGTGCCTCCTCGTACGCACGGCCCACGACAAGCGGGCGCCCCATCCCGAAGAACCCCAGTCTGACGTTCTTGTCGATCTTCGGGAGCAGCTTCGCCAGTACGTCCTTCCTCTCGTCGTCGTCCGCAGGGCGCCCCGCGAAAAAGAGGTCGTAACTGAATTCGGTTTTGAGAGAATTGTCCTCGGTCTCGTATGACGGGTCGCTTGGATTCGGATAGAACCCAACGATGTTCCTGCCGGTGGTCCACTCCTTCAGCTTTTCGCCAGCAGTCGTGACAAAGATCGCATCGCAGGAGTTGACGCGTCGCCTTATCTGGTCGCAGCAGTGCTCCTTAGCCAGGGGGTCGCAGTTGATGTGGACAATCCTCACGCCCGGCGCGGCCTTGCGCATCTCCTCGATAGCCTCGTTCGTCACATAGTCGCAGTGGGCGATGAAGATAAAGTCTGGCTTCCAGTTGGCCACTGTCTTGACGAGGCGCGCATTCATCATCTTCGCCCCAACGCTGCGCATAAAGCCCAAAGGCGCAAGGAAGCGGGCTATGTCGCGCTCCGAGAACGTCAGCGCCTGCCACCCGTTCCTAAGCGCCCCGGCCTCGAGGCGCATGTCGATTCCGCTACGACCCGCGCCCCAGTGCCGGATCAGGAAGTTGCCGACGAACAGTATGCGCGGAGACTTCTTCATTCCCCCTCCTTGTGCAGCTCGCGGTAAAGCGCCAGCGTCTCCTCGCACATGCGCGCGGTGGAGAAGTTCGACCTTACGGACTCCACCGCCGCCGCGCGCATCCTCGCCTTCGTCTCCTCGGACATCTCGAGCATCTCGTCAAGTTTCGCGGCCATCGCCTTGGCGTCACCCGGGGGAACGAGAAAGCCGGTTTCGCCGTCCTTCACCGTCTCGCACGCCCCGCCGTGCGCCGTCGCCAGCACAAGGCAGCCAGAAGCCTGCGCCTCGGTAATCGTGCGCCCGAACGATTCGGGCTGGGTAGATGCGTTTACCACTATGTCGCTCAGCGCGTATACCACCTGCATCTGCGAGGTGTGGTCGCGGAACACGACCCTTGTCTCGTCCGAAAGCTTGCCAGCTATCGTGCGCAGATGGTCGGAATACTCGACGCGCCCCTGGTCCGAACCAAGGACCAGGACTCCGAAGCGGCGATTGCGCATCATCGACAGGGCCTCGAAGAAGACCTCCTGCCCCTTCAGACGCGTGAGGCGACCGGGTATCGTAATGACCGGACGGTCCTTCTCGAACCCATACTGCTTGGTCTTCTTCGCCTCGGCATCCTCGAGGGGAACTGCGTCCGGGCTGAACACGTCCGTCTCCGCGCCGCGGTAGATGCGAACTATCCTCTCGGGGTCCACGCCGCTGTAATTCTCGAGTATGTGGCGGCGGACGTAGTCTGACACGGCAATCGTCCTCTCGCCTTTGAGCATGATCCTGTTGTAGGGTATCTTGAAAATGCGGGGCGAGGTGCCGTACACACCGTGGAAGGTCGCAATCCACTTGACCCCGCACATCTTCGACGCCCACTTCACGGCCCACGCGGGCGCACGGCTCCTGACGTGCATCAGGGTCACGCCCTCCTTCTCGCAGTATTCTGCGAGTTTCTTCGCGCACTTGCGAAGCGTGAACGGGTTCTTCTTGTCGATTGGAAGGAGAAGATGCTCAGTCCCGCATTCTTCCAGCGCGTGGACGAGACGACCGCCTGCGCTGGCGACAGCATTGGGGATGCCGGCCGCAGTCAGCGCGGAGGCGATTTCAATCGTGCCTCGTTCGACACCGCCCTGTTCAAGCTCCGGAAGAACCTGTAGAATTTTCATGCGGCAGACCTTGTCCGTTGTCCATTCATATTGTGGTGATATTATACCATAATTGACGGACGCACGACGCAATTCGCAAAGAGAAAGATCTTGGTTTTTCTTTCGTTCGGAGCATCATTCCGTCATCACGACGGGCTTTATGTCGCCCTTCTCGTCGAAGTACATTCTGTCGAGGCACGTGACACGGTGGTTTGGCGAAAGCGACGGAATCGGGCGCCTGTGGTAGCAGATGTACCACTCGTCCGTCCCGGGAATGTTCAGGACCGAGTGGTGCCCGGCGCCAGTCGCAAGCGGACGCTTCGAGCCGAGCACCTTGCCTTTGAACTCGAACGGCCCGAACGGAGAATCGCCCACGCTGTAGTTGACGCAGTAGGAGTCAAGCGTCCAGACTCCGCTCGAATACATGAAATACCACTTGCCCTTGCGCTCGAACATTACAGACCCTTCGACATAGTCGGTCGGCGTCATGTCGCGCCACATCGTGCCCTTCCCGTCGAGCGGGAGAAGCGACTTGAAGTCGGGCGCGAGCTTGACGAGGTTGCAGCGCCCCCAGCCGCCGTAGATCATGTACCACTCGCCCTTGTACTTGAAGACATACTGGTCGATCGGCTGGGCGCCGTTCCAGAACTGGTCGATGAGGGGCTTTCCGATAAGGTCGCGGTAAGGCCCCTCCGGCTTGTCTGAGACTGCAACTCCGATGCCGCCGTACTTCATGTCGCCAAACGCGCGGACGACAGTTCCAGTGCGCGAATCATCGACAGGATACGTGTCGTTCGCAGAGAAAAAGAGGTAGTACTTGCCGTCCTTCTCGTGCGCGTCGGGCGCCCACATGCAGCGACGTGCCCACATGACGTCCTTCGCGTCGAGCGCCTTAGGGTGCTTAGTCCAGGTAGCGAGGTCCTTCGACGAGAAGACGTCGAGGAAAAGCTGCTCGTTGTAGCCATGCGAATAAGTGGGGAAGATCCAGTATGTGTCGCCATAGAGACGAATCTGCGGATCGGCGTACCACCCTTCGAAAATCGGGTTCTTCCAGGCATGGCCGCCGTCAGCGCGAAGACGCGCCGTAGCCCAGCGCCCGAGCTCTTCGTAGAACTTGCCGAAACAGGCATGCGTCATGCCGATGCCGTGGACAATCGACTTGTCCTCAACCTTAATTTCGTTGTACGCGGCGTAGACGGCGCATGGCGGGCATGTCGTGTCGGAAAAGCCGACGGCGACCCTCACGGGGCACTTGATGCGCGACGCGAAGTTCGCGCCGTCAAAATAAGGAGCCCACTTCTCCGCGGCGGCACGGCGCTCGGGCGTTGACGAGTTGTTCTCGACGATCTTCGGCCAGCCGCTCTCGCGGCCCGCGAGATAGCCCATCGTGTCGGTAATGGCCGGAACATAAAACGCCGCGCGGGTGAAGCGGTGGTTGAGGCCGCAGAGATAGAAGCCGAAGCCGCCGCCCTGCGAAGTTCCCTGGTACGAGAAGCTGGTCGCTTCGACCGGAAACGCACTCGCTATCCAGTCAATCGCGCGGTCGATGCCAAGGAGAACTGGATAGAAGAAGTACGCCTCGCGCGACTCCGTGATGCCCGCCTCACTGTATCTGCCGCAGAAATACTTCGCCTTGCACTCGTCGTTAAGCGCATCGTACTTCTTGTTGAGCCCCTTCTCCTTCCACTTCCAGTCCATCGGCCAGTCATATACGGCGAACTGAGCGCATATCGCATCGGGGCTGCCCTGCATGTCGTTCGTCCAGTTGCCGAACCCGGCCGCATTGACGCCGATGCGAACAGGAAAAGGCGCCTTCGCCTTGTCCTTCGGCACCGAGAGGAATCCGTAGACGCGGCGACCGAACGTGGCGAACGAGATGCGGTAGAAGTCGAACTTGCTGGTCGAACGCTCCGCGACGAACTCCATGGCAAGGTCGAGAGGGACTTCCGTTGCAAGTTTCTTCCTCGCATCCGCCCAGAACTCGTCGAAGTCTGCGGGGGACGGGCTGCCCTTAGTTATCTTCTCCGGCTCGAAGCCGACACTGAAAACGAACGTGTCGTTTCGGGCATCGCCTTTCGTCTGTGGAAGCGTAAGCCGCAGGAAGCCAGGGCGATCAAGCGTCCCAGAAACAGAGAACTTCGACCCCTTAGCGATGTCGACCGTCTCTTTCGCGAGGACCTTCGGCCCAAAGTTGTCGAGCGTCACTTCCTGCTTAGCGGCGTCGCTGCACAGGTTCGCCGTGTCGAGCACGGTCACGGTGAAGATCGCGGTCTCGCCGCAGCGATATACGCATCCTGGCTTGTCCGTCTCGACCTTGTAGGTGGCGGAAATCGCCGACAATGCGGCGAGGGCCGCAATCGCAGCGACAAGATGTCTTATCATAGCCTACTTCGCCTTCATCGTGTAGCCGTTGAAGCGATGCGTGTTGTAGAGCTTCTGCCCCTTTACAACCGAAAGCCCAAGCGCCTTGCGGATTGCGATGATGTCCTTTACGAACTTGGGCGCAAGCTGGTTGATCTTTCCGCCGTGACCAGCGGCAAGCAGCAGCACCTGGCAGTATGCGTCGGCGTTCTCGGCAAACCACTCGGCTTCCTCGATGTCGCGACCGCCGCACACTATGCCGTGGTTCGCCATAAAGACGACGTTCGACTTCTTCGCGGCCTCTGCGACGCTCTTGGCAACATCATCGGTGCCGGGAGTCGCATAGGGAGCGAGCGGAATCTGAGAGAGGAAGATGTCGGCCTCGGGATTGATGCCGTTCGGCGGCACGAGCCCGGCGAAGAGGAACGCATTGCAGTGCGGCGGATGGCAGTGCATACACGCATTCATGCCGGTCGCCTTCATCATCGCGATGTGGACCTTCACCTCGCTTGTGCGCGGACGGTAGCCGCAGAGCTGGCCGGCCGCCATGTCGACGAGACAGATGTCCTCGCGCTTCATAAAGCCCTTGCAGCAGAGAGTCGGAGAGCAAAGGACGAGATCCTCGCCGACGCGCACAGAGAGGTTGCCGCCGTTGCCGTCGGTGTATCCCTTGTTGTATATGCGCCGACCCATTTCGCAGATCTGGTCCTTGACCTTGTTGATCGCGGGGGAGTTGAAGAATTTGTCGAGTTCCTTGCGAGTCTTCGGCTGGGGGCCGTTCTTCCAATCGTAGGAACGTTCGACGAGCGGAGGATTGATGTAGAGTTTCTTGTCCATAGGTAAATTATACCAAAAAATGGGCTTGCTGGCCTCTTGCCTGTGCACGGAGCATGGAAAAACCGTTCTCGACGCGGCACCCCGCCTTGGCCGCGCGCGCCATAAGCGGCGTAACCTCGGGAACATAGCGGAGGTCGTAGACGAGTTCGCGCCCTGTAAACTTGTAGTCAGGGATAGGGTCGACTGGCGTCGCATTGACGAGTATGTCGTACCCTTGCGGCGGCGTTGCGCGGTGAAACACCTTGAACTTTACGCCGAGCGTCTTAAGCGCGACCTTTACTGCCTGAGCCGCACCGCCATCGCCGAGGAGCGCGGCAGATTTGCCGCTTAAGGTCCCGGCGAACGACGAAAGCGCCTCTGCGAATCCCTCAACATCCGTGTTGTAACCGACATATTTCCCCTTCTCGCAGACGACGGTATTGACGGCACCAACCTTCTGCGCGAACTTGTCGATCTTGTCCAAGAGCGGCATTATCTCGAACTTGTGTGGAATCGTGACGGCCATTCCGCGCATCCCCATCGCCTTCATGAACGCGAACGCCTCCTTCGCCGTCTTGGCGGGGAACGGAACCATCACCGCGTCTTCGTCCTCGTTCGCGAACGCCGCGTTGTGAAGCTCTGGCGAACGCGTCTTCTCCAGGGGCCAGCCGGTGACGCCGTAGAGCGCGGCGGATTGCGACACGGAACGGAATCTGAAGTCACGCACCAGCTCGTACGGCGTTATGTGTCCGATTGAGTCGAGGCCTCCGACGGACGCATACGTCCATAGCGATCCGAACCTTGACGCGAGAGCCCTCGTCGCGAATCCCTGCGCGCCCATCGCGCAGACGACGCGCGGAACGTCGCCCAAATCTTCGGCAAACACCTTCGCGACGTCGCCAAGGTTCCGCGGCATGAACGCGACCTTCGCGACATCGCCGCTCTTGGCAAGCTCGCGCAGCTTCGCCTTGAGGTTCTTCACCGGGCCGTCGAACTTGTGGAGCGACCTGACGACATTCGCGCCTGCCTTGTGCGCGAGCGCAACAAGCTTCTCGTCGCCGAAGCCTTCCTCGAAATCAACATAATCAAACCAACCCTCTGCGACCTTTGCGTTCTTTGCGGCTAAAACCTTTTCGAAAAACTTCACCCTCTCCGCTTCATCGCCCTCGAATGCGCCGCCGTCGCGCTTGCGGCGGAACGTGAGCAGACACGGCACGCGCCATGTCGCCTCCTTCGCAAGCATCGCCGGGAACTTCGCGGCCTTCGCGCGCTCGCCCTTCTTAAGCAGGTCGACGCGAAGCTCGACCATGTCCGAGAAGTAGCGCTGCGACCTGTACTGCTCGATGTCCTCTTCAAGCGTCTTTCCCGTGAGCGTGAGGCAGATGCCAGAACGCTCCGCTTCCGCCGCGAGGAGCGCGTCCATGACGGCGAACGCCGTCACTGCCTCTATGACAGGCACGGCACGGCGGACGATGCACGGATCGTGGCGTCCCTTCATCGAGAGCTTCGCCGGCTTCATCGTCGCGAGGTCTACGGAATTCTGCTCGACGAACACGGTGGGGGTCGGACGCATCGCCACCGTGAAGCAGACGGGCATCCCGTAGGTGCGTCCGCCCATTATCCCGCCCTGCTGATTCGTATCCGTCCAGACAAGGCCGTTGTCTTTTACGGAGAACTGGTCGTTGTACTTTGATCCTGGAGTAGTGCCTATGAATTCGCACCCAAGGACATCACCGAAGACGATGCCCTTCACGCCGGGGACGCCGAACACCGCGGCGGAAATATCTGTTTCAAGTCCGTCGAAAAGCGGCCCCCCGAGCGCTGGCGGGAGCCCGGAAATGGTGCATCCGACCATTCCTCCGATGGAATCGCCGGCGTTGCGCACCTTTAGGATTTCCTTTTCGTAGTCCTTGTCTTTTCCGCAGACAACGCTGCCGAGCGCCACGATCTGCGCCTGAACGAAGATTCCGCGCCGTGCGAGATATTCGAGGCACAGCGCGCCCGCCGCGCAGAGAGGCGCGGTGAGGCGTCCGGAGTTCTTGCCGCCGCCCGTCGGTATGCGGCCCATCTCGATCCACTGTCCAAAGTCGGCGTGTCCGGGGCGCGGCACCGTGCGCTCCGCGCCGTAGTCGGCTGGGCGCATGTCGCGGCTCGCGATTTCGCCGACGATCGTCTCGCCCGTCGTCGTTCCGTCTGCGGCAAATCCGCCGCGCCACACGACCTCGTCCGTCTCGCGGCGCGCGGTCGAGAGCTTGTCGCGCCCGGGCGCGCGGCGCTCCATGAACTCGGCGAGTTTCTTCGCGTCGACACGCACGCCTGCCGGGAAGTTCTCGATGGAGAACGTCATCTTCCGTGCGTGCGACGCGCCGCGGATGTCGAGACGGAGAAAGTTTCCAAAGCTCATTTGAGCCCCTTTCCAAACTGTGCCTTTGCCGCGACGCCGTCTTCAAGCGCGGCGTGGAGTCGCGCACGGTCGTCCGCGGCAAGTGCGCCGCGGAAGTCGTCGAGGCGGTTGATGTAGCGCTCGAGTATCGGGAGAAGAGCGTCGCGGTTGGCGAAGAAAAGCTCCGTCCACGTGTCTGGATCGGGCGCGCCAACGCGCGCCATGTCGCGGAAGCTCCCCGCCGAGTAGCCGACATGATCCTTCGCAAGCGGCTCGCGGACATACGCCGAGGAAATGAGGTGGCAAAGCTGGCTCGTGAAAGCAATCATCTCGTCGTGGTGCTTTGGGTCCGTGTAGACGATCCGCGCGAAGCCGAGCTCCTTCAAAAGTTTCTCGAGCTTGTCGAGAGGTGCGCGCCCGTATGTCGGGTAAGGCGTCAAGATCATCGACGCGCCGTCGAAGAGAGCGGCGTCGGAATTTTCGTAGCCGTTCTTCTCCTTGCCGGCCATGGGATGTCCGCCGACAAACACCCAGCGCGTCTCGAAAGCGTATTTGCGAAGCGCATCGCAGACGAGAGTCTTCACGCCGGTCGCATCGACCACGACCGTCCCTTCCTTGAGGCGTGGCGCAATCGCGTCTATGACTGCGACGACAGCCGACGGCGGCACGGCGACAAAAACGACATCCGCGTCCTCGACGTGGAAATCCTCGCCCTTGTCGAAAATCGCCGCCTCGTGTCCAGCGCGCTTCGCCGCCTTCTCGAACGACCCTCCGATCAGTCCTTTGCCTATTATCGCTATTCGCATAGGGCAAAAATTATCTCATTTTCGGGGGAAAAAGGCAATACTGACATCATCCCGGCGTTTTGGTATAATTTAACCGAAATCTTTTTCTGTCAGAAATCGGGAGCGAGATTCCCTCACATCGTGTAAACAGAAAGGCAGGTGCATCATGAACAACACGACCAAAATGCTTCTTCCGGCAGCGGCGCTTTGCATCTACTGCACGGGATGCGTCGCATACGAAACACCGACGGCATACCACCGTGCGCCAACCTACGTCGCGCCAACGACAACATATGTCACAGAGCCGGCCTACGTGACGCCTGCAACATATTCCACGACAACCTATTATCCCGACACGTACTATTACGACGACGGCTACTATTACGGCGACGTCTACTATTACGATGGCACCTACAGGCACCGCGGGGATAGGCCGCCAAGCCACGGCCACCACAGCGGGTTCCATCACAATGGGCCTGGACACAACAATCACGGCCACCCGCCGCAAAATCCCGTCATCCACAACGCGCAGGCAACGCAGAAAGCCGCCATCCACAACGCGCAGGCAACGCAGAAAGCCGCCACTCACGCTGCGCAGACAGTGCAAAAGACAGCCCTCCACACCACGCAGACAGCGCAAAAGACAGCTGTGCACAATGCGGCGTCAACGCAAAAAACGATCATGCACAACGCCGCGCCTATGCAAAGAGCAGCGATGCACAATGCCGCGGCGATGCAGAGAGCTACGATGCACAATGCCGCGACGATGCAGAGAAGTGCCGCTCACAGCTCCCATTCCGCCCAAAACGCCGCAGCGCAAAGCGCAAGGGCGGCACAGAAAGCAGCCCCAAGACCAGTCAGGCGCCGCTAATAACTGACCCACGCATGGACGACCGCCTAACAGGCGGTCGTCTTCATTTGCGGGAAGAGAACGACGTCGCGAATCGAGTCGGTTCCAGTGAGGAACATAACGAGTCTGTCAACGCCGAAGCCGAGGCCGCCAGTCGGAGGCATACCGCACTCCAAGGCCGAGATAAAGTCCTCGTCGATCTTCTCCGTGTCCTCTCCCGCCTGGTTCTCGAGCGCCTTGCGCTGCTCCAACGGGTCGTTCTGCTCGGTGTATCCAGGGCAGAGCTCGCGACCGGCGACGACGAATTCGAAAACATCAACAAGCGACGGATCGTCCTTGCACGCCTTGGCGAGCGGAACGAACTCGTGCGGAATCCTCGTCACAAAAGTCGGCTGCATGAGGTTGCGCTCAATAAGCTTGTCATAGACCTCGTGCGTGAGCATCAGTTCTGTCGTGACGCCGTCGAGCTCGAGGTTGGTGTCAGTCTCGCGGCCCTTCGCCTTGGCCTTCTCGAGCTGCGTCGCGAAATCAAGCTCAAACCAGTCGTCGCCCATGAGCTCCTTGACGAGATCCTTGTAGGCGACGCGACGGTAAGGCGGATTGAAATCGATGACATCGCCCTTGTCTCCGTAGGCGACCTTGCGCGTGCCGATGACCTTGTCGCAGAGGTGCGGAAGGAGCCCTTCCATTATCGCCTCCATTGAAGTGCGGTCACCATACGCCTCGTAGATCTCGCAGACGGTGAACTCGGGGTTGTGCGTGCGGTCGATACCTTCGTTGCGGAAGTCCTTGCCGAGCTCGAACACCTTGTTCATGCCGCCGACGAGTAGACGCTTGAGGTAGAGCTCGGGCGCGATGCGCATCACGCAGTCCTTGTCGAGCGCATTGAAGTGCGAGAAGAACGGCTTTGCCGCAGCTCCGCCCGCCTGGTCCTGGAGAATCGGGGTCTCGACCTCGACAAAGCCCTTGTCCCAGAGGTACTTCCTGATCTCCATGATAAGCCGCGAGCGCGTAAAGAAACGCTGACGGGACTCGTCGTTCGTCATGAGATCGACATAGCGGCGGCGATAGCATTCCTCCTGGTCGGCGAGACCGTGGAACTTCTCAGGCGGCTGCTCGAGCGCCTTCGCGAGCATCGTCCACTCCTTGACGACGACGGACTTCTCGCCCTTCTGCGTCGTGAAGAAAACGCCTTCAGCGCCGATTATGTCGCCGAGGTTGAGCTGCTTGAAGGCGGCAAACGCCGTCTCGGAAAGCTCGTCGCGTTTGAAGATGAGCTGGAAGCGGTCGGTGCCGTCGTTCATGGTGCAGAAGTTCATCTTGCCCATGCGGCGGATCATGAGAAGACGTCCAGCGACGCGGACGGGCTTCCCCTCCTCGAAAGTTTCGCGCGCGACCTTGAGGTCGATGTGGTCGTACTTGCAGCCGTAGGGCTCGTAGCCCATTTCCTTCAGCGCCCGCATCGATGCAAGGCGCTGCTCACGATACTCGTTAGTCTCCATACTTCTCCGCCAACTCCTCTTACTGGCCCCTGACCCCTGACTACTGACTCCTAATTACTCCCCGAACGTGCAGTCGAGCGCGTCGGAAATCATGTCCACCGCCTCTTCGAGATCGGACTCCTTGAGGACGAGCGGCGGGAGGAACCTGACGACGTGGGGACCGGCGGTAAGGGCGAGAAGCCCCTGCGCCTGGAGCGCTTCGACGACTTCCTTCGCGTCTGCATCGACGACGAGGCCGAGCATAAGCCCCTTGCCTCGCACCTCGAGAATCTTGTCGTACTTGTCGACGAAGCCCTGAAGCGCCTCGCGAAGAAGCGTCCCCATCTCGGTTGCCTTCGCGAGAAGTCCCTCGCTCTCGATCACGCCGATAACGGCAAGCGCCGCGGCAGCGGCGACGGGATTGCCGCCGAAGGTAGAAGCGTGGCTCGGCGCGGCGAGGACGTCGGCGAACTTCGCGTTCGAGACGAGCGCGCCCATAGGGAGGCCTCCGGCAAGCGCCTTGGCGCAAGTGAAGAGGTCGGGCTTGACGTCATAGCCCTGCCATGCAAACCACGTTCCAGTGCGGCCCATGCCGGCCTGCACTTCGTCGACGATCATGATAAGGTTCTTCTCGTCGCAGAGAGCGCGGACGCCCTTGATGAACTCCTCGGTAGCGGGCGTGACACCACCCTCGCCCTGCACGGCCTCGAGCATAACAGCGACGGTCTTGTC
>CACWJS010000031.1:28874-32697 GCA_902761275.1 uncultured bacterium | reverse complement strand
ATCGAGGCGTTTGGAATCCCGGTTTGCAACACCAGATGCTACACATGTCCATCTGACGTTGCAATAGCGCATCTGACTTTTCAATTCACAGCGAACGCTAACGTGGTTATGCGCGGGCGCCGCCGATTTGGTATAATATGCAAATTATGAAGCAGTATTCAGTAGGTCTCGTGGGCGTCGGTGCCGTTGGCACCGAGATGATCAAGGTTCTCAAGGAGCGGAACTTCCCGCTCAAGGGGGCGGTGCAGGTGTTTGCGTCGCGCGAACGCGACGAGCAGATACTCGGTGAGACATATCATGTCAAGAAGGCCGACGAAAACTCGTTCAACGGCCTCGACATCGTCCTTTTCGCGGGCAAGACGGACGTCGCGATCCAGCTTAAGGACGCCGTCGTCAAGGCCGGCGCGAAGATGATCGACAACTCCCGCGCGTTTCGCCAGGACCCGGAAGTCCCGCTCGTCGTTCCCCAGGTCAACGCCGAGGACCTCGACTGGAACAAGGGCGTCATCGCGAACCCCAACTGCACGACCGCCATCATGCTCGAAGCCGTCGCGCCGCTCCACAAGGCGAAGGGGCTGAAGCGCGTGGTCGCGGCGACCTACCAGGCGGCGTCTGGCGCAGGCCAGCCGGGACTTAACGAGCTCGAGGACCAGATCCGCGCCTACGCGAAGGGCGAACCGCTCGAAGTCAAGGCGTTCCAGCACCAGCTGATGTACAACCTCATTCCCCACATCGACAAGTTCAACGAGGAGAACTGGTATACGCTCGAGGAGCTCAAGATGCTCAACGAGTCGCGCAAGATGCTTCACCATCCTACGCTGAAGCTTTCGTGCACCTGCGTACGCGTGCCGATCGCGCGCGCCCACTCCGAGTCGCTGAACCTCGAGTTCGAGAATGACATCACGCCCGCCGAGGCGCGCGAGATCCTCTCGAGGTGCGAAGGCGTCAGGGTCGTTGACGATCCTCTTAACGGCGGCTATCCGATGCCGCTCGACGCGACCGCGAAGTACGACGTTCTCGCGGGGCGCATCCGTCAGGACATTTCGCGCGACGACAAGAAGGGTCTCGAGATGTTCGTTTCTGGTGACCAGCTTCTTCGTGGCGCGGCGCTCAATGCCGTCGAGATCGCGGAACACCTCGTCAAGCGCGGGCTAGTCTGATCGCATGGGGCGCTGGTACAAGTGGGTCGTTGTCGCGCTGCTGGGTGGGGCGTATTTCTTCCACCAGGCCGACCGCGCGATCTTCGGCGTCCTTGTACCGTACATACAGTCCGATCTCGCGCTCACCGAGCGCCAGCTCGGGCATGTCAACACGGTCCTCTTCCTCACGATCGCCGTCGTCACGTTCATCGCGGGCTTTCTCGGTGACCGTTTCAACCGCAAGCGCATAATCACCTGTTCGCTCGTCTTCTGGTCGCTTAGCACGATGGGGCTCGGCTTCGCCTCGTCGTTCCTCGTGGTCGTGATGCTTCGCTCCGTCGCGACCGGCGGCGGCGAGAGCTTCTATGGGCCGAGCGCCATGTCACTCCTCGCCTCGCATCACCGCGAGACGCGTTCGCTCGCGTTTTCGATACACCAGGCGGCGCTATACCTCGGGCTCATGCTGAGCGGTGTCCTGGCGCTTCGCGTCCTCGACTTGCTCGGAACGTGGCGCCGTGTCTTCGTCGCGTTCGGCGCGGCGGGACTCTTACTCGGCGTCGTGTTCGTGTTCTTCCTGCACGACAACAGGCAGAGTGCCACGGCAAACGACGCGCAAGAGAAGGAGGGGGCACGGCTCTCCGAGTCGTTCAAGGCGTTCTTCTGCTGTCCGTCGGCGCTCTGTGCGACTGCCGGCTTCATCGCCATCTGCTGCGTCAATAACACCTACATAACGTGGGCTCCCAAGATGTTCCACGAGAGGTTCGGGATGGACGGTGCAACTGCCGGGGCGCACGCGATGTTCTACCACCACCTCGTCGCGTTCGCGGCGATTCTCGCGGGCGGCTGGGTGACAGACCGCTTCGTGTCGCGTTTCCCGCGGTTCCGGCTTGGCTTCCAGATATGCGCGCTGCTCCTTGGCGCGCCGGCGATTTTGCTCATCGGGCAGTGCGGCACTTTCGCCGCGGCGATGGCGATGACTGCGGCGTATGGGCTTTTCCGCGGTCTCTTTGAGGTGAACACCCACGCGTCCGTCTTCGACGTAGTGCCTGCCCGCCACCGTGCGTCCGTTGTCGGGTTTATGCTGCTCCTCGCGATGGGGATTGGCGCTTTTTTCTCCGGCGAACTGATGGGCTGGGTGTTCGAGACTTTCGGGGAGCGTTCTTATTCCCTCGCGTTCGCCCTTATGGCCGGGACATACGCGCTTGCGGCGCTTTTGATGTCCATCTCGTTCTTCTTCACCTTCACCCGCGACCGCATCGCCGAGTGAGGCGACGAGTTGTTACTCGCCAGTGGTTTCAATTTGCGAATAAGTTGTTAACCACGGAATACACGGAACTCACGGAAGTGATGCAGTGTGTTTTGTTTTATGCTGGCAGCAATAGCTTTAGAATGCCGACAACTGTGCCTTTCAGGTAAGACCAGGCAATGTCTGGTCGTTTGTTCTTTATGGCAACAAGTCCATAGTAGACGGCAGACAGCGGGGCGAAGACAAGTGCAACGGAAACAATCTGCGGTAGCGAGAAGTGCTTGCGGGCAAACCTAAGGCGGTTACGAGCAAAGCAATAGGTTCGGTATGGCTTTTCAATACCAAGCTGGCGTAATTCCGGTACGCATCCTGGTTCAAGAAATCCGTGGTGCTCGGTTCTTGCAGTCGTGAGAACGATCTCCTCATAGCCCGCTTCGCAAATTTTCCATCCGAAGTCTGATTCCTCAAATATCTGGACGTATTTTTCATCGAATCCGCCGACAGCGTCAAAGACCTTTCGCGGAACGATGAAACCGTTTGGATAGTAGGATGTCGGATATGACTTGGGGCTCTCTGGCAGTTCAGCGATTGGAAGATTAGGGCAATGGTCTTTCGGTTGCGAAGTCCATCTATTGAAGTCGCTTCCGAGTGACCAGATTATGTTTTCCTTCCCGGGCCTCATGTGTATGGCCATCGGCGCTACCAGCCCAAGCTTTGTGTTTACCTCAAAAGCTTTTGATATTTCGCGGAAGATGTCTTTGTCAACAATGTTGTCGTCGTCTAGGAAGAATAAAAAATCACCTGTGGCAATCTTTGCCCCGTTGTTACGTGATACTGCCTGAAATGAGTTCTTTTCGTTGCGTATGTACTTGACAGTCTCGCCAAATTCTTCCTTGATCTTTGCTGCAGTGTCGTCTGGCGAACAGTCGTCCACGACAATGACTTCAAGCGAAGGCCAATTCGTGTCTAGCACACTCCGTACGCAGCGGCATACCATTTCCGCGCGGTTGAAAGTCGGAATGATGACGGAGATGCGGGCAGTCATAACTCAAAGTTGGTCTTAGCGTGATTCCAAATCTTGAATTCGTCAATCAGAAACGCAGATTTTGTGTTGTGTTCGCTTTTATCTTTTGAATTTCCAGAAAAGGAAAGTCTAAGTTTTGCGGCGACTATGGATCTGACTTCTTCACTGTTGTGATAGTCTGTTTTGACTGCTGGCGTGAGATTCCCATCTACATATAGTGCGATAGTTCGATTTGCGTCGAGGCCAGGAATGCCATCTGAGTCCCAAGAAATAGCATAATGATGCCATCCTTGCCAATTGCCGTCTGGATAGATATCGCCATATGTGAGGCCTGAGGGCATGCCAAGGATAGATGCTGTGTTCCCTAGTATGGTCCATGTTGCAAATCCAGAGTTACCGGCGCCGTTGTTAGAT
>CACWJS010000031.1:0-28852 GCA_902761275.1 uncultured bacterium | reverse complement strand
TGCAGCCAGCTGTTCCAAGAAAGTTTTCGGGGAAAAGAAATGAAGCGCACGAAACATATGCGGGACAGAGTAGAGCATTTCCTGACTTTCCGTCTTGAAAAGATGGCGCGAAACATTCACCAATAGGTCCGACTACTGGCGAGGTAATTGATGTTTCATCATCAAATGTGCAGTAGAAGATAAGTCCATCCTCGGCGCCGTTTTGCGCACACTTGCGCACGGAGAACGCGAGTGATCGGAAGTTGGTGCGGGGTATCTCAAGATCGCCGAGGATCGACTTGATTTTGAAACCCGCGTTGCCGATCCTCATCGCAAACTTGTCGCCATTGTTGAGTTCCACTTTCGCTTCGCCGTTCGTGCTGGTGAAGGTGAACGACTTGATGATGGTCGGGTCAAGGGCGAGTTGGTTGGCGAAGACTGTAGAGCCCGTTATTTTCTGCGTGAGAAATTCGCCTTTGACTGTCGAGCCGTCTTTAAGTGTGGCGTTGGCAGAGACAACGGCGTCATCCGCGACCAAGACTGCAGAAATGGCAGATGCAAAGACTGCTGCTATGAAATGTTTCATTGGAGTGGTCCTTTATTTCTGGGGATAGTATACCATATCTTAGCCACGGTGGGGTTGCCTGATTTTTGCTATAATATTGCCGATGGAGAACGAGATGTACGAGCGAAACATGCCGCCGCATATAGCGCACGACTTCGAAGCCATGAAGAAGGGCATCGAGGAGAAGCTTTATGTACGAAGCGATGTTTGGAAAGGAAATCTGATATGAAAGTGGTACTTCTTGCTGGCGGGGCTGGAACACGCATCTCGGAAGAGAGCGTGTTCCGTCCAAAGCCTATGGTTGAGATCGGCGGCATGCCTATACTCTGGCACATAATGAAGACGTATTCGTATTATGGTTTCGATGATTTTATCGTATGCGCCGGATACAAGCAGCACATGATCAAGGATTGGTTTTCCAACCGCTATCTGCACGCCAGCGACGTCACGTTTGACTTTACCGGTGGCAAAAGCGATATGATTGTCCATCGCAGCAATTGCGAGTCGTGGAAGGTGACAATTGTCGACACTGGCCTCGCGACTATGACGGGCGGTCGAATAGCCAGAGTGCGCGAATATATTGGAGACGAGCCTTTTATGATGACATACGGCGACGGCGTCTGCGATGTTAACATCAAAGATCTGCTGGCGTTCCACAAAGCCCACGGCAAGGTTGCCACGCTCACGGCCGTCATACCCGAGCAGCAGAAAGGCACGCTCGACATCGGCGAGAACAACTCTGTGCGCGCATTCCGCGAAAAGTCTGCTGCGGATTCCTCTCCGATAAACGCCGGATTCATGGTGCTGAATCCAAAGATATTCGACTACCTTTCCGGCGACAGTTGTGTGTTCGAGCGCGAGCCTCTTGAACGCCTCGCGTCTGAGGGCGAGCTTAAGAGCTATGTCCACCGCGGCTTTTGGCAGTGCATGGACAATATGCGCGAGCATGACATACTTGAAAAGCTGTATGCCGAAGGAAGAGCGCCTTGGAAGGTGTGGAAGTAAATATGTTTGACTGCTACAGATGCAAAAAAGTCTTGGTGACGGGACATACCGGCTTCAAGGGCTCGTGGCTCTGCGAGTGGCTACTTTCGCTCGGCGCGGAGGTTCATGGGCTTGCCTTGCCTCCTCCCACCAGACCGAGTCTTTTCAACCAGCTGCGGCTTGCCAAGCGCATAAAATCGCATACAATTGGTGACATTCGCGATTTGGCAACCGTGAAGGGCGTGATGCGCCGCGTAAAGCCAGACTTTGTTTTTCACCTTGCCGCACAGCCGCTCGTCAGGTTGTCGTACAAAAAGCCAGTAGAGACATTCGACACCAATGTGATGGGAACGGTCAACGTGCTTGAGGCGGTGCGTTGTGTCTTCTGCGGTAGAAGCACAACGCGCAAGTGTTCCGTCGTGTGCATTACGACCGACAAGTGCTACGAGAACAAGGAGACGTCGCGTCCATACAGGGAAGACGACCCAATGGGCGGGTATGATCCTTACAGTTGCTCGAAGGGTTGCGATGAGTTGCTAATTTCTTCCTATCGTCGCTCGTTCTTCGGTACGCCCGATTCGCCGGTGTGGGTCGCATCCGCACGCGCAGGCAATGTCATAGGCGGTGGCGACTGGGCAACGGACAGAATCGTTCCTGATGCAATGCGTGCGCTCGCGAATGGCGAACCGATCCCTGTCAGAAACAGCGTTTCCACGCGGCCATGGCAGCATGTCCTAGAACCTCTTGGTGGGTATCTTGCGCTTGGTGCCGAGCTTGCGAAACGGGCGCGATTCGGTGAGGTTTGCGGTGGTTTCAATTTTGGCCCCGATCCAAAGGCGAATAGGAATGTTAGAGCGCTGGTGGAGGAGATCTTGAAGTGGCGAAAGGGCTCGTGGATAGACAGGACGGAGCCAGGCGCAGTGCATGAAGCAGGGCTACTTAACCTCGACATCCGAAAGGCGAGGAAGATTCTCGGCTGGAAGCCGCGTTGGAATTTTGCGGAGACCGTCAAAAATACGGTGCTATGGTATAAAGCGGTTGATGACGGTGAAAACCCGATGGCAATAACAAGCAGACAGATTGCGGAGTATTTGAAATGACACCTGATGAGCTGAAAAAAGACATCCTTGAAAAGACGGCAGAGTATTGCCGCCTCGTTCACGGCGCGAAGGCCACTGAGCCGTTCACGCCAGGCAAGTCACGCGTTAACTACGCCGGCCGAGTTTTCGACGAAAGGGAGATGCAGAACCTTGTCGACGCTTCTCTCGAGTTCTGGCTTACATACGGGCGTTGGTCGCGCCAGTTCGAGAAAGGCCTTGCCGAGTACCTCGGCGTTCGCTGGGCGTTGCTTGTGAATTCCGGTTCCTCGGCCAACCTTCTTGCGTTCATGACGCTTACTTCGCCGCTCCTTGGCGATCGTCAGGTTAAACGCGGCGACGAAGTGATAACTGTCGCGGCGGGCTTCCCGACCACGATTGCGCCAATCGTGCAGTATGGCGCAGTGCCTGTGTTTGTAGATGTGGAGCTTGGCACGGCGAACATCGACGCTTCGCAGCTGGAATCTGCTGTGTCGCCTAAGACGAAGGCAGTGATGCTTGCGCATACATTGGGCAATCCATTTAACATAAAGGCGGTTAAGGCGTTCTGCGAAAAGCACAATCTTTGGCTTGTCGAGGACAACTGCGACGCTCTTGGCTCGAAGTACGACGGCAAGTTTACCGGGACTTGGGGCGACATCGGAACATCCAGCTTCTATCCTCCGCATCACATGACGATGGGTGAGGGCGGCGCGGTCTATACGGATAATCCGACTCTAAAGAAAATCGCGCTGTCCATGCGTGACTGGGGGCGCGACTGCTGGTGTGAATCTGGCGTAGACAACACATGCGGCTGTCGTTTTACGAAGCAGTTTGGCTCGTTGCCGCTTGGCTACGACCACAAGTATGTATACTCCCACTTTGGCTACAACCTCAAGGCAACCGATCTTCAGGCGGCTGTTGGATGTGCACAGCTTGAAAAGTTTCCTTCGTTCGTCGAGAAACGCAAGGCCAACTTTGCACGGCTCTATGAGGGGCTTAAGGATTTGCCGCAGCTTGGGCTTTTTGAGAAATACGATGAGAGCGATCCTTCGTGGTTCGGCTTCTTGATGACGGTGAAACCTGACGCGGGATTTTCGCGCAATGACTTAGCGAAGCACCTTGAGTCAAAGAACATCCAGACGCGCAATCTCTTTGCGGGAAACATCACGAAGCACCCTTGCTGCGAGTCGCTGAAGGAAGGTGTCGACTATCGCATCG
This sequence comes from uncultured bacterium, assembly GCA_902761275.1. Taxonomy (GTDB): domain Bacteria; phylum Verrucomicrobiota; class Kiritimatiellia; order RFP12; family UBA1067; genus UBA1067. Next base: position 25,027 of record CACWJS010000031.1, on the reverse strand, counting down.
CCGGTTCTCTCGTCAATACCGACACGATAATGAACTCCTCGCTTTGGATCGGTCTCTACCCTGGCATGGGCGGCGAGAAGATCGACTACATGGTGGAGACGATACGCCAATTCTGTTTAGCCGTGTAGAGCATGTAGAACGTGTAGAGGAAGAAAGAGCATGAGAGTTGCAGATTACATCTGGAAGTTCTTGGCTGATAAGGGCGTTAAGCACGTTTTTCTTGTTACAGGCGGAGGTGCCATGCATCTCAACGATGCGCTTGGTCGAGAGACGCGCATAAAGTATGTCTGTAATCTTCATGAGCAGGCGTGCGCGATGGCCGCTGAGGGCTATGCAAGGATGTCAGGGATGCCAGGTGTCGTGAGCGTCACTACAGGGCCAGGAGGGACGAATGCATTGACTGGTGTGATGGGGGCATGGCTCGATTCCGTTCCGATTATCGTGATTTCTGGGCAGATAAAGCGAGCGACCATGATAACGTCGTGCCCTCATCTGAAGTTGAGGCAGCTTGGCGACCAGGAATACAACATTGTCGATGCTGTACGGCCTATGACGAAGATGGCAAAAACGGTCATGAGCGTCGAGGAAGTGCCATGCGCAATAGCAGAGGCGTGGGAGCTTTGCCAGAGTGGCAGGCCGGGGCCTGTGTGGATTGATGTCCCTCTTGATATTCAGGCGGCGGAGATCCCTGACGAGTTGGTGAATGTAGACGTAGAGACATCTTATGCCGAGCCGGTGTTGCGTCCATCAGATAGCCAAATCGACAAACTTGTGGGGCTGTTAATGAAAGCGAAGCGTCCCGCGATTATCGGTGGTTCAGGTGTCCGCAATGCTCATGCCGAGGAGTTGTTCCTTGAAGTTGCCGAATCTCTCAACATTCCGGTGCTTACTTCAATATCGGGGATTGACCTCATTCCTTCTGACCATCCCCTCTTTTTCGGACGTCCTGGAATACTTGGCGAGCGACCTGCCAACTTCATAATGCAAAACAGTGACCTCTTTCTTGTGCTTGGAACGCGAATGGGAATACGTATTTGCGGTTATGCGTATGATACGGTTGCTCGCAATGCAACCAAGGTGATGGTTGATGTCGACGAAGCTGAACTCGAAAAACCCACTTTCCGTCCGGATGTCAAGATACACGCTGATGCTGCGCGTTTTCTTGAAATGCTGCATGCCGCGTTGCCTACGTTGCCTCCACGTGAAGATTGGCTGTCATACTGTCGTCGCGTAAAGGCCAAGTATCCGGTTGTCTTGCCTGAGCATAAATCGCGTACCGATTATGTTTCAAGCTATGTTCTGCCTGGGGAAATTGTGCGGCATGCGCCAGACCCTCTAACGGTCGTGACTTCAAATGGCATTGCATATACTTCGACATTCCAGGCTATTCCGATTCGCAAGGGAATGCGTATGTTCTCAAATGAGGCCTGTGCTTCGATGGGGTATGGGCTCCCGGCGGCGATAGGTGCGGCGTTTGCTGGCGGAGAAAGTCGTTATGTAGTCTGTTTCGAGGGTGACGGGTCGATACAGATGAACCTTCAGGAACTTCAAACGATCCTCAACTACAAGCTTCCTATAAAGCTCTTCATATACAACAATGGTGGTTATCTCTCGATAAAGACGACGCAAAAAGCCTTTTTCGGCGGGTTCTTTGTGGGCTCGGAAGCTGGTTCTGGCGTTGTTCTTCCTTCGTTCGAGAAAATAGCTGTTGCATACGGCCTGCCGTATTTTAAGCTTTCCAACAATCAGGAACTTGATGCAAAGCTGCCGGAGATATTAGCGGCTGAAGGTCCTGTTGTCGTAGAGGTGATGCTTGATCCATTCGAGGTCCTTGGGCCTAAAGCGGCATCGCGCCGTCTCCCTGACGGCACTATGATTTCAGAGCCGCTCGACAACATGGCGCCATTTTTGCCGGAAGAAGAGCGGGCGGCATGGACGTATTTAAGCCAAGAGGGGAACGGTCTGTGAGGAGACTGTTCATCACTGGCGGCACTGGTTTCTTTGGCAAGTCGATGCTTGACTACCGCCTTCGCCATCCTGAATGGAAATGGGCCAAGGCCGAGTGGGTTGTCCTCTCACGGTCGCCAGATAGGTTTGTCGCTTCGTACCCAAAGTTGGCTAATCAGGTTGGTGTTTCTTTCGTCGCCGGCGACGTGCGTGATTTTGCGTTTCCCAAAGGTGGCTTCGACGCCATTATTCACGCTGCGACAAGTGCGGTCACTACGCTTTCCGATGAAGAAATGACAAGCGTCATTGTCGATGGGGCGCGTCGTGTCGTTGAGTTTGCCAAGGCAGCAGGTTGCCAGTCGCTTCTGTTCACAAGCTCTGGGGCTGTGTATGGCCCGCGTACGTCAGTGTCATGCGAAGAGGATAGCTGTGCGCCAACAACTGCGTATGGGAAGGGCAAACTTGTTGCGGAGAAGCTGCTTGCAGATTCTGGGCTCAATGCCAAGGTCGCTCGTTGTTTTGCGTTTGTCGGGGCACACCTCAATCGCAACATTCATTACGCAATCGGCAATTTCATGCAGAACTGCATTGACGGCAAGCCAATAGTGATAAACGGCGATGGAACGCCGCTTCGCAGTTACCTCTATGCCGATGACTTGGTGGAATGGCTGTTTGCTATCCTTGAGCGTGGAGAAAACGGAAGACCGTATAACGTCGGCTCTGACCGGGCGGTCTCGATACGTGAACTTGCGGAGACGGTTCGCACCGTCCTCGGTTCGAAGAGCGAAATCGTAGTGAAGGGTACGCCGGTTCCTGGCGCGAAACCATCTGTCTACGTTCCGAATATAGATCGAGCCCGTAATGAACTTGGACTCGAAGTCAAAATGGCGCTTGAAGATTCGATAAGATTATCGGTTTGACGCTTGTTAATGAGGCGATTGCCTTTCTGCGTCACCTTGTCAAGACTTCGCAAGTTGGATAGCCATGGGCGTAAAAGATTGCCGCCAATTTGCTCTTGATTGGCCCAGTTGCGGCTGGCGGCATCTCTATTGGCGTCGACTTGGTGAAGCCGTGATCTGCTATGACTTGCTTTTCGGCGTCGCTTAGTTGCAACATGCTTGATACGACAACGGCATCGATGTTGTCGAGGAAGTTTGCGTAAGGCGCTTCCAGGATTTCGGTGCGACGAGAAGTCGAGTACATTCTCCAGCCAAGTGATCTCCCTGCATAGTAGCATTCGTGTTCAAAATCGAGAAGGCAGACCTTGGGTTCGTGACCCGTTACTGCTTTTTGCAGTTTCTCGGTAAACACGGAAAGGGTATTTGACTCTGGCCATGCTGCAAAGTTCAGCGCGGCTACTGACAGAGCAAGACCAAAACACAATGCGCCGCCGACGAAAAGACGAGACAAGGCCGCGACTGGCTTGCTGGCTGAAGAAAATAGGTGCTCTGCTGAGAAGGCGGCGAATAAGAACACGTATGGCATAAGATATACCATCCTCAGGTGGTATACGCGCGTCGACAGGATAAAGACGGTTGTTGCGACGAAAAGGGCCGCATGGAGGGCGTTGCGCCGGGAGATAAATATCCCGACAAGTGCGGAGAACCACGTGAATGGAGAGCGACACGCGATTTTCACAAAGTCAAATAGTCGCACCATTGTTGCAGACAGTGGATATGCTTGTGTCGACATCATACTGGCGATTTCGCTTTCTGTTAGGTACTGAGCAATAATGTCTGGTATGTGCGAGTAAAGCGGCAGAAGCAAGATTGATGTTGCAATGACTCCACCTAAGGTTGCAAGAACAAGGGACTTTAAAGCCGTCGTCATCTTTTTTGTGGAGCCGAATGGATTGTAGGCAACGCAGAACTCGGCGAGCATAAGGGGCATTAAGAGCACCGATGTTATCCAAAAGAAGACAGCCGTGATGCCAAGGGCTCCCCCGAATAATAGAAACATAGCAGGATGAGAGCTACCTCGGCTTTTTGCAATGAGCAAAGACCCGCAGAGCACCATGGCGAGGCACCATAGATCTGGACGATACCAGTGTGCACAAATAGTCGCATTTGGATCGACGAGAAACAACAGCGCCACGGCAAATGAGACAGTTTTGCCTATTCCTTTGTTGCGAAGCCAGGCAAAAAGAGCCATTGCGCAGAGCGGAAGTGAAGCCAACATTACGAAGCGTCCGGCAATGAAGCCGCCAGTCGCGCGGTAAAGCGCCTCAAGGAGCGCGCCAGCGAGGTAGTGGAAGTATGGTGACGGCGGTGCCAGTGATCCATTGGAGGCGGGCAACAGGTTTACAGACCATTCGGGCTTTACGTCGAACACCGAGAAGCGCCCCATTTCAATGATTTCTATTTCGTCAAACCATGCCGGCGGATACTCGCCGACGGTGAGCATGTGGATAGAGGACGCCACGATGGCGGCGAGGAGCAGAAATGCCAATGGGTGTGCCTCTAGACCTGATTTGATCTTGTTGAACATCTTTTAGAAGTTGATGCGTTCCTCCTCGATGACGAGGGGCTTGTTCTTGACCTGCGTCCAGATTGCGCCGATGTATTCGCCGATTACGCCAATGAAGATGAGTTGCACTGACGAGAAGAAAAAGAGTCCTATTACGAGCGGGGCGAGGCCGACGGCGAAGCTATCCCAGAAGACGAGCTTGTAGACAAAATAGACGCCTGCCGCGATAAGACTGAGGACGGCCAGTGTAAAGCCGATGAACGCCGCAAGGCGAAGTGGCAGCTTTGTGTGGTTGACGAATCCTGTCATTGCGTAGTCGTAGAGCGAGAACAAGTTGTTCTTCGTCTTGCCATGTTGTCGCGCCTGTTGTTCGTATGGAACTTCAACGCGCTTGAAGCCTATTTCCGCGACAAGTCCGCGCATATAGGGGTATGGCTCGTGGAACTTCCTGAGCGCGTCGACGACGCATCTGTCATAGAGGCCGAAGCCAGTGAAGTTCTCGATCTGCGGCGTTTCCGAAAGTGCCTTGATAAGCTTGTAGTAGCAGCGGCGCAAGAGGAACATGACGGGCGACTCTTTGCTCTTCGGCTTGACGCCGCAGACGATCTTAGCGCCCGCTTCCCATTCTCGAATGAAGTCGTGGATTACCTCAGGGGGTTCCTGCAGGTCTGCGCACATCACGACGACAGCGTCGCCGGTGGCGGCGAGAAGTGCGTTGTATGGCGAGCGTATCTGCCCGAAGTTGCCGGCATTGAAAATGGCCTTGAGCCGCCGGTCTTCGCCGCACATCTTCCTGATGAGATCTCGCGAACCATCTGTCGAGGCGTTGTCGGCGAGGATGATCTCATAGTCGTACTCGGCGTGCGCGGACATGACCTCGGTTATGCGGCGGTATAGCTCGGGGATGTTTTCCTCTTCGTTGTAGCAGGGTGAGACTATGCTTATCATTTTCATTTCGACGGCGTCTCCTTGAACGAGTAGTATTTGTGTGCCCAGTAGGTGGCCAGCGTAAGGGCAATGCTTATCGTGAGCTGCACGATATATGCGTTTAACTTGAGCCGGGTGACCAGGAGCCAGATCAAGAGAACGTTGAGAAGGGATTGGCCGCCATACACGACGTAGAAGCGCAGGTACTCGCGCCACCAGCATCCAGAGGAACGATAGGTGATGAAACGGTGCGTGACGAACGACATCGTTATCCCGAGGATGGCGGCGACGGCCGATATGAGCCAGTCCGGCCAGATTCCGTTTAACGCCCAGTAGAGGCCGGCGAACACGGCATAGCCGAACACGAAGTTCCACACCCCCACGATCAGAAATCGCAGGGGCTGTGAGTTGTTCCAGCCTATTATAGTACGTGTTGCGCCCATTTGCACAAATTATACCAAAATCTCCTTTTGCCCGCCGAGGAGAAATTTTGATACAATACACAAAAAATATTCTCGTGAAGCGAATTCTCTATGTTTCTAGCACTCGGCGACCCTGGTTTGAAAGCCAGAGTTGCGCGGAGCATTTTGCCAATGCTCCATACTCAATTGATGCGATTGGATATAATCTTGAAAAACTTGGCTGGACGGTAGGTTGGTGTGGATGGAAGAGCTCGAAAAGCCCGTTTGTCCTTGCGAGGCGTATTGACGAGTTTAAGCCGGACATTATCTATACATACGGCTCTACCGTGGCCTTGCATCCCTTGTTTTCTCGCAAGTTCCTTTGCAAGCACAAGGCGTTCAAGGTTGTACATGGCTGGGATGACCATTATGGAAGAATCTGGGGTGACCTCTTTGGTTGGCCTGGCAAGGTTTTCATGGACTGGATGGAGAAGCGTATCGTGAAAAACTCAGATGCGGTTGTGACGCTAAGTTACGAGCTACAGAAGATCGGGCGGCGTTGGGGCGTTGAGTGCAAGTACATTCCAAACGGTGCCGACCCCATTGAAGATTTGCCGCGTTCTGATAAGGTTAAACTTGAAGGGCGCTTCAAGATTGTCTACACAGGAGACAAGGCGAAGTGGAAGCGGACGTCAGACATCTGCTCTGCGATGGGCAAGCTTTCCAAGGACATCAAGCTCTATTTGACAGGAAGGACAGAGGCGTATCTAGAGAAATATGCAAGCGATAATTGTATCTTTCTTGGGTGGCTTACGAAAGAAGAGCAGTATGACGTCATGAGCCAGGCGGATGCCTTTATTTGTACGTCGGATCAGGACTGCAATGCTAAACTGCAGGAGTATCTTCGGTGGAAGAAGCCAATTCTCGCCTACGATGGCGAAGCGAACAACTTTTTCAAGAACGGCGAAACGGCACTCCTTGCAAAAGATGGCGACTATGCGCCGCTCATCGAAAAACTCGCAGACGACCCTGCGCTCTGCCGTCGTATAGCCGAAAACGCCGCGCGAGAGATACCGGTATATTCATGGCGGGAGATTGCAGGGCAATTTGATGAGTATTTCAGATGCCAAGAGTCGGAGAACCTCGCATGAATATTAGGCTTTCAATTTGCATCCCAACATATAATCGAGCTGGGTGTTTGAAAGAACTTCTGCCGGGTATTCTGGCTCAAGTGGACAGCGGAGAAGTGGAGATTGTCGTTAGTGACAACGCGTCCACCGATGGAACATCAGAGTATTTGCGCTCAATTGACAACACCCACCTTCGATGGTGGACGAATGCTGAGAATATAGGTGGGGACAAAAACTTCCTCAAGTGCATTGAGGAGGCGAAAGGCGAGTATGTTTGGTTGTTTGGCGATGACGACATAATGCCTTCGGATTCTGTTGGAAAGGCACTGGACTTTCTGCGGGTCAATTCCCCATCGCTTCTCATATCTGACAATATTGAGGTTGGCATCCCTGCTGGGGTGTATGTCGACTATAAAGCAATGATTGCGACGAGGGGGGCAAGACTCGCGCTTTCGCATACGCTAATAAGCGCAAATGTGTTCAGGCGGGATTTGTTTGACATGTCTTTGGCACTAAAGACATTGTGGGTGCAGTATGCACACATGTTCGGGATCATGGCGAACATGCAGGGGCGTGCAATTGGCGTTATTCCTCGTTTGATAGACACGCGACCAGTTCGTGCAGAGTTCGCGAAATATCCGTCGTGCCTCTGTGTGAAACAGGCGATCTATATGTGGTTCCTCGCGAAGAGATTTGGCTTGCCGCGTTTCCGTCGCCGCGCGATATGGAACGCCTGTAACCTGCCTGTCGAATACGCGTCGAGGATATGGAATTGGGGGAGAAATGTTTTTAAAAGGTTAAACACTGATCCAGATAAGGTTGTGATAGGGCCTCCGAACCATGAGACGCAATAAAGACATGCTTCGGGTGATGTTGCTGTTTGGGTTTGACAAATTTGTGCTGGGGGGATATGGATTGCAAATTTATTCTAAAAATGGCATTGGGAACAGAAATGATTTCACAGTTAACTATTAACGAAAAGGACAAGAATGAAAATTGTTGAAACAAAGTTTGATGGCGTTCTTATTCTTGAGCAGTCGGTTTTCAAGGATGTGAGAGGCGCCTTTGTGAAGATATTTCAGGAGTCGTTTTTCAAGGAACATGGCCTTGAGTGTGACTTCAGGGAGAACTACTATACTCGATCTAAGGAAGACGTAATACGAGGAATGCACTTCCAAGTGCCTCCGCACGATCACGCCAAACTCGTCACCGTCATACAGGGTACAATTCTTGATGTAATTCTCGATTTGCGTAAGGATTCTCCCACCTTCGGGCAGTATGAGACATTTGAACTTTCGCGCGAGAACAGAAAGTCAATCTATATACCGCGCGGATTTGCTCATGGTTTTACTGTTCTGGGCGAGTCAGCTATCGCCTACTACATGGTTACTACGGAGTATTCCGCAGAACATGACTGTGGCATACGCTATGATTCGTTCGGTTTCGATTGGCCTGTGACAAATCCAATCGTATCTGACAGGGATAAGTCGTTCCCTGCGTTCTCTGAATTCAAATCACCGTTCTGACAATGAAGATATTGCTTACAGGTGCGACAGGATTTCTCGGCTCAGCACTTCTGCATAAGTTAACTGATTTGGGGATCGATGTTGTTGTCGTCGGACGTACGGCGAGCGACAATTGTCTCTCAGATGGGTTAAGCCATGAAAAACCGATTGATGGGTGTGTGCATTTAGCTACATGCTATTTGCCATCACACACAGAGGAACAGATTCAAGATCTAATCGAGTCCAACGTCTTGTTCGGAACGAGAATTGCTGAAGCAGCCGTCAAGTTGGGTTGCAAATGGTTTATTAACGCTGCTACATTTTGGCAACACGCATCCGATGGCGCCCCCGTCAATTTGTATGCTGCTACGAAGGAGGCGTTTCAGGATGTGCTCGCCTATTATAATACGGCACAGGGTTTGAAGTTTGCAAACCTTGAGCTTACAGACACATATGGCGAGAACGATCCTCGTAAGAAACTTGTCAATCTCTGGTGCAAAGCTCTTTACACAAAGACTTCTCTGCCTATGTCGCAAGGGCGGCAGGAGGTTGAGTTGCTGCATAGAGACGATGTCGTTGCGGCATTTGTCGGTCTGTCGCAAATGCTTAATTCTGGAGATGTAAGGATTGCAGGACATGGAGAAACCTATTATCTTCCTGTTAAGGAGAGATTGACGTTACGTCAGGTCGCTGCTGTGTTTGAGCGTGTGACTGGTGATGCGTTGCCGATCAAATGGGGCGCAAGGCCGGAGCGAGCAAGGGAGATAATGAGGATTGAGCACAGAGGTGACCCGCTTCCGGGATGGGAACAGCGAATTGTATTGGAAGAAGGTTTCAGACGAGTTTATGCATGGTTTAAGAATAATGTTGCATCTGTTATACGTGCTTGATGAGTTTAACAATGTATTTCGCGAACGAGCGCTGTGTCGCGCTCATGCGCTCATTTTACAACAGTGTATTTTGCGGCGCTATTGCCATGGCCGTTGGTATCATCATTGGTTATTGAATGTTAACCCTGCTTGCGACTGTCAGCAATGCGGCATTTGAGATCGCGGAGATACTTTAGCGGGAAGTAGAGCGGTGAGTTTTGCACGAGGCGGACGAGCCACAGGGCGATACGAAGGCATATGCCGCATTGGGACATGAGGTCTTCCAACTGCATCCTGTTTTCGCGTCCCCTGAAAGTGAATAGGCACTGAGACAGGAAGGCATAGTATCCAGAACGGAACGAATGGTCGCCGGCTATCACGGTATGGAAGCATCTCCGTGCCAGCTTTCTGTCCGTGAGATTCGCGATTATGTTTGAATATCCGACCATCCAAGTCATTGTGCGACTACGGTTGAAAATGATATCCGGTTGCGCACCTCTGAGGTAAGAGCAGTCTGTGCCTTTTTCCATTCCATTTGTAACGATTTCCCGTGAGATAACGTGTATTCTTCCTCCTGCATTTATAAATGCCACTATTGGAGCCATATGGGGGAAGAGCGTGAATATGCTATCGAAGGCGTTCCTAATCGTTGTGTCAGTGTAGAGTTCTTTTCGTATTATTGTGGCAGGGAGAAAACTCATCTGTGCTAGTTGGTAATCCGTCCTCGTTCTATATTTCTCTGCGATCATATAGTTTGATACGCATATTACAGGGGTTTTGTTTTCGATTTCGGATTCAACTTCGGCCCAGTTTTGCCAGTCAAAAAGGTCATCATCGCAAAGGTTCCAGTGGTACTCCTTGTCCGCCAATTCCATTGCTTTGCAGATGTTCCCAGATAAACCTACGTTATATGTGTTTTCGCGATAGAGTAGATTTGAATGGCCTGTCTGCAATGCCATAACAACATTTGGAGTATCGTCGGACGAGTGATTGCTCAGAACGGTTATCTTGCAATCTTTGACTGGAGAGTCGGCGGCAAGAAGCGTGTTTAGTGTCCGTTTTAGGAGCTTCGCGCGGTTGTATGTTATGATGCATATTCCAAGCTTGTCGCTGATTGACATGGTGATTTCCTTTATCAGTTTGCGTGGTGCCTGCTTTGTGCGCTAGTTGGAAGATGTTGTCGAGCTTAGGAAGATAGAACACGAGTTCGAATCTGGGATCTGAGAGTTTAAGGAAGGTGCTATAGGTGTTTTGTGCCTGTTGGTGATCGCGCGCAAAAGAGCGCTGCCGAGAAAGCCCGTGGCTCCGGTTAACAAAATGTTAGTCATTGGTTGTGGCATTTATGCGGTTCCTTTCCGCCCGGCCATTGCCATTGCAAGAATGCATCCAACGGTTTTGATGAAGTAGAATCCTGTCATCCACCAGAGCATTGTGTCGAGGGAGCGGATGTTGTGTGCATCGAGGAACGTCGTCCATGACTCGGGAAGCGAGCCAACAAAGTAGCCGTATCCGGTGACGGCAAGGAGAAGTGTCGGATAGATGATGTCAAGGGGGGTCATCCACTTCATGAACCCGAAGCGGTTGGCCGAAAGTTCCGCAGTGACATAGAGGCCGGAGAGTGATATGAGTGTGCTGTTGCCAATCATCCAGGGGATAGCCCACCAATATGCAGAGTACTGCTCGCCATGAGGCAGGAAGGCAAGTATTGTCTCTCCAAAGAAAAAGAACGGAAGCGCTACCAGCGCACTGAATCCGATGGTTGCGACAGCGGACTTCATGATAAGCGGGCGCATGTCTCGTCCTTTTGCCGCCAACGCCGCCGTGAATGGGAATAGCGTGAACACAAGTGTATTGTAGAGGAATCCCGATATGTCAGAGAATCGAGTTGCCATGTAGTATCCGGCGGAGTCTAGGTCTGGAAGTCGCTGTCTGAGAACTGTAGATTCCACAAGCGTTGCGACCGATACTGCAGCTCCGCTCACGAGGAAGATGGCGAGAAGCCTTGCAAACTTTCGTATGTTGGCGCGATCCCAGTAGACCTCGGCCTTGACGGACAATTCCTTTCGAAGTGCGAATACCGAAGCTACGATGTTGAAAGATGGCGATGCACCCTGCCCCACGAAGTAACCCGCAATGGGGCGGAAGGGCATTGCAACAAGCATCGTCAGAAGACGGAGGGGCGCTCCGACAAGGTTCATTATGGCGTTTGCTTTGAACTTGCCGAGTGCTTGGATTGTGTTTGTGAATATCGGCGCAACGGCGGTTATGAACGCAGTCACTATGATGATCATCCCAAGCGAACCTTCTACGATTCGGATTCGTTCGAGGAAAATAGGTAGCGTGAAGCGGGCGACTACGATTGCCACAAATAAGAATATTGCCGTGGCGATGAAGACGCTGCGCATGAGTGTTTTGAGCTTGCCGAACTCTTTCCCAATTGAGAGTCGCGAGACCTCGTTGCGGAAAGTGTTAGCAAATACGGCAATGGGAAGAGCAAGGAAGCTAGCAAAGTTGCCGAGCGGCTGCACTGCGCCGAGCTCGGATGGGTCGACGTACTTCGGCACGAGCCACAGACCGACAAAGGCGTTGAGCAAGTCGGCTGCGCGGCAGGCGCAGAAGAGCATCAGCGAGTACCACCAGAAGTCGCCGAGCCGGGTGTGTAGTTTGGCAAGCATTGACGAGTATTATACCATATATGGAGCCAGCTTCTCAGGACTAAGAGACTGGAGTTGTGTTGGGGGCGCGGTTTAGGCCGGGGGCGAGAGGCGGTGGGGGCCGTCGGGCAGCCAGTAGATCGAGAGACCTTCGCCCGCGTTGGCAATCTTAACGATCTCGTCGTTGAGGTCGAGGCAGGCGGTGCGCGCGAACTCGACTTCTTCGTTGCCACGCCCGATTTCGAGAAAGCGTCGTTCGCGTATCGGCTCGAGAAAACGGCTGTCGGGCTTGTGATCGTGGGCGATCTGATTGGGGAGTATATGGATTAGCCGCGCCTCTGGTGTCGCGAGAAGCGCGTTTCTCACCGCCACTTCCCCAGGGCTTATGAAGCCGCTCAAGATCGTGTAGCCAGCGTTTACCGCGTCGAGCATTCTCTTGACGACTCGTGAGTGGTCGGTGACTTTTCGTGAGACGCGCAGCGAGAGAACCTTGTTTGACTCGTCGATGAGCGAGAGCTCGCCTATTGCCTTCCAGTAGTCGCAGGGGTCGAAGCGCGAGGAGACGACAGGCTCGTGGAGGTGGAGGAACTCGGGCTGGTTGTAGCGCAGCTCGTGCTTGAGTGGGTTGTAGCGAATGTAGCGGCCTGTCGAGGCGATGAAGCTCTCAGAGAGAAGTAGATAGTCGTGGTAACCCTGCTGCCAAATCGAGTTGAGGCCAAGCATTTTTCGCGCGATGGTCGTCGTGTAGGTCTTGAACTTCCTGATTGCCGCGCCTAGCGTTTTTAGCGGCTCGTCGAGCCCAGCGGCGAGGTTGATGTTGAAGTGAACGTGGTCTGGCATTACGACCCACTCAAAGAGGGCGATCGCGGGGTTGAAGCGCGGTATCGCCGTGATTGCCTCGGCGACGGCCTTGCCCAGCAGCGTTAGCTCGACCGCGGCGTTTTTGACTCGGCCAAAGAGGGCGAGGCGGGGCTCGGTCGAGATTGTGATAAAGAGCGACGCGCCGCGAGAGTAGTCGTAGCCGTGGAAGCGGCGGTAGTATTTTACGCGGGGCTTGGTGGTGAAGCAGGACGGAGCCTGCTTCTCAAGACTAAGCGTTTGGCGCGGGGGGTAGGCCTGCTTCTCAAGACTAAGAGCTTGGCGTTGGGGTTGGCGCTGAGCCTGCTTCTCAAGACTAAGAGCTTGGCGCGGGGGGTAGGCCTGCTTCTCAAGACTAAGAGCTTGGCGCGGGGGTTGGGGGCGCGGTTCAACTTGTCGCTGGGGTTGTTGTGGCATGGCGTTTTTAGTCTTGATTCGCGGGCTCTGCCCCGCGTAGTTACTCTGCCCCGCGTAGCTTGACTATTTTGCAGAGGTAGACGTCAGCCGGCTTGCCAGTGCTAAACGACGGCATCTTGAAGGTCTTGATTGGCTGAAGGGCATATTCCTTGGCATGCTCTTTGTAGTGCTGGAGATTGTAGGCGTGCTGCGAGTCGGCAAGCGCGTAGAGCTTGGCATCTGGCTCGGCCTTCAAAATCGACTCTATAACTGGAATCGGGTCGCTGTTGGCTATGTTTGTAGTCGCAGTGCGAATCGGAAGCGACATGAGCATTTGGTTTGACCTCTCGCCAATGACTATCGCGTCTTTTGGCAACAGCTTTGCCAGCTCTTTCGCCGTCTCGGCGTGGAAATGAGTGCCAGGGCGAACTAGCTCCACGAAAGCGCTTCTCCAGTTAGGCGTCGCGAGATACATCGCAATCACACAAAGCGGGAGGGCGAAGACAGAGATAGCCCTGCGAGGAAGCCGCTTGTTGAAGCCGAAGATCGCCACGAGGAAAATCGCAGACACGGCAAGCGATACCACAAGCGGAGCAAAGTACTCGCCCGCTTCTTTCTTCATGTATGGCGCAAGCTGAACCGCCGGAAGCGCGGCAAATATCACTGACGACGCGACGAAAGCCGCCGCCGCCCATGCAACAACTTCAAGTGGCTTTAGCTTGAACCCGCGAAGGGCGGCTATTCCAAGCGTTGCCGCGACGGTGAAGACGAACATAAGCGGCCATGTTGCGCCCCAGACGTTCTTCTGCGGTAAGTTGTATATGCGCGAGTAGAAGTTTTGCGATACGGTTGGCGGCGCGGAGTAGGTTGCGAGGAAGATGGCGCCAACGCCGCACACCGCGAGCACTGCGCCGAAGGGGATTGCAATTTTCCGCCATTTCGCCCGCTCTCCGTCTCCTTCGTCGAGTTCTTGCGAAATCGCGCAGAGCAATATTGGCAACATTGCTACGACTGGCAGGAAGTAGTGTGTGTAGATCGTGTTCATCACCGACACCGCCGCAACGTATGCGGGGATGGCGAGGAAGAGGACGAGGCGTCCGTTCCAGCGCTTGTTGACGGTGTTTCTCGCGGCCATCGCAAAGGGAATGGCTACGAGTAGCGGAGCAATCGCGCCGAGCAGCTGGATTGAGGGATCTCGCGGGAACGCCGACAGGCCTTTGAAGTGAGAGGCAAAGTCGAATAACGAAGGAAGCGCATAGTGGGATGCCGCTTTCTCGAGTACGGCCCAGACAGACGTCCCTGCGCGGGCGGCGTCAGGAAGAACCGAGAGCGCCACAACAAGCTTAAATAGGAAGGAACTTGCGATTGCGACACCAAGGAACACGGCGAGCCGCTTGATGCAGGACTTAAGTGCGTTTCCTTCGACCACACCAGCTGCGGCAATTGGCAGAAGAACCCATACTGAGGGCTTGATAAGAACGATTGAGCCAGCCAAAAGCCCTGCGGCGGCGACACGCCAGATTGATCGCCCCGTCGCGCAGACATAAGAGAGCACGAGGATTGCGGCGATGAGAGCGTCGTTGCTGGCAGTCCGCTCGTATGCGACGACCATAGGCACAAGTGACACCGACGTGCAAAGGGCGAAAGCAGCTATCGCGCCGGTTCGTTTGGTGATATGGCAGAAGGCGGCGAGCCAAGCGCAGAGGTAGATCGCGAGGAAGGGGATTCGCCAGGTCCAAGTCGATAGACCGAAGACTAGGTTTGTCAGGTAGCTTAGCCAATGTGTACCTGCTGAATAGGCGTAGGTACATGACTCGCCGCGCGGCAGATCAACGAAAAAGCCCCAGACGAGCTTTTCCTTGCCGCCGGAGAGGTAATATCCCTCGTCGGTTGCGTTGTAGCCGTATTCCCACACGGACTGGATGCCGGGGTCGCATGGTATCCACGGCAGCCGGAAAAGCAGATAGACGGCGGTGAAAGAGAGCAGCAACAGCCAGAATTTCATTTTGCTGTCTTTTGTTTCGATGCATGGGGTCTCATTCATTGGCGAAAATGTTTCCTTTTGCTTACTGATGAAAATAGTGTATCAAATGCCGCCTTGCCCGGTCAATGTTCTAGTCGCTCTTGCGCTCTGAGAGGTAAAAAGAGTATAATATCCAGAAATCGCCTACCTGATAAACTCTTATGGCGGTTCGGATAAACTCTAAACAGAAAGGAAAGACAAAAATGTCTCGTGCATATAACTTCTCGGCGGGTCCCGCTGTCCTGCCGCTCGAAGTCCTCCAGGACGCGCAGAAGGATCTTGTTGACTACAAGGGCTGCGGAATGTCCGTAATGGAAATGTCCCACCGTGGCAAGGATTATGACGCCATCCATCAGGAGGCGATTGCCACATTCAAGGAGCTCTGCGGGCTCGGCGACGACTGGTCCGTCTGCTTTATCCAGGGCGGTGCGTCGATGCAGTTCGCGATGATCCCGATGAACTTCCTCCCGAAGGGCGGCGCTGCAGACTACGCGAAGCAGGGTACCTGGTCCAACAAGGCCCTCAAGGAAGGCCAGAAGGTCGCGGCTCTCCGCGGTGCGACGGTCAACGTCTCTTGCGACTGCGCGAAGGACATCCCCACTCGCATGCCCAAGGCCGACGAGTGGAAGTGGGCCGACGGTTCCGCCTACTATCACCTCTGCTCGAACGAGACGATCGCCGGCGCGGAGCTCAAGGAGTTCCCGAAGGTCGCAGGCCCCCTCATCTGCGACATGTCTTCCGACATCCTCAGCTGCGAGCGCGACTACAACAAGTTTGACATGTTCTACGCCGGCGCCCAGAAGAACCTCGGTCCTTCCGGCATGGCCGTCGTCGCGATCAAGAAGGAACTCGCCGCGAAGGGCGACGACAAGATCCCGACGATGCTCCAGTACCGCACCTACGTCGACGAGAACTCGCTCTTCAACACGCCGCCGACCTGGGGCATCTACATCTTCGGCGAGACGATGAAGTGGGTCAAGAAGATGGGCAAGGAGAACCTCTTCAAGCTCAACGCCGAGAAGGCGAAGAAGATCTACGACGTCATCGACGGCTCCGAGTTCTGGACCGGCACGGCGCTCAAGGAGTTCCGCTCCAACATGAACGTCACGTGGCGCATCAAGGGCGGCGACGAGGAGCTCGAGAAGAAGTTCCTCGACGAGTCCAAGAAGCTCGGCATGAGCTCGCTCAAGGGCCATCGTTCCGTCGGCGGCCTTCGCGCGTCGATCTATAACGCGTTCCCGATGGAGGGTGTCGACGCTCTCGTTTCCTTCATGAAGGACTTCGAGAAGAAGAACGGCTAACGGTTCGCGTCCAGCTGCGACTGGATATAGGCGCGGTCCTCTGCTGAAAACTTGCGGAGGACCGCGTTTATCTTTTTGCCCGACGGCGTTTCAAGCGTGATGTGTTCGCCGTCGTCGTCGGTGGCGAGCCAGCGTGCTTTGATCTTTTTCCCGTTGTGGTCAGTCCATAGACGAAATTCCGGCTCGATGGGCTGCGCGACTTGCGGCACTTCAACTTGTGGCTGCTCGACTTGCGTTATAACGACTTGCGCTGGTGGCTCGTTGGTGGTCGCAACCTGCTCTGCTTCGACTTGTGCAGGTGTCTCGTTGGTTGGTGCAACATGTTCCACTTCGACCTGCGCTGGTAGTTCGTTAGTTGGCGCTACTTGCGGCAATTCGGTTTGCGATGGCGTTGTTGTTGGTGGCGGTTGCTTCTTGAGGACTTCAAACGCCGTTTCAAGATGCTGCGAGAGAAGGGCAATTGATGCCGCGAGAAGAAGCGCGAGTAGAAACACTCTCCTCGTTCTTGGTCTTGCGACTTTCGAGCGACTCTTTTTCTTCTTGCCTTGCTTTGGCCTTTCGGCCTTGGCCAGTGCGTTTAGCTCTTCGAGTTTTGCCTTTGCCTCTTTTATGGAATCGCGCTCGTCTTCGCCCGCGAGTGCCGCATGGCGCGCGAGCGCGGTGAGCTTCGCACCGTATTTCCTCGCTTTTGACGCTGAAGATATATCAGACTCGAGGATGGCCGTCATCTCGGCCTTTGTCTCACTTGGCTCGCCGTAGTTCTGCCGCGCAAGTTCGCGCATCACTGGCAGCACTCCCTCGGTGCTGTAGCCCTCGGCTGGATTGCCGTTCTCGTCTGTCGCGCTGACGGAAGCGACTTCAACTACGGGTATCGAGTGTGCGACCGATGCAATCGTCGGCCAACGCGAGGCGAAGAGCTTGCCCGCGCCTCCAGCTGCGGCAAGTTCGCCGCGGTAGCGATCGGCCTGCGTGAGCCCGATGACGACTCCTGCGCCAGGCAGCTTTTCGCGCGTGAAGTCGAGAAGCCCGCGCGTGACCCACATCGCCTCGGTGTCGCGCTCGAATTCCTCTAACGAGACGCTCCCGGGATCGCGCAGAAGTTCTTTTATCGAGACGAGCACGACAACAGAGTCCGCAGCGGAGAGATAGTCGAGGAGTGTCTTTTCCGATTGCTTGCGCATCTTCTCCCCGCCCTCGCCGCGAAAGACGGCCCTGAAGGTCTCGCCGCCGAATTCGAGCATGTCGATGTTCGCTACTGTTTCGCCGTCAGAGCGGAGCGACCATTCCATCTCCACCGTCTTGTCTGGATTCGTCGCGCTTGGCCATTGGCGGAGACTGCGCATCTGTCTTACGAGAGCGCGTGAAAAGCGGTTGGTCGCGGAATTCTCTGGTACGAGGCAAAGTCCGTTCGCATTGTCGGGGCGGTAGTAGTCGGCAAGCGCCGCCATGAACACGGTCTTCCCGCTCGCTTCGCAACCTACGACGGCCAATCTCATTTTGCGCCCTCCGACGGTTTTCTCCATTCGCCACATTCGACGGTTGCCATTCCGCCGTCACAAATCCGCACAGCCCATTTTGTCGAGTTCTTGCCGTAGGCGGCGAGAAGCGCCCCTGCGGCGCGAGGGTCAAAGTTGTCTATCTTGTGCCTGCAAAGAAGCCGTCCTGCAGCGTCAGTCGGTGGAGTTGCAGACTGCGGACCCAGATACTCTATTGTAGTTGGCGGTTCGTGAGACGGCAGCGCGAAGAAGGGGTGCGAAAGGAGGTCGACGAGGTCTATACGCCCTGCGTCCTCAAGTGGCATTATCGCAAACGCCGTGTACTCCGATGCGCGGCCCTCACTGTCCCATCCGGCGACTGTGCGAATCGAGTAGCACGCGGCAATCTGTCCATCGGAGACGAGCCCACGCGATATGTCGGTCGGTTCAGGGAAGTCGCCGCGCTCTTCGGACGCGAGTCGGCGCAGGGCGTCGAGCTCTGCTTCGCTCATGCCTGGAGGTGTGTGCGACCAAGAATATCCGCGGAAAGCGGAGTATGTTGTCGTCGCGAGTACGGAGCGGTAGCGTGAGCCCTGCTGATCGGAGTTGATGAACTGGCAGCACGAAAATTGCGTTGTGCAATTGATAACCGGGCGCCGCAAATGATATAATATGCGGCCAAAAGGAAAAAAGAGAATGAATATCGTTTGCTTGGAACTTGAAGGAGTGTTAGTCCCCGAGATTTGGATTGCTTTCGCGGACAAGACGGGGATCCCCGAATTCCGCCGCACCACGCGCGACGAACCCGACTACGACAAGCTCATGCACTACCGCATCGACCTCCTCGACAAGCACGGGCTCAAGCTTCCGCAGATACAGGAAGTGATCAGCTCGATGCGCCCGCTTATCGGCGCGGAGGAGTTCCTCGACCAGCTCCGCGAGCGCACCCAGGTGCTCATCCTCTCCGACACTTTCGACCAGTTTTCGCGACCGCTGATGAAAAAGCTCAACTGGCCCGCGATCTTCTGCAACTCGCTCACGGTTTCCGAGGACGGCCGCATCACTGGCTACAAGCTGCGCTGCCCGCAGTCGAAGCTTACGACCGTCAAGGCGTTGCAGAGTTGCGGTTTCGACACGATCGCCGCCGGCGACAGCTACAACGACCTCGGCATGATCCGCGCGTCCAAGGCGGGGTTCCTCTTCCGCTCGACCGACGCGATCAAGGCCGACAATCCCGACATCCCGGCGTTTGAGACGTACGACGACTTCCTGAACGCGATTTTCGCCGCGCTCTGACAATGATATCGACGCTTCTTCTCGCCGCCGCGCCATTCGTGGCCTTCCCCGCGCAGGGCGCTAAGCTCCCTGCAATCGACCATGTCTACTTGGCCGGTGCTGTTGCGAAGGGCGATACGAATGTCGTCGTAAACGGCGTCGATGTTCCTGTCTACCGCACCGGCGCGTGGGCGACGCTCATTGAGGCGACCGAGGGCTCGAACAATGTCTCGATTGTATCACAGTCGGGTGAGGCCACGAATATCTGGTTCAGGATCGCGAAAAAGCCCGTCGCGAACCCGAACGCGAAGCCGGCGCCGGAAAAGGTGTGGAAGAAGCTCGACTACGCCAAGGATGAGCCAAAGGAACCGCCTACGAACAAGGCGCCGAACGAGGTGACAATTGTCGTCGACGCGGGGCATGGCGGTGACGACACTGGCGCGAAGAGCCCACACGGCTTCTTCGAGAAGGATGCAAACCTTCTCGTCGCAGAACAGCTCAAGGCGGCGCTTGTTTCGCGTGGCTACAAAGTCGTGATGACGCGTGAGACTGATGTCTTCATTCCTCTCTACGATCGTCCGAAGGCGGCGCACACGAACGATGCCGATGCCTTTGTGTCGATCCACCACAACGCGCCGCCTTACGACAAGGATCCGAATCTGCTGCGCTACCACACGGTCTATTCGTGGAATCCGATAGGCGAGGCGCTTGCGACGGCGATCAATGC
Source organism: uncultured bacterium (assembly GCA_902761275.1). Lineage (GTDB taxonomy): Bacteria > Verrucomicrobiota > Kiritimatiellia > RFP12 > UBA1067 > UBA1067. Next base: position 5,073 of record CACWJS010000031.1, on the reverse strand, counting down.
CGAGATGGCGTCGGCGCTTGGCGACACTCTCAAGTCTAACGGCCCGATGCACGCTAACTTCGCCGTTACGCGCAACTCCGAGATACCGAGCTGTCTCGTGGAAGTCGATTTCGTCACTTCGCCCCCAGGCGAGGAGGCAATATGGAACGCCGCGCGCCGGCGCGTTGTTGCAGAGGCGATTGCCTCAGGCATCGACAAATGGCGCAAGGGAACAACGAAAGACAAGTAAAATGAAAATCGCACTACTCGCAGCATACTTCATCGTCCTCCTCTGGATTGGTTTCAAGTGCCGCAAGGGCGCTGGCTCTGTCAGCGGATTCGTCCTCGGCGGGCGTTCCGTTGGCGCTTGGCTCACGGCCTTTGCCTACGGCACGAGCTACTTCTCGGCCGTCGTGTTCGTCGGCTATGCAGGACAGTTCGGCTGGAAGTACGGCATTTCCGCGACATGGGCGGGCATTGGCAACGCCGTGATCGGTTCGCTTCTCGCTTGGGTTGTTCTCGGGCGCCGCACACGACTTCTCTCGCAGCACCTCGACTCTGCGACGATGCCAGAGTTTTTCGGCAAGCGTTTTGACTCGAAGGCGCTGAAGCTCGTCGCTTCGGCTATTATCTTCGTCTTCCTCGTTCCCTACACGGCGTCGCTTTACAATGGTCTCTCGCGACTCTTCGCCATGGCGTTCTCGATGGACTATTCCGTCTGCATCGTTCTTATGTCCGTCCTGACGGCGATCTATGTTATCGCGGGCGGCTACCTCGCGACGGCGGTGAATGACTTCATTCAGGGAATCATCATGCTATTCGGTCTCGTCGCCATCATTGCCGCGGTCCTCATGTCGAAGGGCGGCTTCGTTGCCGCGCTCGACGGACTCGCGCGCGTTACCGATCCTGCGGTCTCGACCACGCCTGGCATCTTCTCGTCCTTCTTTGGGCCCGATCCCCTGAATCTCCTCTTCGTCGTGATCCTCACCTCTCTCGGCACGTGGGGACTTCCGCAGATGGTGCAGAAGTTCTACGCGATCAAGAACGAGGACGCGATCAGGAAGGGCACCGTGATCTCCACGCTCTTCGCGTTCGTCGTCGCTGGCGGTTGCTACTTCCTCGGTGGTTTTGGGCGTCTTTTCGGTGACAAGGTCGACATTGCGAAGGATGGCTTTGACGCGATCATTCCTGCGATGCTCTCGAACCTCGGACCTGGGCTTATCGCGCTTACGGTCATCCTCGTGCTCTCCGCCTCGATGTCCACGCTCTCTTCGCTCGTCATTGCCTCGAGCTCTACTCTCACGAGCGACTTTATCAAGAGCGCGTTCGTGCCGAACATGAAGCAGAAGAACGAGGTTCTCATAATCCGCCTCTTCATCGTCGTGTTCATTGCGATCTCGGCGGTTCTCGCGATTTTGCAGCACAAGAGCTCTGTCACGTTCATCGCGCAGTTGATGGGCATTTCCTGGGGCGCGCTCGCTGGCAGCTTCCTCGCGCCATTCCTCTACTCGCTCTACTGGAAGGGCACGACAAAGGCGGCTTGCTGGGCGTCGTTCGCGTTTGGTTCGGGGCTTATGATCTACAACATGCTCTTCCGCGCGACGCTTCCCGCGATCCTTCGCTCGCCGATCAACTCTGGCGCGATTGCGATGCTCGCTGGATTTATCATCGTCCCAGTCGTGAGCTGGCTTTCGAAGGCGCCTGACCGTCGCTTCACCGACGCGCTCTTCGCGTGCTACGAGCGTACGCGCCAGGTCACGGCGAAGACCGACCTCGGCGAATGATCTATGGCGCTTCTAAACGAGACTCCTCAGGCAAACCGCGTTCGCATCGCCTTCTTCGGCTTGCGCACTCGAGATTACCGACATCGCAATATGGGTAGAGACGCCGCACGATGCTGATCGCGCCGACTTGCGCGAGCTTTTCCTCGGAGAGTGCCGTCGCCGCAACGTCGTTGTGCTTGACTACAGGCGCGGCGATTCCGTCGATGAACTTAAGCGCAAGATCGCTGGTATCAAGCTTGCCGATGTTGTTCCCGGTTTTCTCGACGGTCTTGTAGAAAAAGGCGGCCACGTAATCTGCGTCTGCCCGATTGACGAGTCCGCGCCGAAGGGGCGAATCATTCTCCCGCAGGTGCAGCTGATCCGCGACTGTCTCGACCGCCACGCGACGAGTATAGTCTGCCAGCCGGCAGAGCTTGAAGAAGAGTTGAAAGTTGAAAGTACAAAGTGCAAAGTTGAAGGTGAGACAATGCAGCGCAAGACGCTGGTTGTTACCGATTCGCAGGCGTTTGGCGAGGTTCGTCGCGCAGTCGAGGGGCACGATGTCCGGCTCACTTCTTTCTCTATTCTCTTTGCGCGGCAGAAGGGTGATCTTGCTGAATTTCTGAAAGGCGTCGCGGCTGTCAAGAATCTCAAGGACGGCGACACGGTACTTATTGCAGAGGGCTGCACGCATCATCGCCAGTGCAACGACATCGGCGCTGTAAAGATCCCGAAGGCGCTTGCGAAACTCTCCGGCGGGAAGAAACTCAACTTCGTCTTTTCTTCTGGAACTGGTTTCTCGCTTGAGTCTCATTCCTCCCAGCTCTTCGCACCAGGCACCAAGCACCAGGCACCAAGCACCAGTCTTGTCGTTCACTGCGGTGGTTGCATGCTGACGCGGCGCGAGGTCTTGCGGCGAATCGACAGCGCGAAGGAAGCGGGAGTTCCAATCGTAAACTACGGCATCCTGCTCGCCGCCGCCAGCGGTATGCCCGATGTTTCCGAAAACGGAGTCGTCACCCCCTCTTCTACATGATCTACACGTTCTACACGGCTAAATAATTCCCAAACAGGAAATCAAAAATGACCGATTTATCTGAGATTCTTGATGGCGTCCGCGGCAAGATCGCCGCGGCGTGTGCTCGTGTCGGACGCGACCCAAGCGAAGTCGAAATCATCGCCGTCACTAAGACTCACGGCGCGGAAGTCGTGAAGGAAGCGTGGGACGCGGGACTTACGATCGTCGGCGAAAACAAGGTGCAGGAGGCGGCGTGGAAAAGACAAGCGAGCGTCTCCGGGCCGTCGTGGCATCTTATCGGACACCTCCAGTCGAACAAGGTTCGCCACGCGCTTGAGATATTCGATTTCATTCACTCCGTCGATTCGATAAAGCTTGCCGACAGGATCAACTTTATTGCCGACGAGATCGGCGCGTCGCCCCATATCCTTCTTGAAGTCAACGTCTCTGGCGAGAAGTCCAAGAGTGGCATGAAGCCAGAAGAGGTCGAGCCGACTATCAAGCATATCGCCGAGTCGTGCCCCAGGATCACGCTCGAAGGGCTTATGACGATGGCTCCCTTCAGCGAGAATCCCGAAGACGCGAGGCCGTATTTCCGCAAGTTACGTGAGATGCGCGACGAACTTGAGTCGCGGCTTGGCGTGGGGCTCCCGCGTCTATCGATGGGCATGAGCGGCGATTACGAAGTCGCGGTCGAAGAGGGCGCGACATGGGTGCGTCTTGGCACGGTGCTCTTTGGCGAACGTCCCAAAGTCAAGCGCGTCGCAGCGTCGGAGGGCGATGACGGCACGACTCCGTGCGGCGACTCCGATACATACGCTGGCTTCGGTGGCCTTGATTCCTACTCTGGTGCCGGCCCGACTGCCAAGGTCTTGGACTGATTGGCGTCAGCGAAGGCGGCAGCCGGAGATGTCTTCGCCGATGTACGGGATTCGCGCGAGGACGAGGACGGCAAGCGTCGAGATCGCGAACGTCGCAACGGCTGAAGCAACTATGCAGAGAGGCGTCGTCATTCCGACGCGCCATGAGTCGACTATGCGCGGCAAGATTAGCATGTGGACGAGATAGACGCCGAAGCTCGCTTTCGCGCATGGCTGTACGATGCGGCGGTAGAATGCGCCGTTCCAGTTGAACTTGCGCAAGACGAGGATGTATGCGAACACCGTAAGCGCGACTCCGAACGACGTGAATCCCCAGGTCGTTTCCATGTCGACGGCGAGTTGGATGTTGGTCTTGACGGGATAGCCAGTACCAAATGTCGCAAGATACTTGTCGAGCGTCTCCCAGAAGCCACCAGCGACAATCGCCCATCCGGCAGCGAGAAGGAAAAGGGCGCTGGCGAGCGTCCGCTGCCATGTCCAGTCCTTCAGGAATCGCCTTATGTAGAGCCCAACAAAGAGATAGCCGATGAAACCGCTGACATAGTAGAATGAATGGAAGGCGTTCCAGGGCGCCTGACCGTAGAGCTCCCACGAAAAGCCAGTCTTCCTTGCGAGCACGCTGATGAACGGCAGAAGCGTTGTGAAAAGCCACAAGAGAATCCAGCCGCGCAGTTCTTTCTCCGACACCTTTTCCGCCCATGGTGAGAGAAGCGGCATGAGAAGGTAGACGCCGACGAGCATCCATACGAACCAGAGGTGACCGTAGTCGGACGGGAAGTTGAAGAGAAGCTGCCGCCAGTCGCCGCCCTGCACCGCCATGTAAACGCATGTCCAGATGCCGAACGGAATAAGCACGCGTGCAAGACGGCGTTTCAGGAAATCACCAGTCGCGCGTCGAACCGGGAAGAGGAGAAACGCGGAGGCGATGACGAAGAGCGGCACTGCGGCACGCATCGCGCTGTCGATGATAGTAACCCATACGGCGTCAAATTTCGAGGCGATAGCCGTTCCCTCTGCGTCGAGGTAGAACGGTTCGCAGGCGTGGATCAAGAGAACCATGAAGATGGCAATTGCGCGCAACCAGTCGAGGAAGACTATCCTGTTAGCATCGGAGTTCATAGGGTTTTCCTTTCCTGCGCACAGTTTACCAAATTCCCGTCGCCATGTAAAAGCGCAGCCGTTCGATAGTGGGCAATAGGGTGTACCGAGACTTTTATGCACGAAGACGCGATATGCCAGAATCGACGCGATTACACATATACTGTTCCATATGTGTCGACAGATTAGCGCTAACGCGCGACCACGAACCTTGGCCGGGCGGCGAATCGCGCAAGCGCGATTGCCTGTGGCGCGTCCCATCTCCGCTTGAAGGCCGCTTTCCAACTCCTCCACTCACCCACTCACAACTCACCCACTTTCCCCAGCGTCCTTC
>CACWJS010000030.1 GCA_902761275.1 uncultured bacterium | reverse complement strand
CATCGGGAATTGCCAGCAGTTCAAGGAAGAGCTGCAGTCAGATCACGCCATGTCGCTGCGGATGGTCGTGGATGTACCTTCAAACTGAATCACCATGGATGTGCGGAGCATCCAAAAGAGTTTCTTCATGGAAAGGGATTGTTGTCGCTACCCGCCTCGTTCCCCGCGAATCGACGCGCCGCCGGAAATAGTTTTTGTTTTCCTCTCCCTATAGACGTAAAAGCACCTTTTGTGATATAATATCAGCGTCTAGAATTGGCTCGATGCTGAAGCGGGAAAGGTTGTATCGCAATCTATCGCAAAAGGTCGTGTCCGAACGAAGCGGCATTTCGGAAAGCGCGCTCAAAAATCTTGAGGGCGGCAAAGGCGCGTCATTGACGACATTCATACAAGTCTGCCGGACGCTTGGCAAGGACGAATGGATCATGCGCCTTGGTCCGGCAGATGCAGTTTCTGTCAGGGACTATGTGAAGCGAGGAAACAAGCCGAGATTGCGTGCTAGTGCCATAAGGAAGGAAACGCGCTGATGTATTCACATGTAGACGCCATCGAGGTTTCAATATGGGAACGTCATGTAGGCACAATCGTTCCCAAGACGGCCACGCACTATCGCTTTGAGTACGATACGACGTTCTTGCGTTCCGGCATAGAGATAGCGCCTTTCGAGCTTCCGCTAGGCGCTGGTGAGTTTTCATTCCTCGACCGTCCGGCTTCCGCTTTCTACGGACTTCCTGCGGTGTTCGCCGATTCTCTGCCTGATTCGTTTGGCAACAGCGTGATTGATGCATGGATGGAGCGGCAGGGCGTCATGAAGTCGTCTGTCACTGCGCTTGACCGACTGGCATACGTCGGATCGCGGGCGATAGGTGCGCTGGAATACGCGCCGCAACGCGGACCGCGAAGGGATATAAAGCTGGCGATTAGGCTTAAAAGCGTCATTGAGCAGTCTCGTCACGTATTGAACCACAGGATTGAGAACATGTCTGGTCCTGCGGCGTTAAAGGAGATTTTCCGGGTCGGGACCTCGGCAGGTGGTGCGCAGGCGAAGGCAGTAGTCGGCTGGAATCCCGCGACAGACAGGTTCTGCATTCCGGGCGAAGACATGCCCGAGGGCTTTGAGCATTGGATCGTAAAGATTACGCCAGACGAACGTCCGTACACTGGTATCGCCGAATACCGCACATACGAGCTTGCAAGGGCGTGCGGAGTGGAAATCAGCGAATCGAGACTCTATACCTTGGACGGTGTGGGGCATTTCATGACACGTCGTTTCGACAGGGATGGAGCAAAGCGCCACCATGTGCAGACGTTTCGCGCCATCCGTGCGCTGCCGCCGGACGTTTCGCTTGAAATGAATTCGTATGGACAGCTGTTCGAGACGATCGTTGCCCTTGGCCTTGGATACGACGCTCTTTCGCAGATGTTCAGGCGCATGGCGTTCAACGTCTATTCGGATGAGACGGACGACCACTCCAAGAACTTCTCGTTTATGATGAAGGAGGGTGGTCCGTGGCAGCTTGCGCCGGCATATGATCTCACTGGCGGCGTTCCACCGGAAGCGCCGGAGGACGATTTGCGGCGCAGCTGGACAAACTGCCACGCGATGAGCATCAACGGCAAGCAGTCGAATATCACAGACGACGACCTTCTTGAGATCGCCAGCCGCTATGCGATAGGTTCTGCAGAATCCATCCTTTCCGAGATAAAGTCCGTATTCAAGTAGCCGCCCGACCCGCTTCCCGATAATGTGTTTTTTGGGTAAATTGCCACAGCGGGGGAGCCGTTTTGGTATAATATTGTCTATGTTGCTTTTTGGAAATAGATTCAAGCTTTGCGAGGCGTTTGGGATACCGGTCTACGTCGACATCTCGTTCGCGATCCTCCTTCTGCTTTTCGTGGGGTCCGGCGCGTCGTTCACGGAAGGCGTGACCGAGGCGCTTCTGCTCGCCCTGTCGATAGTCCTCCACGAATTTGGCCACTCCCTGACGGCGCGGCTCTTTGGCTACCGCACGACCGACATCACGATTTCGCTTCTTGGCGGTTGCGCCTCGCTCATCTCCCTGCCGCGCAGGGCGTGGCAGGAGTTCCTCACCGCGCTCGCGGGGCCGCTCGTATCGTTTGCCCTCGCGGCCATCGGGTTCTTTACGCTTTTCTTCTTCCCGATTGAGAACCACTGGCTCAGGTATGCGCTCTTCTACCTTATGTGGCTCAACCTCATGCTTGGCGGCTTCAACCTCCTCCCGGGCTTCCCCCTTGACGGTGGGCGCATCTTCCGTAGTGTACTTCGCGCGTTCCTCTCGCGTCCCAAGGCGACATTCGTCGCGATGTGGGTCGGCCGCGTGTTTGCTATTCTTCTCGGTCTCTCTGGCCTTCATGCGATTGTCTACGGCGGGGGCTGGGGATTCATCCGCATCTTGATCGCGTGGATGATCTGGACCGAGGGCTATCGCGAGTACCAGCTTGCGCTGATGGAATCGAGCTGGGACTATCAGGATTTTCGCGCGCGCGTCTCTCCGCCCCCGTACGGCGGAGAAGGCGACGACTGTGATGTCACGAGGAATTGAACAAACGGAGGAAAATATGGAAGGATTGAAGGTAAAGGCGCCTGGAACGGCGATGTGGGATGCGGCAAGTCTCGGCGAGATAATGCTCCGCCTCGACCCGGGCGATGGGCGAATCCACACTGCGCGCGATTTCAAGGTCTGGGAAGGCGGCGGCGAATACAACGTCGTCCGCGGGCTTCGTCGCTGCTTTGGTCTTAAGACGACGGCGGTGACCGCTTTTGCCGACAATCCCGTTGGGCGCCTCGTCGAGGACTTCATGCTTCAGGGTGGCGTAGACACGAGCCACGTCAAGTGGGTCCCCTATGACGGCATCGGCCGCACTGTCAGGAACGGCCTCAATTTCGTGGAGCGCGGCTTCGGCTGCCGTGGTGCGCGCTCTTGCGCCGACCGCGGGCTTACGGCGGTGAGCCAGCTCAAGCCCGGCGACATCGACTGGGAGCAGCTCTTCGGCAAGGAGGGCGTCAGATGGTTCCACACGGGCGGCATATTTGCCGCGCTCTCCGACACGACGGCTGACGTCGTGATCGAGGCCTTGAAGGCCGCGAAGAAGCACGGCACCGTCACGAGCTACGACCTCAACTACCGCGCCTCTCTTTGGAAGTCCATTGGCGGCCAGGCGAAGGCGCAAGCCGTTAACAAGGAAATCGCGAAGTACGTCGACGTCATGATCGGCAACGAGGAAGACTTCACTGCGGCGCTCGGCATCGAGGTCGAGGGCGTTGACAAGAACCTTACGACGCTCCCAATTGAGGGCTTCAAAAAGATGATCGAGAAGGCCGTCTCGATCTATCCGAATTTCAAGGCCGTGGCGACGACGCTTCGCTCGGTCAAGTCTGCGACGGTAAACGACTGGTCGGCGATCTGCTGGTACAAGGGCGAGCTGCACGAGTCGATCAAGCGCCCTGGGCTCGAGATCTACGACCGCGTTGGCGGCGGCGATTCGTTCGCTTCGGGACTCGTTTACGGCTTTATGACTTTCGACGACGCCGAGAAGGCCGTCAACTACGGCGCGGCGCACGGTGCGCTCGCGATGACGACGCCCGGCGACACTTCGATGGCGACGAAGGCCGACGTCGAGAAAATGGTCGGCGGCGGTTCCGCCCGCGTCGACCGGTAGAACCATTCAACTTTTCAACCATTCAACTTTTCAACCATTCAACTATTCAACTTTACCCATGGACATCGTTGAAACACTCAAGTCGGCGGGAATTATCCCGGTAATCGTTATCGAAAAGGAAGAGCAGGCCGTTCCGCTCGCGAAGGCGCTCGTGAAGGGCGGTCTTCCCGTCCTCGAAGTGACCTTCCGCACCAAGGCCGCCGCCGGTGCAATCGCCGCGATCAAGCGCGAAGTGCCCGAGGCGATCGTTGGCGCAGGCACGATTCTCACGGTTGAGCAGCTTCGTGCCGCGAAGGCGGCAGGTGCCGTTTTTGGCGTCGCGCCTGGATTTGATCCCGTCATATTGGAGGCGGCGAAGGCGGAGCAGATTCCGTTCTGCCCCGGCATCGCGACTGCGAGCGAGCTTTCGCAGGCGCTCACTGCGGGCGCGCCGATGGTCAAGTTCTTCCCGGCAGAGGCCGCTGGCGGCGTCAAGATGATCAAGAACCTTCTTGGCGCGTTCCGCTTCACCGGCGTGAAGTTCATGCCGACAGGCGGCGTCAACCTATCGAACGTAGGCGACTACCTCGCCGTTCCCGAAATCGTCGCTTGCGGCGGCACGTGGATCGTCCCGAAGGACGCGCTTGCGGCTGGCGACTATGCCGCGATCGAGAAGCTTGCCGCCGACGCCTCGGCGCTCGTCAAGAAGATCCGCGGCTAAGGGCCGCAGTTACCAACAACAGGAGGAGAGAGCATGGTTCCGCGCAAATACCTTGGCATATTCGCGATGCTTGTCAGCTGCTTCGCGCTCTGGGGGCTTCTCAACAACATGACCGACAACCTCGTGCCGGCGTTCCAGCGTATCTTCACGATGGATCAGTCCAGGGCGGGGCTTGTGCAGGTGGCGTTTTACGGCGCCTATGCCGTTCTCGCGATATTTGCCGCCGTGCTTGCAGAGGAACTGAGCTACAGGAAGGGCGTCCTGATCGGGCTTGCTGTATACATCACGGGTGCGCTTCTCTACATCCCGGCGTGCATCGCGCAGAGCTTCGACATCTACTTCGTGGCGATATTCATCGTCGCCGGCGGATGCTCGCTCCTTGAGACGACTTGCAACCCCTACGTCCTCTCGCTCGGCGACGAGGCGACGGCGGTGCGGCGTCTCAATTTCGCTCAGATGTTCAACCCCGTCGGTTCGATGTGCGGCATCGTCCTCGCGCAGCAGCTCATTCTCTCCCACCTCAACCCTGCGACGGCCGAGGAGCGCGCGCAAATGGACCCTGAAGTTCTGAAGGGCATCATCGACAAGGAGCTTTTCTGGGTGTGCGCGCCGTATGTCGGACTCTGCGCCATCGCGTTCGTCATCTGGCTCTTCTTCCTGTCGAAGCGTGAGGGTGAGACTGCCCCCACGCGCACAGCGCTCGTGCGTGCAGCCGTTGCGCTCGCGTTTTCGGTTGTGCCGATGACGGTGCTCTATTTCATCTTCCCCGAAATGGACAAGATCAATTGGGTGTTGTGCGGTGTCGCAGGGCCTCTCGTCTATGTTTTGCTGTCGAGCAGCTACCGCTCTATGCTGCACACCCTCGTCACGACGCCGCGCTACTGGTTTGGCGTCATCGCGCAGTTCTTCTACGTGGGCGTCCAGATCGCTGCGTGGACGTGGCTTAACGTCTACTGCCAGAAGGAGCTTGGCGTCACTCCGGCGCAGGGGGCGATCTACTACACGATAGCGATTTCCCTTTTCATCGCCTGTCGCTGGATCGCGACTTTCGCGATGAAGTATTTCAATCCCGCCGCCATGATGGCGGTGTTCGCCGTGTGCGCCATCCTGTGCTGCGCCGGCGTAATCTATCTGCCGACGAATATCCTCTTCACGGCGTGGAACCTGCCGTTCTCAGCAAACATCATCTGCCTCGTAGCGATGTCGGGCTTTATGTCGCTCATGTTCCCGACGATCTACGGCATCGCCCTTGGGGGGCTCGATCAGAAGGCGCTGAAGCTTGGCGCGTCAGGCCTCATCATGGCGATTCTCGGTGGCGCGATCATCACGCCTTGGATGGCGAACATCATCGGTGACGCGAACTCTTTCTGGACGAAGCTCGTGCCGATGTTCTCGGGCGAGTGGGATACAAATCTCCGGCTCACGCAGGCATCGCTCCGTGCGTCTTTTGTCGTTCCCGCGATTTGCTTCGCCGTGGTAGGCGTATATGCGGTCGTGTTTTGCCGGGCCAAGAAGCCGGAGCAGTCAGCTTAAAGGAGAAAGTTAAAGAAAATGAAGAAGTTCCTTAGTGCAAACGAGGCGGTCGCGCATGCTGCGGCCCAGGCAGGTTGTGTAGTTGCGTCGGCCTATCCCGGCACTCCCTCTACGGAGATTCTTGAGAACATAGCGAAGTTCAAGGACACAATCCGCTGCGAATGGGCGGTAAACGAGAAGGTTGCGGTTGAGACTGCCGTCGGCGCTTCCATGGCCGGCGCGCGCGCGATCACTGCGATGAAGCACGTCGGGCTGAACGTCGCGATGGATCCCTTGATGACTTTCACCTACGTCGGACCTTTGGGTGGTTTCGTCCTTGTCTCGGCCGACGACCCCGGCATGCACTCGTCGCAGAACGAGCAGGACAACCGCAACCTCGCCAAGTTCGCGCGCGCGCTTCTCCTGGAGCCAGCCGACTCGCAGGAAGCGTACGACATGACGATCAAGGCGTTCGAGCTTTCAGAGAAGTTCCAGGTGCCCGTGATCTTGCGTCTCACGACGCGTACGAGCCACTCGGCCTCGCTCGTCGAGCTTGGTGATTTCAAGCCCGCTCCCCATCCGCTCATCCCCTACAAGAAAAACATCGCGAAGAACATCCCCGTTCCGATGTTCGCGCGCCAGCACCGCTTGGACGCGCAGAAGCGCACCGAGGCGATGGAGAAGGAGGCGAACAAGTCGAAGTTTAACAGGATTATTAAGCCCGCGAAGGGCGTAAAGGTCTCCGCAAAGGCGAAGGGGCTCGGCATCGTAACTTCGGCTGTTGCGTACCAGTATGTCCGTGAGATATTCCCCGACTGCCAGATCCTGAAGCTCGGTTGGACTAATCCGCTCCCGAAGGCGCTCGTCTCGAAGTTTGCGAAGTCCGTCAAGAAGTTGCTCGTTGTAGAGGAACTCGATCCGTTCCTCGAAGCGCAGATCAAGGCGATGGGCATCAAGGTTCTCGCGCACAAGACGGAGCTCAACATGCACGAGCTCAACGCCGACCGCATCCAGAACCTCCGCCACGAACTGCTGGGAGACGTTCCCAAAGCGAAGTCTCCCAACTCAAACACTCCCAACTCAAAAACACAAACACTTCCTACGCGCCCGCCGGTCCTCTGCGCGGGCTGCGGTCACCGCGGCGTTTTCTACGTTCTCCACAAGCTCGGCGCTACTGTCACCGGCGACATCGGCTGCTACACGCTCGGCGCGTTTCCTCCCCTCGACGCGATGGACTCGACGATCTGCATGGGTGCGTCGATCGGCAACGCTGCGGGCATGAGGAAGGCGGGTCTCAAGGGTCGCATCTGCGCTGTTCTCGGCGACTCGACGTTCTTCCACAGCGGCATCACGGGTATTCTCTCCGCGCTCTACAACGGAACGCCCGTCACGACCGTCGTTCTCGACAACCGCATCACCGCGATGACCGGCCACCAGGATAACCCCGGCACCGGCAAGACTCTCGCCGGCGATTCCGCGCCTGTCACCGAAATTGGCGACATTGCGAAGGCCTGCGGCTACAAGAACGTCGTCAAGGTTTCGGCCGACGACCTGGGCGGACTCGAGAAGACGCTTTCTACGGCGATGGACTCGGGCGAACCGTGGCTCGTTATCGCGTACGCTCCCTGCCGCATCGCGGCGAAGCTCACTAAGGAAGGGCTTTGCGAAGTCGATCCCGAGAAGTGCAAGGCGTGCGGCGCGTGCTTCAAGATGGGCTGCCCAGCGATGACTCGCGGCAAGGAAATCCGCCCCGGCGCGTTCCAGATGGTCATCGATGCCAATCAGTGCGCCGGCTGCAAGCAATGCGGCCAGGTCTGCAAGTTCGGCGCGATCAAGCGCGTCAGGTAGCTCTGTTTCTCGCGGCGGGGCGTCTTTAGCATAAGCATTCGGGCTTGATTAGGCGGTAGACGGAACTCCACGAATGATAGCCGCATAGCTCGGCGACTTCGTCGCAGAGCATCGAGCGGAAGGGCGTGACTGCCGTCCTGGCGCGCTCTCGCCGCACGGCGCGTATCTCGTCGAGGATCGAGTGCCCGAGCACTGCGCGGAAACGTATCTCCGCCATGCGCCGTCCGCACGGGAAGGTCGCCGCGACATCGCGGGCCTTGAGCCCGTTGCACGCCTCTTTCCTGATAAGCTCGCAGGCGGCGAGAACCGCAGGGTCGGTTTTCTTCGCCCTCAGCGTCGAGGTCCGGCGCACGACGCCGAGCGGCTTAATCTTGACATGGCGGCTCTCAGGCTCGCGCCCCGAGACGATGCGCTCAAGGATTCGGAGGGTCTCGATTCTTGTGGCTATGACGTCGTTTGCGATGCTCGAAAGCGCCGGTCGCGAAGCTTCGCACACTTCCTTGTTGTCGTCCACGCCGATCACCGCGACATCTTGCGGAATGTCGATGTGCCGGTGGTTGCAGGCGGCGGTCACATTGGCGGCGACGGCGTCGTTCGCGGCGAATATGCCGACGGGGCGCGGCAGATCCGCTATCCAGTCCGCAAGGCGCGAGAGTCGCTTCGGAACCGAAAGACGGCTTCTGGGGTGGACATATGACATGACTCCGTATCCGCTGAGGCCGAGGATGCGGACGAAGTGCCGTTCGCGTTCCCGGCTCCATTCTTCTCCCGTGTCCGGCGGCACGTATGCGTACGAGGCGAGATTCAGCGACAGCAGATGATGCGCGGCGGTTTCGGCTACGGCCTTTTCGTCGAACGAGACCTCCGCGTGGCGAGGGTTGTCCGATTTGTCGGCGCGGTGGAGGAACACCGTTGGATATGCGGCAAATGCCTTCGCCGGCAGACTGTCGTTGTTGACGACGCAGGCGTCCGGATGCCAGAACGCAAGCAGTTCCGAGACTTCCGCAGAGGTGCTGACGCCGACATCGGCGTAGCGGGACGAGAATCCAAATTTGTCATCCAGCGCCGACAGCGTCGCGCGGATTGGAATATCGTTCGTCCTGGGGAATCTCAGGATTGTTTTCATGTGTGGCAGTATAGCAAAAGTGGCGGCTGGCGTAAAGGGGTGTATTTCGCATTTTGCAATGAATATATTTCGTAAAACGGAGATTGCGCGGTTGATTGTTTGGTATAATACTCAACAAAGTCAGTTCAAGAGGGTTTAGTGAGATGAAAATGACTAGGACATTTGTATCCGCGGCGCTCGCCGCATTGATGACCGTTGCGGCGCAGACCGGCATGGCGGACGGCGTGGCCGCGTCGTTATACGTCCAGAGTGGGCTCGTCGCCTGCTGGGACGGCATCGAGAACGCGGGCGCCGGAACGCACGACGCCGGCGCGACCGTGTGGAAGGACATCGTCGGCGGGCGCGAGTTCGCCTTGACCGGCGTCACCGTCGATGCCGACCGCATGACCTTCGCCGGAGCGACCACTTCCTATGGCGTCCTTTCCGCCGCCGGCACGGCTGCCACCTTCGGTGCCGCCAGGAACGGCACGATGGAAGTCGTCTATGTCTCGCGCGTCGGCAACGCCAGCCAGGTGTTCGTGCATACTCCGGCAAGCATCGGGATTGCGCTGGGAGAGACAATTTCCGGCACCACCCACGTGCTTGTCCCTTATACCACTTACGGCACCGAAGGCAAGTCCGCATTTAGTTTTACGTCAGGAGCGACGACAAACACCGTCGCCGTGCGCTACGCCGCCGGCGTACCGGCCGCCCCGCGCGCCAACGGCGCTGCGCTTGCCTTGCTTGGCGATGCATATTGGCTTTCCGACGATGTGTCCGAGGTCTTCGTCGGCAAGAACAACAGGGATACCATTTCATTCCCCGGCTCCATCTACTGCATCCGCCTCTACAATCGCCAGCTGACGGACGGGGAGATCGCCTATAACAACTTGGTCGATCAGGCGCGCTTTAGAGGCGGCGACATGGACTCGATACTTTATGTATCCAGCACATCTGGGATTGTAGGTTCACCAACTCCGGCATACGGGGCGGTCGCCGGACTATCCGCCGGCGAAACGCTCGAAGTCTCCTGCGGTACGGTGATCTCCACCAACGCCACCAGGACGGTCGAGTACCGCTGCACCGGCTGGAAGCTCTACGACGAAGGTGGCGCCGTCGTCGACAGCGGTGACGGAACATCCTTCACCTACACCCATCCGGCATCGGCGGAATACCGTCGGCTGGAATGGCAGTGGGAGCTGACTAGGCGGCTCACGGACTTCTCTGGCTACGTCCAGGATGGGCTCATCGCCTGCTGGGATGGCATCGACAACGCCGGGGCCGGCGTCCATGCCGACAACGCGGTGGTTTGGAAGGACATCGTCGGTGGATATGAATTTGACTTGACCAACGTCACCGTGGCGGAGAACGGCATGAACTTCGACGGCGACGCGACATCCTACGGCACACTTTCCGCCGCCGGCACTGCGGCGACCTTCGACGCCGCCAAGAACGGCACGATGGAAGTCGTCTTTGCCTCGCGCAACACTTCGGTCCACCAGGTGTTGTTGCAGACCCCGGCAAGCAACGGAATGACGTTCGGATATAATACGGTCGGCGCCATCGTCGTTTTCTCCGGCTCGGTCCCGAAGCCGGCGTTTCCGTTTAGTCCGGGAACGGCGAGGCATTCGTTTTCGGTGCGCTTTAGTTCAGGAGCTTCCACCTCCCCCGCGTTTGCCGACGGCTCGAGTCTGAACTCGACCGGCGGAGCCTATTGGACGCCGGGCGACAGCGATGAAACCTTTGTCGGCAACAGAGCCAGCAAGGCCAATGGCTTCCCCGGCACCATCTACTGCATCCGACTCTACAGCCGCCAGCTGACGGCCGCGGAGATCGTCGCCAACCACGCGGTTGACGCGCTGCGCTTCGCGAATGGCACCCCCGACTCGACGCTTGACATCTCCGGCACGCCGGAAGGCATCGGCGCGCCCGTGCCGGCGTATGGGTATCTGACCGAACTTTCGGCGGGCGACACCCGAGTCGTCAGCTGCGGCGCGTCCAAGTGGACGGACACCGACGAAACAAAGTATTCCTGCACGGGCTGGAAACTCTATGACGGGAACGGCGCGGTTGTCGGCAGCGGCTCCGAGACCTCCTTCACCTACACGCACCCGACGCCCGCCGCATACCGCAGGTTAGAATGGCAGTGGAAGGAATATTCTGGTTCTGGGCTGCTCATATTCGTGAGGTAGGTAAGCATACTCCCGTTAAAATATTTCGTCAGCATCGTAATCACATTCCCGACGGATTTGGTATAATTTGCGTCGTGGAAAAATATTTCAACACTGCTGGGCCGTGCATTCCTGACGAGCACTACATGCTTCCGGCACTTGACCGACTGCCGGAGATACGGCACCTGATCGCACGCCGCCAGTATTTTGTCATCCATGCGCCGCGACAGGCCGGCAAGACGACGCCTCACCTCGTACTCATGGCGTTCCTCCAGCGCGTGACGAACGGCAAGGGGCATATCATCCGCGAGATGGCGCTTGGCTCGTGGCGTCTCGACCTATGCGTTGAGTACCGCGACAAGCGCTATGCCGTGGAGGTGAAGACTGCGAAGAACTTCAAGGGTGACGACTCGTATAGGCAGCTTGCGGACTACCTCGACAAACTCGGCCTTATAGAAGGATGGATGCCGATATTCGACGAATGCAAGTCGAAGGCGTGGGAGGAGAAGCTGTATACCCGCGAAGTGGAGTTCAACGGAAAGACGCTGCATATCGTCGGATTGTAGGGAGTGTGCATTATGGGAAACCGGGGCTTCATTGGTATTGCCTTAGCTGTTACCTGCCTTTGTGCGGCGTTTGGTGCAAGTGCCGCTTTTGACGCGGACTACCTGCGCCCCGTGCGACCAATCGGCGTCGACGGACAGCCTGCATGGAACGGGCGGTCGATATTTTTCATGTATCCGCCGACATTTGGATTTGAGCGCCGCGAGGGTGCCGCGTCCTACCGCTTCACGGTGAAGGACGAAGCCGGTGTCGAAAGGACGTTCGAGGGGCGTTCGCCGAATGATTCACTCGCGCCGGTCTGGGCGGACCTGCCGCTCTCGGGCTGGGTGGATGTGCGCTGCGATGCGCTTGACAAGAAGGGCGGCGTCATCGCGAACGTCGGCGAGCGCAGTTTCTGGAAGCAGGCTCCTTTTGTCCCGGGGTCCTATCCCGCCGCGAAGCGTTCGGCGGAGGAGACGGCGAAGCTGATTGCCCGCTATGTGATGAACCAGCCGATTGTCCAAGCCAACTACCTGAGCGGCAAGCCGGTGCCGGCGGAAATGGTGGGCTCCAGCAACCAGGTGTTCATCGCCTATCCCTCGAAGATGGGCGCGGCGGTCGTCTCCGCTATGGCCAAACTTGCCGCCGGCGATACTGACGAGGCGAAGGCCGCGCGTCGGCTCGCCGAAGGCGCGGTCGCGAAGCTCATGTCGATAACAGAGCCCGAAGGACGCCCGCTCGCCGGCTTCCCGCGGACATACGAGGCGCATCCTGCGCTGATCTGGCATCCGGCAAAAGTGGTTGGGAAGAACAACGGGAAGATAATGCTCGTCTACCCCCGCGCGGTCGCCAACGCATATCTCGATCTCTACGAGGTCACGAAATCGCCGGAGCTCAAGGCGGCGGCGACGCGCATCGCTGATCGCTACCTGGAACTGCAGGGCGAGGACGGCACTTGGCCGCTCAACGTGTGGCTGAAGGACGGCCAGAGCGTCGAGAAGAACCGGCTTGTTCCAGCACACATGCTCGGTTTCCTCGAACGGATGTATGCGTTGACCGGAGACATGAAGTATCGGACTGCGGCGGACCGTGCTTTCGCATACATTGAGAAGGGTCCGCTCACGACGTGGAACTGGGAAGGTCAGTTCGAGGACGTCGCGCCGACGGCGCCATACCAGAACCTGACGAAGCACGACGCCTGCGACACGGCGATGTATCTCGTCCGCCGTTTCCCGTCCGATCAGCGCCGCATTGCGCAGGCCCGCGAGATCCTGCGTTTTGCCGAGGACCAGTTTGTTTGCTGGGAGCGCCCGATGCACGGCATCAAGGATCCGCGCTGCAAGCTGGGCGCTTGGGACTGCGATTCTTGGCGCTGCCCCGCCGTTCTGGAGCAGTACAACTGCTATGTGCCAATCGACGCATCTTCCGCCAAGCTGATCCGTACCTATCTTGCACTGTACCGCGCGACGAAGAACCCTCTGGACCTCGCGCGTGCCCGCGCGCTCGGCGACGCGATCATCCGCGAGACGCACGACGACGGGTATCTGCCGACATTTTGGATGAACACCCGCGAAGACTGGCCGAACTGCATGCTTGGCTCGGCCGCTGCACTCGCCGAACTTAGTAGCGTTAATCTTTAAGAAGGACAATCAGCCATGCAGATCACCAAACGTGAGTTCCTGAAGAAACTCGGGCTCGTCGGCGCTGCCGGCGTCACCGGTGTCGCGTTCGGCGACCAGGTTCCTGCCGACACGGGATCGGCGGAGCGCTTCTTCATCCGCGATGAAGACGACTGGAGCGTCAAGCGCGTCTTCGACATTCCGCACTCGATGACGGACGGGCCGAGCGCGTTCTTGAAGGACGGCAAGGTGTATCGCCCGATGTGCGAGGTGCCGATTTTCCACGAAACCGACGTGGTGGTCGTGGGCGGCGGTCCTGCTGGCTTCAGCGCGGCAATTGCCGCGGCGCGCGCGGGCGCGAAAGTTGCGCTCGTCGAGCGCTATGGTTCGCTGGGCGGGCTTTTCACCAACGGGCTCGTGCTGCTCTTGATGGCGACGAGCATCAAGGAAGACGGCAAGTGGAAACTCGTCACCAAGGGGCTTGCGAAGGAGTTTATGGATCGCGGCCTCAAGGAGGGCATATCCACTGGCGACTTCACCGACCAGCACCACTGGCAGCCGACGCTCGACGCCGAGGGCTCGAAGTACCTTATGGACAAGATGATCGCCGAGGCGAAGGTCGAGATGTTCTTCCACAGCTGGGGCGTAGACGTCATTCAGGACGGCGCGGAGGTGAAAGGCGTAATCTTCGAGTCCAAGCAGGGTACGCAGGCAATCCTTGCGAAACAGGTGGTGGACGCGACGGGTGACGGCGATCTCCTGTTCAGCGCCGGCGGCAACTACCGCCAGGTCACGCACGGCATCGGCCACTGCGTGCAGCTCGCGAACATGGATCGCATCACCGCGAAGAATCCCCATTGCGACAAGGACGGAAAGCGCTTCCGTCACTGGCCGATGCGCTCGAACGAGCCCAACCGCGGCCTGTGGTGGGGCAACATGGGTCCGGGGCCGAAGGGCAACGGGCTCGACGTGCGCGAGTTGAGCCGCGCCGAGGTCAACTTCCGCCGTCGCTGGTGGGAGCAAGTGCGCGAGATGCAGAAGACGCCCGGCTGGGAACAGGTCTACATCGCCAACACATGCTCGCAGATCGGTGTGAGGAACACGCGTCTCGTAGACGCCGAGTTTGTCGTCGACGCTGCGGCGGCGCACGAAGCGGCGCCAGCCGACACGGTGGCGTGGGCGGGCGACGGCGGCGCGGGTTACGGAATCGCCGTTCCGTATCGCCAGCTCCTCCCGAAGAAGATCGAGAACCTCCTCTGCTGCGGCCGTATGCTTGGCGCGCCGGACACGATCGAGACGTTGCGGCTCATCACGCCGTGCATGACCACTGGTGAGGCGGCGGGCGTTGCAGCTGCCATGGCGGCGCTTAAGGGTGTGCATCCGCGCGACCTTGACGTCAAGAGCTTGAGGAAGGCGCTTGCCGCGGCGAATGTCTACCTTGGCTGAGTATACGCTGTTTGACACGAATGGAGATGAGATGAAGAACGGAATGATCTGGAAGATTTTGGCAGTCTCTGCCGTTGTTTCCGGTTTGGCTCAGATGGCAAGCCGCGCGGCCGATCTTGATGCGCTTGCGCGTGAGGACTATGCGCACGCTATTCGCCCCGGCGGTGTCGATGGAAGTCCGTTCTGGAATAAGTATTCGCGGATGTTCATGTATCCGCCTGCGTTCGAATTTTCAAAAGGCGGTCCAGGCACGGTGAAGTACCGCTTCACTGTTCTCGATGCGGCTGGGAAGACACATGTCTTCGACGCGCCCTCGTCGCAGTCCCCACTGACGCCTGTCTGGAACGATATCGCGACTGGGCAGGCGTGGGTGTATGTCTCGGCGGTTGACAAGGACGGCAAAGTTCACGGCATCCCAGACTGGCCGCGTGACCGCTTTTTGCGTTCGTTCTGGCGCTCTGCGCCGTTCCGCCCAGGGTCGTATCCGCCCGCACCGCGCTCGTACGCCGAGGCCGTTGCGAAGTGCGGCGACGAAATCTTTGAGCGCCCTGCGACGCAGTACTTCCTCAAGACCGGGAAGCCCGATCCAAACTACACGCACAACTGCTATCCGGCGAAGATGCATTCAGCACTCATCCTCGGAATGCTCGACTACGCGACGCGGCGTCCAGACCGCGCGGAGGACGCTCTGAAGCTTGCGCGCAACGTGGCCGATTTCCTCATTTCGATCTCGCAGCCCAAGGGCGCGCCGCTCGAGTTCTGGCCGCCGACGTATGCGGACAGGCGCGCGGCCGGCTCGTTCCGCTACGGGCAGAATATGCTGATCTATCCGTGCAACGTCGGCACGGCGTATCTTGCTCTCTACGACCGCGTGAAGGACGCGAAGTACTTAGAGGCCGCGAAGCGCATCGCCGACACGTATGTCAAACTGCAGGAGGCGGACGGCACCTGGCCGATTTTCATCCGCGAGTCGGATGGCAAGGTGCTTAACGAGAACCGCGTTCAGCCGACTGGCGTAATCACGTTCCTCGAGCGGCTCTACCGCGCGTGTGGCGACGAGAAGTATCGCGCGTGCGGCGACTGGGCGTTCGCGTGGATCGAGGCGAATCCTCTCAAGGACTGGTTCTGGGAAGGGCAGTTCGAGGATGCGCCGCTTTGCGCGAAGTACGAGAACCCTTCGAAACATCCGGCTTGCGAACTTGCGCTCTATTTGCTCAGCCGCTATCCTGGCGACAAGAAGTGGATCGCCGTTGCGCGCGACATCCTGCGCTACGCCGAAGACCAGTTTGTCTGCTGGGAGAAGCCGTGCGCGGCGAACGGCCACGGCATCAATACGTCAATCGCCGATCCGTTCACACAGCTGAACCGCTACAACGACTGGTTCTATCCGTGCGTGCTCGAGCAGTACGTCTACTATGTGCCGGTCGACGCCTCGAACGCGAAGCTGATCAAGACGTATCTCGCCCTCTACCGCGCGGAGAAGAATCCGCTTGATCTCGCAAAGGCGCGGGCGCTCGGAGACGCGCTTGTCCGCATACAGCGTCCAAACGGCTACATTCCGACGGAATATGCGAAAGTGGAGAAGCGCGAAGACTCGATGCAGGGGTGGCTCAACTGCACCTGCTTTGCGCTGTCGGCGCTGGCCGAGCTTGCCGAGTTCAGCGGCGAGTGAGTATCGTTGCGTTGCTCACAATTGCAGAGTCTGCGGGATTTGGTAGATAATGGTTAAAAAGTGAATACGATACGGTTAAAGAAGGGGCGCGAGAGGAGCGTCGTAAAAGGGCATCCGTGGGTGTTCTCGGGCGCGATTGCCGAGGGCGAGGCGGCCGCGGGCGAGATGGTCGAAGTGTGCGACGCCTCGGGCGCGAAGCTTGGTCAGGGCTGGTATTCGCCCGCGTCGCAGATTCGCGTTCGGATTGTGCCAGATGCGCCAATCGCCGATCTCGTCGCGGAGGCCGTCGGACGTCGCGCCGCATTCTACGCAGACGACGCCGTGACGGCGATTCGTCTCGTGAACGCCGAGAACGATCTCATCCCCGGAGTTATCGCGGACTGCTACGCTGGTCATGTCGTCTGCCAGTTCACCTCTGCCGGTGCAGACGCGCGCAAGGAGGAGATTGCTGACGCCCTCATGAAGTTTGCGCCGTTCTGCCAGAGCGTGTCGGAACGGTGCGACGTCGATTCCCGTACCAAGGAAGGGCTTCCGACGGAGCCGGCATTTAGGGTTCTCCGTGGCGCCGAGCCGCCAGAGCTGGTGGAGATTGCCGAGAACGGCGTGAAGTTTCTCGTCGATGTGAGAAAGGGACACAAGACCGGCTTTTATCTTGATCAGCGCGACGCACGCGCGACGGTTGGACGGCTTGCGAACGGTGCGGATGTCCTCAACTGCTTCTGCTACTCCGGCGGCTTCGGGCTCTTTGCCCGTGCTTGCGGCGCAGAGTCCGTGACGCAGGTCGACATTTCCGGCGATGCGCTCGCGCTTGCGAAGAAAAACGAGGCGCTGCAGCACTACTGCGGCACGAAGATGGAGTATGTCGAGGCCGATGTCTTCCAGTTCCTCAGGAAGTGCCGCGACGCAGGGCGGAAGTTCGACTTCATCGTCCTTGACCCGCCGAAGTTTGCCGCGACGAAAGGCCAGCTTATGAAGGCGGCGCGGGGCTACAAGGACATCAACCTCCTTGCTATGAAGCTTCTGAAGCCCTACGGCACGCTCGCGACGTTCTCTTGCTCAGGCGCGATGGACGCGGCCTTTTTCGATACCGTCCTCGCCGAGGCCGCAGAAGACGCGCATCGCCGTTTCCAAGTCATCGCGCGCACGCGCGCAGGTGCCGACCATCCCGTGCTCCTCTCGTTCCCCGAGGGGGCGTACTTGAAGGGTGTAGTTTTACGTTCGATTACATAAGGAGAATAACAAATGAAAACAAGTATGATTCCAATGGCCGCGTTGCTCGTCGCCGTAGTAGGGTGTGATCCAGAGAGCAAGCGCATAGACGCGCTCGACTCGTCGCTCTGGGAGCAGAGCGAATGGATATCGGTCGCTGATGCGCCTGTGTTCACCGACCAGGTAAAGGACGGCGCGCGAGCAGCCGACGGCACAAGCTGGTTCGTTCGCGAGATCGAGAACGAGGGCGAGGTCAAGTCGGCGGTATGGATGACGACCGGCCTCGGCGTTTACGAGGTCTATGTGAATGGCAAGCCGGTCGGTTCTGACGACGCGCTCAAGCCGGGCTTTACGCACGTCAGGAAGACGCGCCGTTCGTTCACCTATGACGTCACCGGCTGTCTCAAGAAGGACAAGGGTGAGAAGAATTTCTTCGCCGCAGAAGTCTCTGCCGGATGGTGGCGCGACAAGATCGTCAACTTCGCGGGCAAGAAGAGCGCCTTCCGCGCTGTTCTTAAAGTCACGTATGCCGACGGCTCCGTCAAGGTCTATGGCACGAAGGCGGACGAGTGGAAAGCCGCGATTGGCGGTCCCGTCAAGCACGCCGCGATTTTCGACGGCGAGGAATACGATGCGCGCGTCGTGCCGCCTTACTTTGGCGGCGAGGCGTTCAGGAAGGCGGAGCGCAACGACGAATTCAAGGGCGAGATTCTTCCCTCGGAAGGCGGCGAGATATGCCGCCGAGGGGATAAGGCGCTTATGCCCGTCGAGGCATACGTGTGGAAGGGCGTCGACAATGCCGACGAGGCGAACAATGTCTTCGGTCGTGTCCACAAGCTTCGCAACGTCACGTTTGACGACAAGACGCCTGTCGCGCTTGCAAAAGGCGAGACGCTTGTCGTCGACTTTGGTCAGAACTGCGCGGCAGTTCCCGTGTTCGTGTTCAAGGCCGTCGAGGGAACTGTGCTCACGTGCCTCCCCGCCGAGATGCTCAACGACGCCAATGGCGAGCGCTCGCGCGGCAACGACGGTCCCGGCGGAAGCGTCTACCGCGAAAATCTGCGCGTGCCCAATCTTGGGATGCGCGTAGTCTACACTTTTGGCAACGGCAAGGACGGTCCGAATACGATTAAAGACGGTTTCGCGGTTTACATGCCGGTGTTCACCTTCTTCGGCTATCGATATGTCTCAATTACGGCGACTGACGACGTGGAGTTCCTTGTTGTTGGCTCAATCCCCGTCACTTCGATCAAGAAGGAGATGGAGATCGGCAAGATCGAGACTGGAGTCGCCGACGTCAACAAGCTCATCTCCAACGTCTACTGGGGACAGCTCTCGAACTACCTTTCCGTGCCGACCGACTGCCCGCAGCGCAACGAGCGCCTTGGCTGGACGGCCGACACTCAGGTCTTCACCGAGGCGGGCACCTTCAACGCCGACACCTCTTCGTTCTTCCGCAAGTGGATGCGCGACCTCTGCGACAACCAGCATGCGCTCGGTGGTTTCCCGGGCGTTGCCCCGCTTGGCCAGTACGGCAACGAGCCGATGCGCATTGGCTGGGCGGATGTTGGCGTCATAACCCCGTATCAGGTGTGGAAGCAGTTTGGCGACACGAAGCTCGTCGCAGACAACTGGGCGGCGATGGAGAAGTTTGTCGCGCGCGTCAACGAGACGAAGTACGACTACGAGGCGACGAAGGGCGAGAACGGCGGCTACCAGTGGGCCGATTGGGTTGGCTACGAAGACCTCGAGAGCTGCAGCGGCAGGGCGTGGAAGAACAAGGTGCTGCGTCCCGAGGCCAAGCTATACTGGAACTATCTCGGCGCGTGCTACTGGCGCTGGGACGCGCAGATGATGGAGACGATGGCCGCCGCTATCGGCAAGGACGCCGCGAAGTACGCGAAGATGGCGGAAGAGGCGAAGGAGTATCTCAAGAAGAACTTCTTCTCGCCCGAGGACGGGCTTCTCGTCGAGCCGATGCGCGGCATGCAGACGCCGGCGCTTTTCGCGCTCAAGCTCGGGCTTGTCGAAGGCGACGCGAAGGCGAAGACAATCGAGGCGCTCAAGCGTAACTTCGCCGATCACGGCGACTGCCTGCAGACCGGCTTCCTCGGAACGTCGATCCTCATGGACACTCTTACCGAGAACGGCATGTCCGACATCGCATATACGCTTCTTCTCCAGCACAAGAACCCGTCGTGGCTCTATTCGGTCGACCAGGGCGCGACGACGATCTGGGAGCGTTGGAACAGCTACACGAAGGAGAAGGGCTTCGGACCCGTTGGCATGAACAGCTTCAACCACTACGCCTACGGCGCGGTTCTCGCGTGGATCTACAAGTCTGCGGCCGGAATTGCCGCCGACCCGAAGGCGCCAGGGTTTAAGAACATCATCATGGCTCCCAAGCCCGACACGCGCATTGGGTTCGTGAAAGCGGAGTACAAGTCTCCTGCGGGACTTATAAAGAGCCACTGGCGCTACGAGAGCACTCAGATGGACTGGGGCATGAAGTGGGTCTGGGATTTCACCATCCCCGAAGGCGCGACCGCTGACGTCACGCTCCCCGGTGAGACGACCTCGAAGCGCTACACCGCCGGTACCTACCACATCGTAAAGCCGCTCTGATTTGCACGGACACTGCGCGGCAAATCTGCCGCGCCGCGAGACTGATAGCGGTGGGGCGAGTTTCGGCTTAGGGCTGGAAATCGCCGCGCCGCCCGATGGCTCGCGGGGCTCTCGTTCGGCTCCAGGCTCGCGACGGCTTTCGCACATCAGACAAATAGCCGAGTTTAGCCTGCCGTGCCTCGGCGTCTATCACTGGCTGCGTACGCGAGTCACTCTTACGCCTGCGACCTTCCGCCTACCTCACCCGCGACCATCGGCTCGGCGCGGCGACAGCCTTGCGACAGAAAACGCATGCCGCCGAAACACCCCCTCCGCTTCCGCGCGGCAAATCCGACGCGATTTCGTCCGCGGGGCTGATTATTTGCTATAATATTGGCGTTGTCGGGGGGCGAATCTCCTCGGCAGCAAACAGATTTCCCGCGCAGGGAACCGGTAGGGCGCGATCACCGAGCGCGCCGCCATCCCTGCGGACATGGGACGCGTCGGAGCAAAAGCCTAGGAAACTCAAACTCTGAAGACGCATGAAGAGGACACTGCCGTCCGTGCAGTTTCGCCTCCTTCGGTGTATCTTCAGAGGTCCATCCTAGGCACCTGCTCCGATGCATCGGAGGAGGTGTTTTGTTTTCCCGCTTTCGCCGATGTCTGGAAGGGTGTAAATCCTGAGGAAGACACAACAAAGAGGTGCGGGCGCATGAAAAGTATTGCGATTAGTCTTTTTGCATCAAGCATTGTCACTTGTTGCATGTGCCTGTCTGCGGAGACGGTGGGTGTCAGAATCAATACAGTCGCAAACACTAACTCCGTTTCGGGGCGCGTGGTCTCCGTCGCCGACGGTGACACCATCACCATCATCGGCGACGGGAACACCCAATACAAAATCCGCCTCAACGCTATCGACGCGCCCGAGAAATCCCAGGCCTTCGGGCAGAAGTCGAAACAGCAGCTCTCGAACTACGTCTTCGGCAAAGACATTACCGTAACGTGGAAGTCCAAGGACAAGTACGGCCGTGTCCTCGGCACGGTCTTCGTCGGCGGAAAAGACATCAACCTGCAGATGGTGCGCGACGGCTACGCACACCACTACAAGCGCTTCGACTCTTCGCCCGCCTACGCCGCGGCAGAAACCGAAGCGCGGCAAAACCGCCGCGGTCTCTGGTCCGATCCCAACCCGATTTCACCAGAAGACTACCGTCACCGCGGCAAATCTGCCGCGCCGCTTGCCGCGTCATCCGCCTTGCCGCGCAGTAGCGCACAGCGCGAAGGCGGGTCTCGCGTCGAATACCGCGCCGGCAACGCAATGCCCGTCTCCTCGCGCACCGCCGCGCCCGTCAACTCCACCTGGCCGGACACCGGCTTCTGGCTTTCCACAAACTCAAACAAACGCCACAACCGCAAGTGCGAGAACTACCGCAAGACTCGGGGCTATCCCTGCTCCAAGGATGAAGGTTCTCCGTGCGGCAAGTGCGGAGGATAAGGTACGGCAATGTACACGCTTAAGAGGATAGAAGTAAAGCCTATCTTGAAATGGGCTGGTGGCAAGTCTCAACTCCTTCATGAATTACTGCCGCGAATACCTGATAGTTACGATCGATATGTCGAACCATTTGTCGGCGGGGCAGCTTTGTTTTTTGCTGTGCAACCAGAGCATGCGATTATTTCTGACAGTAACCCAGAACTAATAAATTTGTACCAATGTGTTGCTGACAATGTTGAAGGCGTGATTGCGCACTTGAAACACTATGTCAACACAGAAGAAGCATTCTATCGGATACGTTCTCAAGACTGGAGAGATTTGCCGGCAACCGAAGCAGCTGCTAGAATGATTTATCTTAACAGAACTTGCTTCAATGGCTTGTACAGGGTTAATCGCAAGGGAGAGTTCAACGTCCCATATGGACGCTACAAAAATCCACGCATATGTGACGAGGACAACCTTCGTAATGCTTCTGTCGTTTTGAAACGTGCTGAAATACTGTGCAAAGACTATGTTGATGTTCTAGATAATCGCACAGGGTCTGGCGATTTTGTATTTCTTGACCCTCCATATTTGCCGGTAGGTGAATGGGGTGATTTCAAGAGATACACAAAGGAGCAGTTTTATGAAGAAGATCACAGAAGACTGGCTGAGTCAATCAAGCGCCTTCATGCCCATAATGTATGGACTGTTCTTACAAACTCCAACCATCCGCTTGTGCATGAACTCTACGCAGATTTTCCCATGGTCATTGTGCCGACAAAGCGTAATATCTCATGTCGTGGCAATGGCCGAACTGGCGAGGATGTAATAGTTGAATGCAAGCCCCTTTCTAAATCAAAGTGCGAACAATATTTGACAATAAAGCTACCGTCGCAAATGTCTCATTTCCCGGCTACGAGATTCATGGGATCCAAGCGCAAACTACTCGCAGAAATATGGAAGGTGGCTTCGCGATTTGAATTTGAAACCGTACTTGATCTGTTTTCAGGCTCTGGAGTCGTAGGCTACATGTTCAAGACATTTGGCAAGCGAGTTATTTGTAACGACTATATGGCTCTATCAGCCATC
Organism: uncultured bacterium; assembly: GCA_902761275.1. Classification (GTDB taxonomy): domain Bacteria; phylum Verrucomicrobiota; class Kiritimatiellia; order RFP12; family UBA1067; genus UBA1067. The sequence continues at coordinate 278 of CACWJS010000030.1, read as the reverse complement.
TCAGCAAATAGTAAAGGTATAGGAGCAATGAAACCCGGAGAAAGAAAAAGGAACGGAAAGCAGGCGAAGGAAGAACGGATCGGTTTCTATAATGCCGAGCGATATGCTGATCCGACAGCATATGCGGCTTTGAACCGGATCTCGAGGGAACGAAACAGAAAGAAAACTTACCTGGACAGAACCGGGCGCTATCGAGGAAAGGATGATGTGATCGCCTATCACATGCGGCAGGCTTTCCTGCCCGGTGAGATTACCCCAGAGGAAGCCAACCGGCTGGG
>CACWJS010000029.1 GCA_902761275.1 uncultured bacterium | reverse complement strand
TGGGTTCCGCACTGTCTCGTGCAACAGCGACGGCTTTCGGCTGAACGGCGTGCGCCGTAACTTTAAAGGCGTCTGCCTCCATCACGACCTTGGGCCGCTTGGAGCGGCGTTCTCCAAGGACGCCTTTCGTCGCCAAGTCACACTTCTAAAGGAGATGGGATGCGATGCGATACGCACGTCGCACAATACTCCAGCGCGTGGCGTTCTCGAAGTCTGCGACGAGATGGGGATGATGGTGGTGGCAGAGACGTTCGACAGCTGGCGGATGCCGAAGTGCGCGAACGGATACAACCTTTTCTACGACGATTGGTGGGAAAAGGACCTTGAGCAGCTCGTTCGCCTCGGACGCAACCATCCGTGCGTCGTCATGTGGTCGGTCGGCAACGAGGTTCCAGAGCAGCACGTCAAGGCAGGGGCGGCGATGTACCGGGAGATGCAGGACCATGTGCATGCGCTCGACGCGGACCGGTCGCGCCCCGTCACGGCCGGGATGTCCTCGATGCCGCAAGCGATAGAGAACGGAATCATGGCGGAAATGGACGTACCCGCCGTTACGTATCGTCTGCCGTTCTATAGCGCAATACGCGATGCCTCGGCGAGTAATCGCGTGGTGCTCGGCATAGAAACCGCCTCGACCGTGTCGAGCCGCGGCACGTACAAGTTTCCGGTCGTTGAGGCGAAAAACGCAATCCATCCCGACAGGCAGTGCAGCGGGTACGATGTCGAATGCTGCTTTTGGTCGAATCTGCCGGACGACGACTGGGCGATGCAGGAGGACAACGACTGGACGCTCGGTGAATTCGTATGGACTGGCTTCGACTATCTCGGCGAGCCGACGCCATACGACGGACATTGGCCGAGCCGATCGAGCTACTTCGGGATTTTCGACCTCGCCGGGCTTCCAAAGGATCGCTATTGGCTCTACCGGGCTCATTGGAACAAAGAGTCGCCGACGCTCCACATCTGTCCTTCGCACTGGAATTTCAAAGGGCGTGAGGGAGAGATCACGCCGGTATATGTCTATACGTCGTGGCCGGAAGCGGAAATCTTCGTCAACGGCATTTCGCAGGGGCGGCGCAAGTTTGACAAGACTTCTCGCCTTGACCGCTTCCGGCTTCGTTGGAACGACGTCGTGTACGAGCCGGGCGAGGTTTGCGCTGTTGCCTACGACCGCGACGGGCGCGAGGCGGCGACATGCTCGATTCGGACTACAGGGAAGGCGGTCGGGCTGAAAACGGTGTCAGTCAGTCGTTACGGCGAATTGGCATATTTCCACTTTGCGCTTGTCGACGCCGACGGAAACATCGTGCCAGACGACGACAGGACGGTTGTCGTTGAAGCCGTTGGCGGGATGCGGCTGCGCGGAATGTGCAACGGCGATGCTACAAGTCTCGAATCGCTTGCTGGCCCAAAGATGAAGACCTTCCGGGGCGAACTCGTTGCCGTCGGCGAGGGCGCGACGGGAGAATTGTGCGCAACTTTGCAAGCCGAATGAAGTAGCGCTTGCAAGGCGCAGGGCGTCAAATGCGATACTTGCCCATTTTTGGGCCAGTATTTGGTATAATATTCAACTCAACGTAAGTGGTGTCGCAATTGTCAGGCAAGTCTGTGATTCACTACAAGCGGAAAAGGACGTAGAAAAAGAAAGAAAATGGAGATTTTAATTACAATTGGCTATATCGCGATTTGCGTTGTTTTCTTTTCGCTTGCAATTGCGATTCACGAGTTCGGTCACTTTATCGTTGCACTTAAACTGGGGCTAAGGGTCGAACGCTTCTCGATTGGGTTCGGCCCCGCGATCTGGAAGAAGACCTGGAAGGGTGTTGAATACCGTATCAGCTGGATTCCTCTTGGTGGCTATGTCATGATTCCAGACGTCGATCCAGAAGGCACTAAGACGATAGAAGGGGGAGCAGAAAGCAAAGAGCCGGCGAAAAAGACGATTTCTCCGTGGAAAGAAATTGCCGTTGCCGTTGCTGGCCCTGGCATGAACATTGTCCTCGCCGTGATAATAGCGCTTATACTCTCGACTTTGCCTTCCGAGAAATTTGGCGAACTTACGTGCGAAGTCTCAAGCACGATCAAGGGGAGTCAGGCGGAAAAGGCCGGAATCCAGCCAGGGGATACAGTTCTGTCTGTTGGAGGGAAGAGCGTCTCGACTTGGTCCGAGATGCAGGTCGAGGTGCAGATTGTCGGATCAAAGGAGACTGAATTCGTCGTTCGCGACAAGGCTGGCGTAGAACGTACGGTGCAAATGTCGCCTATGCAGGACGAGGTAACAGGTGTGTTCGCAATTGGCGCGATAAGCCTGCCGAAGGAAAACGGCCTCACTCATTGGCTCCCAGCGAAGAATCCGTTCAGGCAGCTCTTGTGGGACGCGGGTGCGATTTTCCGCGTCCTAAAGGGGCTCGTCACGCCAAAGGAGATGAAGAACACTGCAAAGGCGCTCGGTGGCCCGCAGATGATTGTCGAGGGCATCTACAAATCGGTGCGGCACGATTTCTGGGACGGACTCGGGTTTCTGCGCTTCCTTAATGTCAACCTCGCGGTTCTGAATCTCCTGCCGATACCGGTTCTTGACGGCGGGCTAATTATGTTTGCGCTTCTTGCGCTTATTTTCCGCAGGCGCGTTCCCGAGAAGGTGGTGTCGGCGCTTTCCATGACGTTCATGTACCTTCTTCTCGGCGCAATGGCGATACTGATATTCCGAGACGCGCAGCGCAGCTGGCGCATCCACACCTACAAGCCGGAAGCCGAGGAGACGGCAACGACCAATACGGTTACGACAGTCACGAATGAGACGGACAACGCGAGCAATTAAGGTCGGAACGCTTGCCGTCGGCGGTGGAGCGCCGGTGAGCGTCCAGACCATGGCGAACGTCGACCCCCACGATGCGGCGGCGCTCGTCGAGCAGGTTCGCTCGTGCGCGGCACTTGGCTGTGACGTCTTTCGCCTGACAGTTCCCGATGTCGAGGCGGCGAAAGTTCTTGGCGAAGTAAAGAAGTCCTCGCCGATTCCACTTGTCGCCGACATCCATTTTGACTATCGCTGCGCGCTTGCCGCCATTGAGGCGGGAACTGACGCTCTTCGCCTCAATCCCGGCAACATTGGCTCACGCGACAGGGTCCAAGCAGTCGCCCGCGCTGCGAAAGAGAAAAAGGTTCCTATCCGCATTGGCGTAAATCTTGGCTCTCTCGAAAAACCGCTCCGAGAAGAACTTGATGCGGGGAAGATCGACGTTCCCGAGGCGCTTGTGCGCTCGGCGCTTGGCCACCTGAAACTGCTCGAAGACGAGGGTTTCCGCGATGTCGTCATTTCCGCAAAGGCGTCGAACGTCCTCGAGACGCTTGCTACCTACCGGCTTCTCGCAGAACGCACGGACTGTCCTCTTCATGTCGGCGTCACCGAGGCGGGAACGCTTATCCCAGGCGCTGTCAGGAACTCGGTCGCGCTTGGGATCCTTCTTTCCGAAGGAATCGGCGACACGATAAGGGTGTCCCTCACCGCGAAGCCAGAGAAGGAAGTCAGGGTCGGAATGGAGATTCTTCGCGCGCTTGGCTTAAGGGAACCGGGTCCCGCGATAACGTCGTGTCCGACATGCGGTCGCACAAAAGTCGATCTGATGCATGTTGCCTCACAGGTCGAAATCGCGCTTGAGACGCTCGCGAAGGACGGCGTGAAGCTGCCACGTGTCGCCGTCATGGGCTGTGCGGTGAACGGTCCTGGCGAGGCGAAGGGCGCTGATGTCGCGCTCTGCGGCGGCGACGGCGAGTTTCTTTTGTACGTAAAGGGTGAACAGGTCTGCAAGGTGTCCGAGGAAGACGCCGCAGGAAAGGTGATTGAGTATGCGCTATCTCTACGATAACGTTGTGGTTCTCGCGGTGTTCGCGGTGTTGGCCGCGTTTGGGTGGCTTTTCGGCGGCACGCGTGCCGAGTGTCTCGTGCCGGTCATGCCGTGGCTTACGGCGATTCTCGTAGAGGCCATGATATGCTTCCCACAGCAGCACGACGGCGAGACGTCTTACGAGGCGAGGGCGAGGGTGTGGTCTGCGATGAAGAAAGACCCGCTCGTGTGGACGTCTCTCGTCCTCATAGGGATTCTCATGGTGCCGTTCCTGAATGTGGGGCTTTGCCCGATCTGCGACTATCCGGCGATAGCGGCGGGAGCCGATCCGAGTCCCACGATACCATTCTTTCCGTTTTGCGTCAACAGAATGGAGCATCTCAATGTCGTCATGTGGTTCGTGCCCTCGCTCGTGGCCATGATTGCGACGAAGCATTCGTTGTTGAAGCACGGCAAGCGCAATCTGCTCTCCCTTGTCGTCTGGAACGGACTTGCGCTCGGCATAATCGGGGCGATCCAGCAAGTAACGCACGCCAAGGCCCCGCTGTGGTTCGGCGAGGACTTTCCAAATGTCTACTTCTTCTCTACGTTCGGCTATCCCAACATGGCTGGCGACTACTTCACCACGCTTTTTGCGCTTTCCTTTGGCCTGTGGCGCTGGCATCTCGACGATATGCGCCGAAAGGAGTCGGAAATAAACGCAGCCATTGCGCGTTCTGTTGAAAAGAAAGTCGAGGTCGAAGGAAGTGCAACGGCAAATGCGCCTGGCTCGGCCAGCCATTCGCACCGCCACCATCGTCACGGCCAGGCCGCCAAGAAAACGATACCGTTCTGGGAAAAGCATTACTATCTGATTCCCACGACGATCTTCTTCTTCTGCGCCTTGGACACGCTTTCCAGGGCCTCGATAATGCTTGTTACGGGACTTGCAGTCCTCTTCTTCCTGCACACTTTCATGTGCCTGTTTTCAAAGATGAAGAAAGCCCAGCGGGTCAAGGCGACTGTATTCAGCGCCGTGGTGCTGACGCTTATTTCGGTTTGCGCCGTCACCTTCATGCCGTCCGACCTTCAGAAGGAAGTCGACACCCTCAATACGACGGCGGTTCTTGATCGCGTAACTGGTAAGGGCCAGTACCATGTCCGCGTCGCCACGGAGATATGGAAAGGCCATCCGATCTTCGGCGTAGGGGGCTGGGGATACAAGCACTACTGCCTCCAGTACATGACCGACAAGGAGTTGCGTCAGGTGCAGATCGTCGGCGGTGCCAATGTGCACAACGACTACCTCCAGTTCCTCGCAGAGCACGGCGTAGTCGGCTTTGGGTTGCTCATTGCTATTATACTGATGATTGTTTGGCCTATAGGCAAGATATGGAAGGATCTCATCAGTGCCTACCGGTTCACGCCGCCGAAAGAGCAACCTCCGCAGCCAATGCAGATATTCGTAGTGCCGGCTCCTGTGTTCTGCATCGTGATGGCGGCCGTCGCAACGCTGATCCATGCTTTCGGAGACTGCGTACTCAGGTCTCCAGCGATACTTTCGCTCTTTATCGTGTCTCTCGCGACAATCGACGGTTTCCTGCCGAAGATCAAGAAGCACGGACGACATTGACAACCATTCAACCCACAACTCACCCACTCTTAACTCACCCACTCTTAACTCACCCACTCTTAACTCACCCACTCTTAACTTTATCCATATGCTCCACGTAAACGAAAACTACTCGAAGATACAGACGAGCTACCTCTTTACCGAAATAGCCCACCGCGTTGCCGCGCACCAGGCGGCAAACCCCGACGCAAAGATAATTCGACTCGGCATAGGCGATGTCACCGAGCCGCTTTGCGACGCGGTCGTAAAGGCGATGCACAAGGCCGTTGACGACGAGGCGACGCGCAAGGACTTCCACGGCTACGGTCCCGAACAGGGCTACGCGTTCCTCCGCGATAAGGCGGCGAAGGTCGACTTCCAGGACCGCGGCATCGACATCGCGGCCGACGAGATCTTCGTCTCCGACGGCGCGAAGTGCGACTGCGGCAACATACAGGAGCTTTTCGGGCACGATGTCAAGATTGCAGTCGGCGATCCCGTCTATCCTGTCTACGTCGACACGAACGTAATGGCTGGCCGTACGGGCACTAACGACGGCGGGCGCTATGCGGGGCTCGTCTACCTGACGTGTGACGCATCGAACGGCTTTGTGCCTGGTCCTGAATCGGCCGAGGGAGCGGACATCGTATATCTCTGCTATCCGAACAACCCGACTGGTGCGGTCGCCACGAAGGAACAACTCCAGAAGTGGGTCGACTGGGCGAACGCGAACAAGTCGCTCATCCTCTTCGATGCCGCATACGAGGCGTTCATAAGGACTCCCGGGATTCCCCATTCCATCTACGAGTGCGATGGCGCGCGCAGCTGCGCAATAGAATTCCGCAGCTACTCGAAGACTGCTGGCTTCACCGGCGTCCGCTGCGGCTACACTGTCGTTCCGAAGGGCCTTGTCGCGTATGCGAAGGACGGTTCGCCCGTCGAGCTGAGGCCGATGTGGACGCGTCGCCAGACTACGAAGTTCAATGGCGCAAGCTACATTACCCAGCGAGGCGCGGAGGCGATCTATTCGCCAGAGGGACAGACGCAAACGAAGGCGACGATCGACTTCTATCTTGAAAACGGTCGGCTTATGAAAGAGGCACTTTTGGCTCTTGGTTACGAGGTTACCGGTGGCGGCAACTCGCCGTATCTCTGGGTCAACGTGAAGGGCGACAGCTGGGAGTTTTTCGACAAGCTTCTAAAAAAGGCAAATGTCGTCACGACCCCAGGCGCCGGATTCGGCAGGGCCGGCGAGGGGTACATAAGAATTTCATCGTTCAACTCGCGCGAGAACGTCCTCGAGGCGGTTGAGCGTCTAACGAAGGTTCTCTGAAAGGAAACAGCAAATGAAGAAACTAATAATCGTTGCAGCCGCGGCGGCGCTTTTCGCAGGATGCCAGAAGGAGGCCGAGAGATTCGGCTACAAGGGGGTCGATCTCTCGGATGACGACCAGATGTTCTTTACGACTGGTTCGGCCGTCACGAACTGGGTTCCGGCGCGCGTCTTGAGCGTATGCGAGGAATACCCGCTGAGCCCCGAAGAGTCTGCTCTTCTCGCGGCCGCCGGTGTCATAACGCCCAGCGATTCCTTCGAAAAGGTGCCTGAGGGCTATGTCAAGGATTCCGACGAGCCTTGGTTTGCCACGTGGAAGAAAGAAGCCGAGAACTTTGGCCGCAAGGGCGTGAACGGCTTCATCTCGCATTGGAACGAGGACAAGAACATCTGGGAGACGAGCGAGACGTATTTCTCCTCCTACTATCCAGACGAGGCCGGAGCCCTTGCCGCTCTTGCCGAGACTCGCAAGATCATCGGCGAAAAGTTCTCGCCGAAGAAGTTCCATGACTTCGACAAGTGCTGGATCGCCGAGTACCTGCGCCTGCGCGTGATGTGCATCGTGGGACAGAAGCCCGATGGAAGCTGGTCGTGCATGCTGGACATAAACGACAAGTGCCGTCCCGGCTGCGGACAGTGGGAGCCCCTCGAGGCGCAGGCCGAGCGCCTTGCCGACTACAAGTACCGCAAGGCGCTTGCCGCGTGGAAGGTGGAGAAGGCCAAGGTCCTCGCGGCAAACCATGCTGCGGTCGAGAAGATTCGCGCAGAGAAGGGCCTTTCTCTTCTTGGGGAAGGTGCTCGCGAATTCGATGGCGAGGATGGTCGCAAGGCATATATTCGCGTTGGCACTTGCGATGCCGAGTCTGTGACGAACAAGGTTGACTTCTGGAAGGATAAGGCCGCTGCGCTCGCGGCAGCGACTGGCGTTGCCTTCGAAAGCGAGCCGGCGAGCGAGGAAGACCCCTCGGGATATGTTGTCATGGGCGCGTTGGCTACGAACGACATCTACGATGTGCGGCTTGACATGGCGTTTCCGCCGCCGGTCGTTGCATCAGAGGGCGAGAAGGCGGAAGAGGAGAAGCCCGAGGGCGAGAATGTCGAAGGCGAGCCTGCGCCGAAGCCACCGGTTGAATGGCGCGAGCTTTGTTTTGAAAAGTTGCTGCCTGGCTTCGCGATTCCTCCGCGTCCCCAGCCGCCGAAGCGTTGATCAGCCGAGGAATTCGTCCATTGTGTCTGAGCCGGGATGGTTGATGCCGTCCCGGCTCGCTGTTTTGAAGACAGTGAGGAAAAGAATTTTGAGGTCGAGGAGGAGCGAACGGTTGTCGACGTACCAGACGTCGAGGCGAAACTTCTCTTCCCACGAAAGGGCGTTGCGTCCGTTCACCTGCGCCCAGCCGGTGATGCCAGGCCTGACCTCGTGTCGGCGTGCCTGCTCGAGCGAATAGCGCGGGAGATACCTCGAAGGGAGAGGTCGCGGACCGACGAGGGCCATCTTGCCGGAAAGGACGTGCAGAAGCTGCGGTAGCTCGTCTAAAGAAGTTGCGCGCAGAAACCGCCCGAGCCGCGTACGACGCTCGGCGTCCGTGCCATCGCCACCGCGCATCGTCCGGAACTTGAGCATCGTAAAGACGCGGCCATTTTTGCCTGCGCGCTCCTGCCTGAAGAGGATGGGACTACCGTTGAAGGCCAGAATTGCGACTGCTACGAGCGCGGCAATCGGGACCCAGAGCGGGGCGGTGACAATCACGGCAAGAGATTCAATGACTCTTTTCACGGCACTATTATAGCAAATTATGGTATAATTTACGCACAGCAAGGAGAATTCCCATGAGAGACCTTTTTATTGTAGGAGCGGGCGGCTTCGGTCGCGAGGCAATCTGGACTGTCGAGCGCATCAACGCGCTTTCGCAGCAGCCGCAGTGGAACATCATCGGCTATGCCGACGATGACCCTAAGTGGAAGAAGGGCGACAACTTCGAGGGATTCCCGATCCTCGGGACTCTTGAGGAGGCGTCGCGCGACTATCCCGGGGCGTCCGTCTTCATCGCCGTCGGCAAGAACTCGAAGCGCGCCGACATCGCGAAGCGCCTGTGCGGGCACGACTTCCCGGCGATCATCGATCCGAAGGCGCAGATTTCTCCGACGACCGACTTCCTCGAAGGAGCATTCATCGCCGCCGGCGCAGTCGTGCAGGTGGGCGCGGAACTCGGTCGCTTCGTCATCGTTGGCGCGAACGCTGTCGTCTGCCATGATGCGCATCTTGGCGACTTCGTCAACATGGGCCCCGGCACCGTCGTCGCCTCGGGTGTAAAGGTCGAGGACAATGTTTCCTTCTTTGCCAACTCCTCCACAATGCCGTGGATCACTATCGGCGCCGGATCGGTCGTCAACTGCGGCAAAGGGGTCAAGGAAAGCATCCCCGCGAACACTGAGGTTTGAAAGCGGCACGAGGCGTGAAGAAGGTTGTATATAACCTGCTGTTCGCCGTCGTCTATCCGTTTCTCCTGCCTGGCTTTCTCGTCCGCATATTGAGGCGCGGCGGATATGCCGCGCGGATGGGCGACAGGTTCGCTCTCTATCCAGACGAGGTGCTGGAAAAGTTCAAGGAAGGCGGTTTCGTCTGGATCCATGCCGTTTCCGTCGGCGAAGTCCAGGTAGCGGGCCAGCTGATGCGCGAATGGCGGAAGGTCGAGCCAGGCGTCAAGTTTGCCTTTTCGACGACGAGCTCCACCGGCTGGAAGATGGCGGAGAAGGAAATCTCCGAGCGCGATGTCCTCATATACAATCCGCTCGATTTCCCGAACTTCGTCAAGAGCGCGCTGAAGACAGTCCGTCCTCGTGCGGTAGTCCTCACCGAAAGCGAGATATGGCCTAACTTCATCTGGACGGCGCGACGCTATCGCATACCGGTCTTTCTCATAAACGCGCGCGTAAGCGACCGCAGTGCGCCGCGCTACAAGGCCGCTCGCTGGTTCTTCGGCGACGTCCTCTCGTCGTTCGCCCGCATCTTCGCGCAGTCAGATCTTGACGCGACACGCTTTGTTGCCGCAGGTGCTCCTGAAAGAATCGTCGAGGTGACGGGCAGCTTTAAGTTCGATGTTGCACACCGCAACGATGCGAAGGAGCGCGAGCTAAGAGAATGGATTGGCCCCGGGCGCATACTTCTCGGCGGTTCAACTTGGCCTGGCGAGGACGAGGCGCTTTTACGCATTTATTCCGACATTTCAAAAGCGCAGGGCGCCGTGTCGCAAGTCAAGCTCGTCATCGCGCCGCGCCACTTCGAGAAGGCCGATGCAGTAGAAGCGAACATAAAGGCGGCGGGATACGGCTGCATTCGCAGAAGCAGGTGCGTGGAAGTTCTTCATTTTAACGCAGAGGCGCAGAGACGCAGAGAAGCAGAGAAGTCCGAGTGTGGAGATGCCCAAACTGCAAAACATCTTTCGAAAGTCTATCTCGCAGATACGACGGGTGAGCTGATGGGACTCTACGGAATCGCCGACGTCGTGTTCGTCGGGAAATCCCTCTGCGCCCACGGAAGTCAGAACATGATTGAGCCGTGTCTTTGCGGCAAGCCGACGGCCGTAGGGCCTTACACCGAGAACTTCCGTCCTGTTATGAGCGATCTCCTTGCGGCTGATGCCATATGCCAAGTTAAGGACGAGCGCGAGCTTGGCGAATTCGTGAAAAGATCTTTTGTCGATGACGGTGGGCTTGGCGCACGCGCGGCGGCTGCAGTCGAGCACCGCAAGGGCGTCGTCCCGAAATGCGTCGAGGCGATACGTCGCGCGCTTGTCTGTGTCGCGCTTCTTCTCGTCGTCGCTGGATGCGGAAAGGGCGGCGACGATAACAATAACAAGAATCCGATGCGCGAAACAGAGGAAAGCTCATTTCGCCCCATCAAGATAACAACCGCCTGTATCGCGGCAATCGAGAAGCCCACGGCGACGCGTGCGCTGCTCGCAGACGACAAGGCCGAGACATTCAGGCCATTCCTCTCTTCTTTCGGCGTCATCTGCGTTTCGAACGAGGAGGCCGCCGCGGAATCGAAGTTCGATATCGTCTTTCTCGCCGGCAAGGCCGATCCCGAGAAGCTTTACGCCGCCATTGAGCGTACAGGAGAGACCGGCGTCCTTGCGTGGCGCCTTGCGGTCAAGGGCATGAGCGCCGCTGACTTCAAGACGGCCGTCGAGTCGTTCCCTTGCAAGTCGGCGCATCTTTGGATGCCGAGTTCGGATGAGTGGGTTTTTGTCGGTCGCCGTTCGCCAAGAAAGATAAAACTCGACGCGATGATGGACGTCTTTTCGCGCGAAGTGGCTTTTGAGGCGCTTGCCGAGGCAAAGGCGACTGCGCTTTCCGACGTCTTTGCAAGCTATGTTGGAAATCTTGCTAATCTCTCTGGGGCTTTTGTCACGACGAACCTCTCGGCAACAGTGCGTCCGGAGTTTTTCGTGACGAAGGACATCCCACCTCTTGACTGGGTGACGCGCGGCGACGTTGACGAAGACATCTATACTGCAACTCTCGCCGAAATGCGCTCGATGCAGGTCGTCCGTCGGCTAGTGATAGAGGGAGATCTCCTTGCCGCCGAAAACAAAGCGGACGATGCAACCGAAGTGTGGGCGCGGGCTATGCTCAGGAATCCGCGCGACCCGATGCTGCTCGACCGTCTCGACCGGCTTTCCCGCAACGCAGAGTCGCTTATCGCCGTGGGCAATCTCGCTGCCGCTGCAAAGTGCTATGAAACAATGGTTGTCATAAACCCGACGGATGCGTCGGCTGTGTTAAAATACGGCATGATCCTTCGACGCCTTGGCATGAAGGAGATGGCCGATCAAGCGCTCAAACGAGCAGGGGAGCTGAGGAATAAATGAAAAAGACCATACTAACGTTGTCAATGCTTGCCTTTGCGGGCTGTTTCACGATATTCGAAAGCGAATATCCCGCCGTAGAAATGTCCTCTGCCGGCAACGCCGACATCAAGGTGCAGCTTTCGGGCTTCGAGGCGGCAGTCACTACATACGAAGTCCTCTACGGATACGAGACATCCTACCGCTATCACTACGGTTACCGCCGTCACTATGGCCACTGGGGGCCTTCGACCGTGATGACCGAGACGTACGTTCCGCAGACGCGTGCGACGTCGGCCTATATTGACCGTGCTACGGAAATCCTCGAGCTCAACGGGTTCAATCCTAAGACCGACAAGCCGAAATTCAGGATAGAGGTCAAGTTCGGAGGTCCTTTCGTGTCCGACGGAGAGCGCGCAGCCGAGGCCGCGTGGACGATCTTCTCGCTTCTCACGGCGGACTATGGCGTCCATACATGGACTGCAAAGCTGAAAGTCTACGAAGTAGCCACTGGCAAACTTCTAATGCATTGCGACTATTCCGAGCGCTACTCCGCGCTTGTCTGGGGACCGATTCCGCTGTTTAGCCCCGCCAGTTCAGACAAGACGTCTGCCAGCACAATGCAGGGCTGGTGCCTCTCTGCACTGACCGATCGCGCCATGGCCGATGCCACGGCGTTCCTTGCGGCACAGGCGGACAAGGCGGAGTGATGTCGTTCTTGAACGCGGCAAGTTTGGCTCAAAGGCAGTTGCCGAGAGACAGGCCATAATGGTATAATATCGACAACAGGAGGAAAATATGAAGAAAGAAGAGACCATTGCAGTTTCGGCGATGCGCGCCGGCTTTACGCTGATTGAAATCCTCGTGGCCGTTGCCATTATCGGCATTCTCGGCACGACGGCCGCGATTGGCATTCCGCGAATCCTTGAAAACGCCAAGATCAGGGCGGCTAAGGTCGGGGTCGACAACCTCAAGGGCGCCGTCGTGACGTACAATATCGAGAAGGGCAAGTACCCCAACGACCTCAAGGCGCTTGTCGAGGCCTCTGGTAACGACGAGGCGATTGTAGATGGCGGCGAGGGTGCTCTGTACGATCCGTGGGGAACGGAGTACAAGTATGAGAAGAAGGGCAAGCGTTTTGTGGTCATCAGCGCCGGCCCGGACGGCGAATTCGGCGGCGACGACGACATCCGCAGCGACGTTACAAAGAAGACCGGCGGAAACGACTGACGTCCCCGCTGTCGCGCTTGCGATGCGCAGGGCCTTTACACTCATCGAGATACTTGTCGTTGTCGCCATCATGGCGATAATGGCGACTGCCGCCGTTCTCGGTGTCCGCGCAGGGCAGGATGCCGCGCGCGTAAAGGGCGCGACGAGGGATATCATGGCGTCGATACGCCACGCACGCTCGATGGCGCTCGTGATGATGCAGCCCGCCATCATCACCTACTCGACCACGCATGTGGACGACGAGGTGTGCGCCCAGATCAAGGTTGACGGCGCGAAGCTTATGGGGAAGGCCTCGTCCGACACGGTGCAAACCCTCTCTGGCGAAATCGTGATGCGCGACGGAACCAAGGTGGAAGATGTAAAGAAGAAAGCCGATGCGGGAGAGGAAGCCAAGGAACTTCTCGATGACACTGGCGGAGACTCGATGGAGGATTATCTCTTTGCTCCCATATCGACAGAAATCATGCGCGGGGTGCGAATCAAGGTCGTCGTAGGCGACGAAGAGGTGTCGTTCGAGCAGGACGAGAGGAAGACCGCAAATAAAATATCGGTGTTCTCCAACGTAGACTACCTGCTCGGGAAGTACAAGGAGAAGAACGCCGAAGAGAAGAAAGCCGAAGAGGAAAAGGCCGCGGAATCTCAAAGCGCCTCGGCTCCGGCTGGCCGTGAAGAAGACCAGGAGCCGGTAAGCGTCGTGTGGGAGGCGAACGGGCGCTGCGACCCGCACCGCGTTTGGGTATATCTCGACGGCTCGACCCCCGAGAAGGGGCTCTGCATAAAGATCGACCACTTCGGCGCGGCCAAGATACTTTCAAACGACGAGGACTGACGCCATGCGAAGAGGATTTACATTGCTCGAAGTCCTGCTCGCCTCGATAATCCTCGGGTCGGGACTTGCCGCCATTCTCGTCTCGATGTCGCAGAGCCAGAAGATGATGCTGTCCTCGTCGGCGCTCGAAACGGCGCAGGAGGTGATGGATCTTGGGGAAATGGCATATCCCCTTTCGGACGTGAAGGACCCCGACCAGGATCTCGACGTCAGCGAGACGAAGGCGTCTGAGCTTTGGGACATAATCTCCGGCTCCCACGGACCGAAGCTGACGCGCGAGCAGGAGGAGAAGTTCCGGGGGTATACCTGGGAGCGAGTCGCCCTGAATCGTAAGGACGACGAGGACAGCATAAAGCGCCTCGGCAACCTCTATACCGTGCGCATTATCGTTCGATGGGGCGACAACCGCCGTGGCGAAAACGAAGAGGAAAGCTACGTAACGTTCTGGAGGAAGAAGGAATGAGGCGCGCCTTTACGCTTATAGAGCTTCTCCTCGCCGCCGTGCTTCTCGGCGTCCTCACGTCGCTTACGATGATGACCTTCAACTCCGTAACCCACGGCTGGCAGGTCTCTACTGACTACCTCGACAAGATGCAGCGTACCGATTTTGCGCTCAACCAGGTCATATCGGGCTTACGGAGTCTATACTATCCACATGGCGGCGAGCAGAGCTACGACTACGGCTTCTATCTTACCGACAACGGCGATGGCGAGGATCCTGACCGTTCCGACGTCATTGAGTGGTCAAAGCGCGGTTCTGCGATAGTAGGCTCGAAAAGTGCGGCTGTTGACACCGTGCATCGCGTCCAGCTCATGGTTCTTGAGGAGGGGAACCACGACTACATGGAGCCAATAGAGGTCACCGGGCTCTATGCGCGTCACTGCCCCGACGTGACGCTCCGTCCAAAGGACAACCGTGACGACATCGACTTCTCCTTTGGCAACGACGAAATGTACCAGCCGGTGCTAATAGCGGACGGAATCGTGGGCTTCAACTGCCGCGTCCTCCCTACGGATGAAAAGGTAGAAGCCGAGCATGACGAATCTCTTTTCGAGGACACGTGGGAGACTTCCAACGCCGTGCCCTACAAGGTCGAGCTCACTTTCTATCTTGCCGATCCTGACGGACGTGCCTATCGTTCGAACACGGCGCCTATCATGCGCATAGTGCGGATGCCGTTGTACGAGCAGTCAAAGGACGGCGCGGCTCCTCCGTCAGAGAAGGCCGCTCGCGAAAGCGGCGGCGCTAGGCGCAGTTCTTCAGACGGGGCTGGGCGCACGAGCGGCGGCGGTCGTCCCGGTGGCGGCGGCGGAGTTCCTGGAGGCGGTGGCGTCAGACCAGGTGGTGGCATGCGTCCAGGTGGTGGCGGTGCGCCGCCGCCGGGAGGAGGAAGGTGATGAGGCGGGCAAGTGCTCTATTGATGGCTCTTTGGATAATTGCCGTGCTGTCGATCATGGTGCTGTCCTTCGCGTCCGAGGCACATCTCCAGACGGGCATCAATGTATATGTGCGCGAACGAAACCGCGTAAACCGCCTTGTCGATGCCGGGCGCATACTTGCCGAGGTAGTGATATCCGACTACTCAAACGTGTCCGAATGGTCCGAAGACGAAGATGTCGACAAGCTCTTCGAGGACGATCGCTGGTACAAGGAGAAGCGAGACCTCAAAAGCGGACGTCCATGCGTCATTGGCCCGATTCTCGTCGACGAAGAAAACCCGGAGTCGGGCACGGTCAAGGTCGAGATTCGCATTACTCGCGGGCTTAACATAAACGAACTTACGCCCGACGGAGACCAGAACTGGCGGCTCAGGTGGGAGATGATTCTCAAAAGCCACGGAATCCCCGAGGACTATGAGGTGGAGGCATACGATTCTCAGCACCATTCGCGTAGCCAATTCAAACTGATAAATCTCCTTATCGCAAGTTTCTCGGACTGGGTTGATGCAGACGACAATGCGACGCCGGTCGACGGAGAGGACTGCGGGGCTGAATCCAACTGGTACGAGGAGGAGTACGAAGACAACAAGGCCGACGACGAGGACAAACGGTATCCTCGCAACGGGGCGATTCCAGACATAAAGGAACTGTCCTACATTCGAGGTTTCCGCGACTTCCCTGTTGTGCTGACAGGGGGCGTACTGAACCCCGAGGAGGATCCAAAGGACCAGATCCACGTTCGCGGCATCGCCGACATGTTCAACACGCTCGGTAGCGCAAAGGTATATGTCAACGACTGCACGCGCGACGAACTCATGACAGTTCCCGGCATTTTCGACGAGGAGGACGAGGAGGACCTCGAGAAAACAACCGAGAACATCGATGCGATTCTTGGCGCGAGGAGCGAGGAGCCCGACTACGATGTGGACGAATCTCTTGGCTGGTGGCAATACAAGGACTTCCAGGATCTCCAGCAGCGCGTCGCCGACTACGGCGGAAACAATGCTCAGATCGGCACTGAGGCGAGCAACTATCTACTCTTCAAACCCGACGACACGACAATCTTCGAGATAACGATAGAGTGCGAGTCAATGGGGATGGTGCGCACTGTAAGGGCGAAGGCGTATTTGAAGGACAAAGACGTTCGCTATGTAGAATGGGAGGAAGATCCCGTAGGGGACAGGAAGGAATCCGCACAATGAAGTTGGTAGACGGCAAGGAACTTGCGCGCAACCTGCGCGGCGAGATCGCGGCTGGAGTCGCCGCGCTGAAGTCGGAGAAGGGCATAACGCCTGGACTCGCCGTCATACTCGTAGGAGACAATCCCGCGAGCGTGAGCTATGTTACGGCAAAAGAAAAGGCGTGTACAGAGGCGGGGATGCTGTCGCGCGAAATACGACTTCCCGCCGAGACGACAGAGGAAGAGCTCGTTGCGCTCGTGAAGAAGCTCAATTGCGATCCGGAGATCCACGGAATCCTCGTGCAGCTGCCAGTTCCGAAGCACATCCGCGACAAGGCGGTAATAGACGCGATAGCGCCTGAGAAGGACGTTGACGGCTTTACGCCCATCAACGTCGGCAAGATGATGATCGGCGACGAATGCTTTCTCCCCTGCACTCCGCACGGCATAATCAAGCTGATAGAGTTCTCGGGGATGGACATCCGCGGCAAACATGCAGTCGTGATAGGTCGCAGCAACATCGTCGGCAAGCCCGTTGCGGCGCTTCTTGCCCGCAAGGAGACAAATGCGACAGTTACCCTCTGCCACACGGGGACGCCCGACGTCGGGCATTTCACGCGCGACGCGGACATCGTCGTTGTCGCGGCTGGGCGGCCCAACACGCTTACAGGCGACATGCTTAAAGAAGGCGCGGTCGTGATTGACGTCGGCGTAAACAGGATTCCCGACTCAACGAAGCCGAAGGGTTTCCGTCTCGTTGGCGATGCCGACTTTGAAAGCTGCTCCAAGGTCGCAGGCGCAATTACTCCAGTTCCAGGCGGCGTCGGCCCAATGACGATAACGATGCTTCTCTGGAACACTCTTGAGAGCGCTCGCCGCGTCGCAAAGTAGTAATTTCGTCGCCAACGGCGCATGAGTTTTGCAAAGAAAAAAGATATTGATCGTTATGAAAAAAACAATGTTGATTGCCGCTGTGTGCGGCGCGATTACGGCGCTAGCCGACGTTAACCAGGAGTCCTCTCGTGCAGTGGAACGGACGGCGGTAGACTTCACCGCCAAGGCAGGGAAGATACGGCGCGAGCTTCATTCCGCCGGATGGGGCGGGCAGCTTACGGGGCCGCAGTCGCGTTACTATCTCGACCTCAAGCCGCTCAATCTTTTTGCCGCGCGAACGCACGACTGGGCACTGGTGAACTCGGGGCAACGCATACTCGACTACTACCACGTGTTTCCACTGCTACACGCCGACACTCAGGACCCGAAGAACTACTTCTTTGCCCCGTCCGACGAAATCTTAGAGATGACCATCCAGGATCTTGGCATGAATGTCATGTATCGCATGGGAACGTCAATCGAGAGCGTGAACGCGCGTCGCAACGGCTTCGAGGCACATCCGCCGCGCTACTACAATTCCGTAGAGCCGTCGGACTGGCTCCAGTTCGCCAAGGTTCACGCGCAGATCATCCGCCACTACACCGAGGGCTGGGCGAACGGCTACCACTGGGGCGACAAGATGCGCTACTGGGAGTTGTGGAACGAACCGAACGACATGCCTGGCGGGAGTTGGATAATAAAGTCGGGCGACAAGGACCAGGGCAAGAACAACTATACCTTCAACAGCTTCTACATCTATGTCCTCAAGTATCTTAAGGCAGAGTTCCCGCACCTCAAGTTTGGCGGGCCTGCAGTCTGCTACTTCGACAGGAGTTTCCTGAGGGCGCTTCTCGATCGCTGCGCGAAGGAGGGGTATACGCCCGACTTCATCTCGTGGCACAGCTACGGAGACAACCCGCGCCGCATGCTATCGCAGCCCGCCGAGGCGCGGAAGATGCTCGACGAATACGGCTTTAAGGACACGGAGCTGGTGATCAACGAATGGCACTGGTTCCACGACAACTGGTGGGGGCTGTTCAAGGAAGGGCCTGCGGGATACAGCAAGCTTCTTGACATGAAGACCGGCGTCAGGTCCATTGAGGCCGCAGTCTATGCGCTTCAGGTGATTATGGGGCTTCAAACGACCTGCCTTGATCAGAGTTACTACTATGGCTGCTCGCATCAGTTCGGCGGGCTATGGGGCTACCGCAACGACGACGGTTCGCTTGGCAAGTCGTTCTACACGCTGAAGCTTTTTGGCGACGTCGTGGGGGCTTGCGATGAGTTCGTCGCGGCGGACGGGCTTGGTGAAAGCAACCCGATTCTCGGCTTTGGCGCATGGAGCCGCGACGGAAGCAAGGCCTATCTCATTGCGACGAGCTACTGCGGCAAGGCGCGGACGTTCGAGGTCGCCGCCAAGGGAACTGAGGGAATGAAAATCCAAAAAATCGTCGCCGTGGACGCCGTTCACAACGGGGAGGAAGTGGCTTCGTCCTTTGTGAAGCGCAATGGCGAAGTCCTTGAATTCACCAAGCCCGACGCCGAATCCGCCGCCGCCTATCTTGTGGTGTTTGGCAAGTAGCCAGACCGAGTTTGGTAAACATCATCAGAAAACACATGACATGAATGCCGCGACGAGCAGGATCACGCTTGACCACAGGGCGAAGAAGCCCCTGTCGATGCAAATGGCCGACGCTCTGCGGAAGATGCTGATGCGCGGTGCCTGGAAGACCGGCGACGTGCTGCCGTGCATACACGAGCTCGCCGTCGCGTTAGGCACGAGCGAGAAGGTGCCGCGCAAGGCCCTGAAGACGCTGGAGAAGGAGGGATGGACGAAGCCGAAGCGCGGCATCGGCTCGGTCGTGGTCAATCGCGGCGTCGATGTGCGCGAGAAGGGGCGTATCCTCGTCTATGTACGCGAGACGGGCTACAGCTACTATTTCTCGGAGCTCATGTCGGTTCTTGACGCGCGGCTCCTCGCTTCCGGATACAGGGTCTCGACAATCCACGCCGGCATGCGGAGCGAGGCCGAGGCGTGCCGCAGACTCGCCAAGATGCTGAAGGACAGCTGGTCTTTTGTGATCCTCGTCGGCGGTCGCACGGAGGCGAAGCGAATTGTGGTCGACGCGGGCTGCCTGTTCGCCCTTGTCGGCGACGGTGCGCCGCTGCCGAGTTTCAACTCGCCGCTGTGCGTGGCGCGAATCGAGATAAAGAGCGGCAGGGCGGTGGCGGAATTCATAAAAGAGTGCGTTCGCCGCAGGATACGGAGCATCGTCCAGTTCAAATATGCGGGGGAAGGCGCGTTCGATGTCTCCGAGATGCTTTCGCACGCAGGTGTCGCCGTGGATTCTGTGAACATTCCGCGCAAGAGCTCCCCCCAGGAGGTCTCTATGGCCGCGCTTTCTGAAATGCGTCACCGCATTGCGGGGAGGAAGCGCCTGCCAGACTTGTTCCTCTTCACGGACGACTATCTTGCGCAGGGTGCGCTCGTCGCGCTTGCCGTTGCGGGGGTGCGGATACCGGAGGACGTTGCGGTGGTGACGCACGCCAACAAGGGCCTCGGACCGGTGTGGGTAAAACCGCTCTCGCGTCTTGAGATGGACCCTGGCGCACATGGACGCGCGGTGTCCGAGGCCGTGGTCGGCTATCTTAAGACGGGGATGTTCCCTCCCGACCTCGAGCTCGGCAGCGAGTGGAAAACAGGCGAGACGTTCTGACTGTTTTGTACCTGCTTTGACCTGCTTCGCAAGTTTGCACTTGCGCGGTTTGGGGAGACTATGGTAATTTGTACGCATGACGAGGGCATTGAGCATGAACATGAAAAAGACAGTGTTGGCCGCGGCGATGTGCGGGGTGCTCGCGGCAATGGCGGCGCGCGACCCCGCCGGGCCATACGTCTGGTGGCACTGGCTCGGTTCCAACGTGAGCGAGACCGGCATCCGCCGCGACATGAAGGCCATGGGCGAGGCGGGGATCGCCGGGGCGACGATATTCAACATAACGGCACAGGCGGGCACCTGGCAGAGCCGACTCGTCGACTCGGTGAACCCCGCGCTGAAGTACCGCAACGACGAATACTGGCGACTTCTTCTCATCGCTTGCGAAGAGGCGAAGAAGAACGGCGTAGAGCTTGGCATCCACAACTGCGCCGGTTTTTCGACGTCTGGCGGAACGTGGATCGACCCCGCTCACGCGATGAAGAAGGTCGTTGTGTCTTCCGCTCCGGTTGGAACTGACAGGGCGGACATCCCTCAGCCCGAGACGATCCTTGGATTCTACCGCGACATCGGCTTTGCAGAAGCGGATGGGCGGATCTGGCGCATCGGCTATACGTGTACTGGCGTACGTTCGCATCCTGTGCCGACGGAGATAGAGGAAACCGCCCTCGAATGCGACAAGATGAGCGTCGCGGCGACGAAACTCCATTTGAAGAACGTCCTCGAACCTCTGAAAGCGCATCTCGGCGCACATTTCGGCACGACGCTCCGGCACATGACGATGGACAGCTACGAGGCGGGGCCAGCGGATTGGACGGACGACATGCGCGAGGAGTTCGCCCGTCGGCGGGGGTACGACCCTCTGCCGTTTCTCCCCGCGCTCGGCGGCGCGAAGGTCGTGGGCGCGGAGAAGTTTCGCCGCGACCTTGCCGACACCGTGTCCGAGCTCTACTGCGAGCGCCACTACAAGCTCTTCCGTGAGGCGCTCGACGATTGCGGCCTCATCTGGTACTTCGAGCCGTACGTCGGGCCTTTCAAGACAGCCGACGCCTGGAAATACGCTTCCGTGCCGATGGTGGAGTTCTGGGCTTCCGGCAAGCCGCCGCCGACGAGCGGCACAGGTATCTTCAGCGAGGAGTGGATCAAGACCGCCGCCTTGATGAAGGATGCGCCGATTGTCGCTGCCGAGGCGTTCACCGCGCTTCCGCAGCACGCGGCGTGGTCGATGACGCCGGAAAAGCTGAAACCCTACGCGGACCTTGCGTTTGCGAGCGGCGTGAACCGGCTCTTTCTGCACCACTGGGTTCACCAGCCGTTCGACGAAGGTCTGAAACCAGGCATGACGATGGGCTGGTGGGGAACGCACTTCGGCGAGAACCAGAGCTGGTTCGAACCGGGGAAGGAGTTCTTCGCCTATTTGACGCGCTGCCAGCGCCTTCTTCAGCGTGGCGTAAGGGTCGACCCCGCGTCTGTAGCCGAAGTGCCAAGCGGCATCTGCGCGACTGCCCGGCGCGACGGCGCGACGACGATACTCTTCACTGCGAACGTGACGCCGAAGCGCGTGTCGGGATACAGCCCGTTCGAGTCTCGTTTTACCGTCACGGACGAGAAGGGCTCGCGCACGTTCAATCCGGTGCGACCTGACGAGCCAGTCGCGAAGCCGCCGGAAGGCGACAAGGCCGTCCTGCCGCTTTCCTTCTGCTACGGTGTGCGCTGCGAGGAGCCGTGGGGTGCGGACGGCAACCGCGTACTTGCGGAGCTCAAGTCGCTTTCCGAGCTGGACGACCCAAGGTTCAAGTACTATTCCGGGCGGCTAATGTATTGGGTCGATGTTCCCTGGGGCAAGTACGAGAAGGAGCTGAAGAGTCCAACGCGCATCGTCCTGAAGCTTGGCAGGGTCGAGGGGCTTTGCCGCGTGAAGGTCAACGATGTCGACTTCGGGGTCTTGTGGTGCAATCCGTGGGAAGTTGATGTCACACGTGCCATCAAGGGACGTAGCGACCACTTCGAGTTCGAGGTGTGGACGACGTGGGCCAACAGGATGATTGGAGACGAACTGTTGCCGCAGGACTGCGAGTGGGGGTGGATACACTCTGCGAAGGACGACAACGACAAGCCGGTCTTCAGCGGAAGGGGGCTTTCGGCTCTGCCTGACTTCGCAAAGGGGATCGCCCAGCGCACGTCTGGGCGCGTGACATTTTCGACATGGGACTATTTCTCCGCCGACGCAAAGCCCCGTCCGTCGGGTCTGATCGGCCCCGTTGTGCTTGAGGTCACCCACCGCCGGCGGGGACAGACCCCATAGTTATTTCGACGTTCTCAGGAAGAGAGTCGGCCAATTCAAGAATTCAGAAGAAGGGAGGCGCACTATGTGCAAGGCAATGGAAAGAATCAGGGCCAAGGGCAAGCGCGAGACCATGCTCGCGACCGCGAAGCGGATGCTGAAGAGCGGGATGCTTGCATTGAAGGACATTGCGAAGTTTTCCGGCCTCTCGCTTGCGGAGGTCAAGAAGCTTCAGGCGTCGATGGCGTGAGGTGCTTCTTGGTGTGTAGCCATGTGCAGAGGCAATAGTCTCTGCAAAGGCATACCAAAGCGTTTGGCGCTGACGCGCGACCACGAACGCGCGGCGCATCTGACGCGCGTCTGACGCCGCTTGAGACGCCGCGTCGACGCCGTGGCTTGAAGGTCGCTGCGAAGTTCCTTTAGCTTCACGGAGATTGACCAGTCATGGGCGACCTTCGCCCGTCGTCCCCGCGTCGTCTCGACCTTCGGTCCGCGTCAGATGCCCGCGTCACGAAAACCTGCCTACGCAGGACACGAAATGAAAAGGTGCGTTCCACATTTTCGTGCAGCCCACGTAATGGGCGGTTCGTGGTCGCGCGTCAGCGCCTCTCCACCTCTACACGATCTACACGGCTAAAATCCCTCTCAACTCTGCTCGGTTGAACGCGCAACTCATAACCACGAAATACACGAAATACACGAAAGATCGGGAG
>CACWJS010000028.1:23144-38200 GCA_902761275.1 uncultured bacterium | reverse complement strand
CGACCAGCGAATGCACGAACTGGCGCCACTCTTCGCGGTGTTGCGAGACGGGCTCGGAAGGCGTGGCGGCGAGCGTCGCCAGAATCGAGGTTGCGTTCAGACGGGAGATTGTGGCGCCGAATCGGGCAACGAAATCTGCGTACTCGCGAATCTGGTCGAGCTGGGCGAAGACGGCCGACCTCGCTTCGGCGGAGTCGGGATTGTTCGCCCAGTTATCGACCAAAGTGTTCAACTTGGCTTCGTAGGTCTGATTCTGCTGGTTGTCGCCCTCCTGCTGCACACCCATGCTCCCCTGCACGTAATAATTGAAGGCCCGGATGTTCTCGCTGAGAACCATCTCGTCGACGTTTCCGGAGGAAATCAGATCCTGGAATTGGGTGAAGACCGTCTGGAGGGTGATTCCGTTGTGAATGTCTTTCGTCCGCGTCTGGGGATCGATCATCTCTTTAATCTGCACGAGGAAGTCGGGCATCGTCTCGCCATCCTGGAGGGTGTCCGTCTCGCCATCCTGGAGGGTGTCGGTGAGCCTCATCGACCTGAGCGCTGTCTTGATCTCCGACAGCTGCTCGTTCATGAGTCTCACCGTCTCGTCCAGACGCTGCATGCTCTGCAGCATGCTGAAGATCGGACCCGGCAGTTCCACGCCCATCTCCTGGATGAGCTGGAAGGCCGCCGACATGACGCGCCCGATGTCGGAGGCGTCCGCGCGGTCGAAGACCTCCTGCAGCGCCCTGACGAGGTCATTGCGCTTGGCGGCGAGGGTCTTCTTGCCTTCGGCCGAGAGAAGATTCTCGTAGTTTTCCAGGAACTTGGACGCTTTCTTCGCCGGAATCCAGGCGAGCGCCCACTTGAGGCTGTTGAGCTCGCTCGCCGAGAACCTGGAGGCGTTGCCGTAGTCGATCACCGTGAGGCGCGTTCCGTCGCACATCAGGTTGCCGGCGTGCACGTCGCCGTGGAAGAACCCGCCGTCGAAGATGGCCTCGAACGTCCACTTCTCGATGAAGCCGGTGAGCTGCTTCTGCCGCTGGAGGATGTCGTTGTAGGTGTCCAGGAGCGCCTCGCGCGTCGTGAGGATCTTGGTGGGGTCGCCGCTGAGGTAGTTTACGCTTCCGTCGGCGTTGCGGACCTTCTTCAGCTTGCCGAGGACCGTGTCGACCCTGGCCTTCGAGTCGGCGATGAAGCGGTCGTAGGTGACGCCGGGGGCCTTGCGGACGACAAGGGTGTTGGCGGTCGCCGCGATGAACGGGTAGAGCTCCATGCTGCGCACGCCCTCGATCTTGTCGTTGACGACGCCGGAGGTGTAGATCGAGCCCTGCTTGACGTTGTTGGCCTCAACCGTGAAGTCAAGCTCCTTGAAGATGCCCTCCAGCCGGACGTCGAACACGCCCGCCATTCCCTTCGTCCGCTTCGCGATGTCGAGGAAGAGGTCGCGCTCGCGGCGGGCGCGGGCCTGGACGTCCGGACGCAGGATCTTGACGACGCACTCCTCGCCGGCGGGGTTGTCGACCGTCACGATCTTGCAGAGGAACGCCTGGCCGACCGTCGCCGCGCCGAGGGACTTCGTCAGCTCGATAGACGTGATGCGTCCGTTGGAGCGCTCGACCATGTCGAGGAGCGTGGCGCGGACCATCTCCGGCGGTATGGACGGGAGGTTGCACTTGAGGTCCGCCACCGCCTGCCGGAGGTCTTGCGGTAGCGCGGTCTGCGGCAGGCCCTGCATGAGCTTCTGCAGCACCGGGCCCGCGCCCTTGATGAGTGCGCCCAGAATCTCGCCGGAGTTGGACTCGGAGCCGGCGTAGCGCAGCAGCGAGGACGCCATGCGGTGGCGGTCGATCGGCTCCATCTTGGAGAAGTAGGTCGAAAGCGCCTCCATGAGAAGCTGACCGTAGCCGGTGTCGACGTCGAGCGTGCCGGATCCCGCGATTTCATCCAGCGTCTTCTGCCAGAGCTGCTTGTTCTTGGCGGTCGCCGTGGACTGGCGGAACGCGGTGGCGAGCTTCTCGGTGAGGACGCCCTGCATCTTCGCGAGCACCTTGTCCGAGGCCGAGGCGAGGTCGGAGGAGAATCCATTGAGGAAGTCGGCGAGCCCGGGAACGCCCGCGCCGTCGTTCGTCTCCAGCGCCTGGAAGAAGGCGTCCAGCCCGCCCGCCGCGTCCACCATGGACTTCAGCTGGATCATGCGCGCCTTGAGGGTCGTGGTGATCTCGTGGGTGCGCGGCACCACGCCGTCGACTTCGCCGCCGGTGGCCAGGCTGAAGGTGTCGAGGAGGTCCGAATCGGAGCCGAGCGAACGCAGCACGATGCCGAGTTCGTACTTGTGGGAGAGTATCGTCCGGCGCATGATGTCCGCGTCGGTCCTGCCGGCGTCGCGGTCGATGTCGTAGCGAGTCGTGTCGTCGGGCATCACGAGTTCGGCGATGAACTCGTGGACGCGGCGACGGCGCGACTGGACGAGCGTCTCGCCTTCGCGGGTCTTGTTTTCCACGGGCAGCTTGACCTTCTCGTCGAGCTGGTTCCGGTCGGCCGCCTGCATCTTCCGGTAGAGTTCGAGCGTGGCCGCGCCGTTGAAGCGCGTCACGCCGTCGCCGTTGAGGCCGGCGAGCCTCTCCTTGAAGAACGCCTTCGGGTCGCCCTGGGTCTGCAGCATGCCGCGCGCGAGTTCCGTCAGGTCCGTGGTGGGCACGTGGCAGAGTTCAGTCGCGAGCGTGCCGGTGATGCCGGCGATCACGTTCAGCGCGAGCTGGCGGGCGCGGCTGGAGCCGGCGTCGAAGCCCTCCGCGTTGAAGAGCGCGAGCGCCGCCTCGCGTCCGTAGACCGTCGCGTTGGCCGCGATCTCGTCTTCGATCTGCGAGAGGAAGCCGCGCACGTCGAGGGGGCACACGATCGGGATTTCGACGTTCTTCCGGACCTTGTCGAGATGGTAGTCGTCCTTATTCGACCCGTCGCGCAGCTGCCAGACGTCGATGTTCACCCGCTCCTTCGCGGTGAGGACGCCGTTCGCGACGCTGAGCGTGAACTGTACGCCGTTGTAGGTCACCTGCGACTCGGCCGGACCGTTCGGCGCGGACATCTGCTTGAGCACGTTGTAGACGGCCAGCGTCTCCGCAACATGGGCGGTCGTCGGGATCGCGGTGCGCTTGAAGAACATCGCGCCTTCCCGCTGCTCGGCGTTGAGCTGCGACATCGGATCCAGATCCTGCAGGCCTGCGGGCGGAGGGGTGTCGTCATTGGGATCCGGGTGATTGATGAGATCGACCACACCCTTGCGCATGAGGGAGAGCTTATTCGAGAAGTCGTCTGCGGTGGTCTCGTAGACGTGCTTGTGGAGGACTCGCAGGCACACCTCGTCGACGCTCCCCGCATCGCACCTGCCGATCACGTACAGGTTGGAGAGGATTGAAAAGAGCGAGGAGACCTTCGAGTCCATACGGCTGTTCGCCAACCTTTGATTCGGTTCGTTTCCTACGTTGCAGAACTGGGCGATCCTCTCGGGAGTGAGCCCGTTCCTGAGGAGCATGATGTAGTTCTCGCCGGGATTGGGGTTCACGAACCCCGCGTCCGCGTTGATCAGCTCCCCGTTGGCGCGTTCGCCACCTAACTTCGAGAGGTCCTGCAGCAGAAGCGCCGTCGGCAGATTGATGCTGCCGTCGAGCGGCAGATCGCCGTTGAGGAGCGACGCCTGAAGTCCCCTCATCGCGGCGCCGTCGATCATCATGAGCGTTTTCAAATCGTCACCGAGGGGCTCCCGCTGGCTCAGCCACCGCTCCATCAGCTGGTTGGCGGCGGCGGGGTCCTCGGCCTTGAGCGTCAGGTAGGCGTCGCGGGAATTCGAAATCATCATTCCGAGGACTATCGTCTTCAGCGCTTCGAGCTTCCCCTGCCTGCGGACGTATTCAAGGTCGAGTCCGAAGATGTTGTTGCCGCGCTTCAGGACTTCGCCCGGAAGGAGTTCGCCGACCGGCCGTGCCTCCGCCCGGGCGACCACCGCGAAGCGGTTGATCTCGGCCGGGAAGGCATCCCTGATCGCCGCCTTGAGCGCCGTCATCCCGGCGGGTCCGGTGTACTTCTCGACATCGAGCGCGACGCCGTTCTGGAGCGTCGCCAGCTCGGCGACGCAGGCGGCGGTGCGCCTGGCGACCGCGGCCTTCAGCGCCGCGGCGACGATGAGCTCGCCGGTCTTCTCGCCGTTGATCTCCTTGAACCCCAGGATGTTGTTGTTATCGTCGATCTCCAGGTACGGCCTCGCCTCCTCGAGTTCGTAGAAGACGTCGAGCGCCATCGTCTTGAGCTCGGGGTTGTCGGCGTTGATCGTCCTGCCGATCGCGGTCTGGGCGCGTATGGTGCGCGACAGCTCGTCGAAGGACGCGAACCCGGCGCCGCCCTGTCCCGCAAAGGGATTCGCCGCGTTAGTGGCGGATGCGTTGTAGTCCGTCGGCACCGCCGGCAGGGCGATGCGGTAGTCGGCGTCGCCATCCAGCTTGCCGCCGAGGCCGCCGAACGCTTTGGCGAAGAAGTTCTGCTTCGGGGCGCGGCTCGGACCCGGATTCGCCAGCTTCTCCATGAACTTGCCGACGGCGCCGTCAAGTCTGGACATGAACGCCGCGAGCCCCTCGCGGGTGATCGGACGGCTGTCGCCCTGCACGTTCTGGAGGCCATCCTTGAGGGCGCCTATCCTGGCGATCGCGTCGTCCACGTCGGCGCGCTGGGCTTCGCTCAGCGGAACGCGGACGCCGTTGACCGACACGCCGTTGTTCCGGATGTCCTGGAGCGTGGCGATGTGCGCGTCGGCCTTCCGGGAGAACGTGTCCTGGATGTTCTGGCGCTCGTAGTTCGCGAAGGTGCCGAAGATGGGCGCAAGCTCTTCGGCGAGGACCCCGCCGATGCCCTGGCTCAGGTCCGTCCCGCTGTCGATGCCGCTTACGACCGTCTGGATTATGCGACGGAGCCTGCCCTCGGCGAGGCTCCTGAACTCCAGCGCCTGAGCGTTGTTCCCCCATCCGCGCGCCTGCGAGAGCAGATTGTTGACGACATCCGCGAAATCGGAAACCGCCTTGGCCACGGGACCGTACCCGGGCTTTCCGATCGCCGCCCGGTCGACGGCCTCGGTTGAGAGGAGTCCGCTCGCAGAAAGCATCGCGGTGCGGGCGCCCTCGGAGAACGTCCTGAACGCCAGCACCGGGAAGCGCAGCGACTTCAGTCCTGTCGCGAACGCCACGGCGTCCTCCGCCGTCGGCTTGTCATTGAGCGAGGTCAGGACGTCGATGGCGCGCCGGGCAAAGGCCTTCACCGCCGTCGTAAGCTCCTTGGCCGCCCTTTCGGACACCTCCCCCGAGAGGATGAAGTTGGACCGCAGGTCCGCGAGGTAGGTGTTGGTCCGCACCATGAAATCCCTCACGACGTTCGCGAGCCCGTTCATTCCCGCCGCGTCCAGCCTGCCGGCAGCTGCGTTGCACTTCGCCGCGATGTCATTGAAGGACTTCTTGAAGTCGACCGCCAGGAAGAGGTTCGACTGGATGCGCGCGAGCGTGCGCTGGCGCAGGTTTTCGATCTGCGTGGCGAAGTCCCTTTCGTACTGGTCGGGCGTCTTCTCGAGACGCGCCGCGGGGTCGTCCGCGAGGTGGCGCAGTTCGCCGATGAGTCCGTTGAAAAGCCCGGTGACGGACACCTGGAGGGAGTTCATGTTCTCTTCGCCGATGCGTGCGGACACGTTCGGCGCTTCGACATACTGCTTGATCTCGGCGAGCTTGGCGGCGGCCATCTTGACGATGGAGCCGGTATCAGGATTCATCCTGGCGACGAAGGCGGAGCGACGTTCGGCCTGCTCGACCTTGTCGGCGAAGGCGTCGCTCGTCTTCACGCCAGAGAACGAGACGAGCGAGCGCTCGCCCTCCGTCGAGATCCTGAGCGTCAGCGAGCATTCCACGCTGCTCTCCGGCTTGGTCGAGAGCGTGACGTCGATCGATCCGTCGTCGTTGAGCGTCAGGGTGCAGTCGCATCCCTGCTTGAGGCCCTCACGGAGCTTGCCGTCGAGATGCAGATCCTCCGCGATACCGCCCACGAGCCGGCCGAGGTCGAGCATCATCGCGGCCTTGACGGCGGTGGACTGCACGCCGGCCCCTCCGCAGACCGTGTCGACATGGGAGGCGACGCAGCGTTGAAGCGAAATGATCGATCCGTCTGGATTGACCACCTTGACGAGGGGCCTCGCTTCGCCGCGGGAACGCATGTTCGCGGTGAAACTCTCGTCCATGCTCCTGCTGTTGTCCGACGGCTTCGGCTGGCCCTTGAGGAACACGGTCGTGTCGAACTTGTCCGCGCCGATCGAGAACCCCGGCACGGACGTGAGGTTCGTCCCGTTCTGGACGAGCGTCTGTCCGTTCGCGATGGAATCCTGGAACTCGGCGCGGACGGCGTTCATCTTCTCCTGCGAAAGGCCCACGGCGGCGGGCTGCGGGACGCCGGGCTGCCTGGAGCTGAAGACGAGCGGAGAGGAGGCGTTCGCCAGTGCCTCATGGACGATTCCGGGCAGTGCCTCGGCGATTTTCGCCTTGAATGCATCGAAGGTCATCCCCGGCTCGATCATGCCCATGGCGCGCTTGTGGAACTGCGCGCAGAAACCGGGACCGAGGAACTTCCCCGTCGAGTCCGTATATTCCTCGATAGCCACCTCGATCGCAAAATCCGCCCCCGGCATCTCAGCATCGAGCTGCGAAGCCTCGCGGATGAACTTGTCGACCGTCGCGACGATCGACGCCTTCGCCTTGGCGCGCGCCCTCTCCGTCGTCGCCGCCTCGAGCTTCGCGCCGCACTTGGCGAGGTCGCCTTCGAGCTTCTCCACCATCTTCTGGACGGTGTCCGTCTTCCCGTGGAGGGAGGCGTTGGCGCAGAGCCTGGCGATGAGCTTCTCGGCGGCGGCGATCTTCGCGCTCCCGGCCGGGAGCGCCTCGAGCGCAGCCTGCGCATGCGCCTTCTGGGCCTTTGTGACGAGCTGCTTCACCGTCCGCGCCGTAATCGGACGGTAGATTTCCATGTCCTTCCCGAAGTTGCCGGTTGCGTCCGTCGCACCGAACAGCGTCGTAAAAATCTCGTCCAGGGCCTTCTGCTGGGCCTGGCCGATCAATCCGCCGCCTTCGGACAGAATCTTCTTGAGGGAGTTCGCGAGCGCGCTCCTGATGATGGCGTTCTGCCTCCCCAGCTCCGTCGGCGTCTCGTTCTGGAAGTAGTTGTGGTCGCCGAGACCCATCTGGTCCGCATTGCGATTGACCGCGAACTTGCCGGTCTGCGTGTCGAATACGACCCCCTTGTCGAGGTCGCCCTTGCCGAATTTGCTCGTCATGTTGACGAGGCTCTGCGAAATACCGTCTAGCATGTCCAACTCTCCTTCCTTATGATTGTGGATGATATTATACCATTTATTACACTTTGATAGGATGGTTTGAAAGGTTCTGCTTTGTTTACACGCCACATTGCCAAAGGTTACATAGATTATACCACCATTCCCCCGACTTGGGGAGTGGTTGATTTCCGCAAAATCCGCAAAATAGAGCAAGAAACTGCCTGTCGGCTAGAAAGGAAAGGTCGCGCCGAAGATGTACTGCGGCACAATGACCGGGGGCGGCGAATCGTCCATGGGGTCAGACCCCATGGACGCTCTGAATGTAGCGCGTCACGGGGTTTGGGTCTTTATGAAATCGTCTATTTCGGCTATTGTCGCTTCATCGCTCTGGCAGTGGAGGGTGTCGCCGAAGTCCTCCAGAAACTTGAATACGCCAGCATCGCCGAAAAGCTTGGCGACCTCTTCGCCGGAAAGTCCCTTTGCGTGGCGGTAGGCCTCGACGATGTTGACGGCGTAATCTATCTTGTTGTAGCCGTTCATCGTCATTCGCTCCAATCGAGGGGAAGATGGCCGGTTCTGCGCTCTTCGTCAAAGAATGCAACGAGGCTGCGCGTCGGCGCACGCCAAAGCCCCGTCGCACTGTCGCTGAGCGCGGCGTAGAGCTGAGAGGAATAGAACGCGCCAAGTGCGGTGCCAAGGCTCATGCCGCCAGCGACGAGGCGCTTCACGACGTCGGCCGAGATTGCGTAGAGGAGCGGCTGGAAAGCTTGTTCGCTCATGCGGATTTCTTCCGGCGCGATTACGGCTTCCGTCCCGCCATGATAGGCGAATCTGGATGTTGTGCTCGTCATGCTTTGTTGCATTTTACGGCACATATTCTATCATATTCGTGCCATCCGACGCCACGAGAAACTGTCAGAAAATAGCGCGGATACATAAGCATCTAATCGTCCATGGGAACCCCATGGACGCTCAGCAGAAAGCTCTTGCCGCACCGACGGATTCCGGTGATGACCTTCACATTCCCGTTCCCCATCAGTCGAACGAGCCTGCTGACCGATTCTTCGCGCTTGACAATCATGTACCCTCCAATTCTTTGGCGGATATCCACCTAACTTTTGTTCACACGCGAATTATTCCATATCCTGCGCAGCCAGCGCAACGACATCTAGCAGGTCGGGTGCTCGTCCTTGAGCCGGACCTCGCCGGCGTTGAACCAGCCCGACGAAATCTTCTGGAACTGGTCGAGCGAGATGTTGAGGTTCGCGAGATTGATTGCCATAACTTTGTGTGACTCCTTGAAAAGTTGAAAGGTTGAAAATCGGGGGCTACTCTTGGTCGTAGAAGTAGTATTTGTTGAGGAGCGGGTATTTGGTGGGATTGTCGCGGATTTCAGCCTCGATCCTGTCCACGACCTCCTGGTCGGAGAGCTGTGCGAGCTTTCTTTCCTCGGCTACGACTTCGTTGTCCAGCGCCTGGCCCCGTATGTTGTCCTGCTCGTTGGCGCTCTCCTTGAGGCGATGGATCTCCGCGCGTTTGGCGGCGAGGGGGGAGGTCGCCTTGGTGAGGAGCTCCGCCTCGTGCATGAGCGCCTTGCGGAGAGCGTCGTCCTGCATGACGTGGACGCCTCCGACGTTTAGCGTCTTCTCGAGGAAGTGGAAGCGATTCGCCTCAAGCGGCGCGACGCGCGTGTAGTCGAGCGAGTCGGCGGCCTTCATGAGAAGACCCTCGACCGTGCGCTGGGCGTCGGCATCCGCGCCGTGGCCGGCGGAGACGTTGAGATTGGTCTGCGTCTTCCACTCGTCTCCGTAGGCGCCTGGATAGGTCTCTTCGGCGAGATTCGCGACGAGCTGACCGGATTCCTTCTCCCAGTGGTCGGTGCCGCCGCCCTTGCGGCCCATGTCGTGGCCGGCGGCGGAGATGGAGAGCGAACCCATGTCCACGCTGACGCCGCGCTCGCGCATGATGTTGCCGAGGACGTTCGCGAAGACGAACACGCGCGTGGCGTGGCCGCGGCCGTGGATGTTGCGGCCGTCTTCGAAGGTCTTCTCGTGCCTGCCGTAGGCGGGGAGCGCGCCCATGAGCGCCTTCCTGCGCTGTGCGAGGGTCGTGGGCGCGGCCGTCGGGTCGAGGGCCGGGGGCATCGTCTTGGTCGTCTGCGGCGCGTAGGGCGTCTTGGCGTCGAGCGTGGCGATGGTCTCGGGGTCGATCGCCGACAGGAGCGAACGGATGTTCGGCGGGATCTGGGAATACGGGATGATCGAGAGCTTGAGCGGCATGGAGGCGAAGCCGTATTTGTTCTGCAGCCGTTCGGCAATGGCGAAGCCGATCGTCGCGCAGGTGGTGAGCGGGTTGCCTTCGGCATCCGACACCGAGCCCATGGCTTGGCGCAGGTCGGTGACGGCGGGCGAGGAGAGGATGCGGGCGAGCTTCTCCAGGGCCTGGCGGCCCATTTTCGCCTCGATCGCGGCCAGTCCGACGGACACCGCTCGCGAGACGTATCCGTTGCGGTCGTCGGGGCCGAGGCGCGCGTCTTCGCCCTGATAGTTGGCGGCGGCGTCCGCTTCGCAGGCCTCGTCTATGATCCGGACGACGTTCTGAAGCGCGGCCATGAAGGCGGGCGCGCCGAAGTCCCGCTTCGCCGAGAGCAGCGCCGAAAGGGAGGCGTAGAGAGTCTCCGCGCCGGCCTTCACGCCCGTGGCCTCCTCGCCGGACTTGA
The DNA here is from genome assembly GCA_902761275.1 of uncultured bacterium. GTDB lineage: Bacteria > Verrucomicrobiota > Kiritimatiellia > RFP12 > UBA1067 > UBA1067. Next base: position 28,145 of record CACWJS010000028.1, on the reverse strand, counting down.
TCTTTCCGGCGTTGAGCGCCCAGCCGTAATACGAGTCCTTCAGCGCTTCGTCGGGAAACGGCTTCCCCGCAACGGCCTTGAGGTGGTCGAGGCGCGAGGAGATTTCCGGCGCGATGACTTTCCGGCGGATTTCGTCGACAAGCTTCCGGCAGTTCGTCAGAGATGCCGCTGCGCCGCCTTTCGAGGCGAACTTCGCAAGGTGTTCCTCGATTTTGCCGAGGATTCGCTTGAGGGCCGCACCGCCGGGAACGAAGCCGCCGGGGAGCCCGAGCGCCGCGATTTCGTCCTTGCGGTCGGCAAGCTCCTTCTCCAGCGTCTCCCAGATCAGGGCCTGCGGGTCGGCGGCGATGCGCTCCCGGACGATCTTGGCCGCGACGAAATTCATGACGTTGTGAGCCTTCATGCCGGAGTCGAGACCTTCGCCGATCAAGGCGAGAAGCCTTCTGTCGTCGGTCTCGCCGAGCTTCCGGCCGGCCGACACGGCGTCCAGAATTTGGCCCAGCGCTTCGCTCATGTTCGAAACGACGCTTTCCCGGATGTCCGATTTGCGGTAGTTGTCGTCGGTTTCGAGGTTGTCGATCATTTCCAGGGAACGCCCGGCGGCGGCGCGCAGGACGTCGCCAAGCCATTCCGGGGCGTTGGCCAGTCCCTCGCCGAAAAGCGACCGCGCCAAAACGATGGAGCTATTCGAGAGCCCCTTGAACGCCATGTCGAAAAGCTCGTTCGAATGATTGTCCAGCAAGTCGTGGAAATAGGCTTCGTTCTTCTCCTGCATCATCCGCTTGACCGTGCGCGTGTCGGACACGAGATTCGCCTTCGCGACGTCGATCGCATGTCCGTCGGGTTTCTCCCAGAACGTCACCTTGAAGCCGTTGTCCTTGCCGAATCGGAGGAGCTTCTCCCTGTCGGCGGCGATCTGGGCGGCGATCCACTTGTCCTTGTCCATGCCGCCGGTGACGGAGGGGTCGTCGTCCGCCAGATTTCGGTAGTGCTCGTCGATTTCGCCGACGTCGACGCGCATTTCCGCCACGTCGCGCGAGACGACGATCGGCCCGTGCAGCTGCGCCTCGATGTATTCGCCTCCGGCGACTTGGATGGATTCGCCGGGATTCGCCGCGCGGCGGACGGTGGAAAGCCCCATGAGGACGGGGTCCAGCTCCTCCATGCCGGCCAGGAGATTCTCGATGTTGTCGTAGCCGGCCACGCGCGAGGCCCCGTCCTCCTTCACGCCGATCGCGTCGAACAGGACGGCCATGAGGTCGTCCTTGTCGATCTTCCGCGCGCCTTCGATGCGGTTGGCGTTCAGGGAATCCTCGATCTGCACTAATCTATTGTCTGTCTCGAGCCCCTTGCCCGTGATGACCCCGCTCGCGGCATACAGCCGGAAGAAGTATTCGAGGGCGGCCCCGGCCGCCGTGGAAGGGTCGGCGAGCTGCGCGACGACCTCGGGCTTCACGAACTTGGAGAGATACTTTCCGGCGCTTTCGAGGAATCTGGCCTTGCACTCCTCCGGCTTGGTGAAATCGAACTTGATGGCGAAGAAGGTGTCGCTGAGCGTGTAGGTGGCCTGCTGCTTGACGTGCTCCTTCATCACGAACACGACGCCGCCGTAGTTCGGCGCGGCGCCCTGGACGCCGTTGGCCAGATTGAACGCCGCGTAGTTCGGGCGGTCCCTGCCCTCGAACTGCGGCATGCTGCCGTATTCGGGGAAGAAGTGCTTCTCGATCTGGTTGCGCCGCACGAGGTAGGAGTTGGCGTCCTTGGCGATGTTCTTCTGCTCCTTGGAGACGAAGGTGTTGACGAGCGAATAGCCCGGCTGGAAGAGCGGCGGGTTCTTCGGATCCTGCCCCTTGCGCCAGCCGAGGAGGTTCGAAAGGTGGGCGTTGACCGTCAGCTCGCTCTTGCGGATCATGTCGCCGATGTCGTGCGCGTCGGCCTCCGTGAAGCCCGCGTCGCGCATCTCCTTGTCGGCCTTCCCCGTGAGTTCTCCTCCGTGGATGCTGCCGTAGGCGGCGCGGTTCGTGAGGATTTCGAGATTTACGCTCGTCATCTCGTCGGCGCCGCCGCGCTTCGAGAGGTCGCGCTGCACGTCGTTCCCGCAATGCCGGAAGACCGGCGCCTGCGCCATGAGCGCCTGGCGCGCTTCGGGCGTCTCCGCCTTGCCGAGCGCGATGCGGTGGGAGATTTCGCCGAGGACGAGCGCCTCTAGGTGACCGAGGGCAAAAGCCATGCGGCAGCACACGCCGGCCTGTTCCGTCGTGAGGTCGAACTTCGCGAGGCGCCGCGAAAGCTCGTTCTTGAGGCCGTCCGCGTCGCGCGAGATGAGCCCCTGGTAGACCTGAGAAAGCGTGCCGTTGTCGAGCGAGTCGAGCGCCTGCGCGAAGGCGGCCGCAAAGCGCTTTTCGGCGTCTGGCGCACCCTCCGTCTTGTCGGCGGCCGCAGAGCGCTCCGCCATGAACGCGAAGACGTTGAGCGAGCGGGCGAGCGCGGGGATGTCGATCTTGCCGTCCGGCCGGGTGAGCGTCTTCAGGATTTCGGCGGCCTGGGACTTCGCCGGCTCCGCCACCGTCTTCTTTTCAAGCTCCGCCGCCATCTTGTCGAGACGAAACGACTGGTCGCCGATCCGGATCGGCAGCGCGCGCTGGTTCTGGACGTTCACGGCGTCGCGCCGGGCGGCGATTTCCGCGGCGTCCTGCCGAGCGGTCGAGCCGTCCGCGCGATTCACGTAGCGGTCGATGATCTGCCGGACCTCCTGGCGCGTGAGCGGCTCGATCGCGCGGGCGCTCAGCGCGCGTGGGTTTGAGTCGTCCGGCGGAAGCCCAAGGGACTTGCGGATCTCGGCGATCGCCCCCTTGTCGGACCCGAGCTTCGACTCCATCGCCCGCACAAACGCCTGTTTGATGTCCACAACACGCTTGGCGTCGATCGTCGCGGTGTTCAGGGATTGATAGCGGACGTGCGCGTTGACCTTCTTCAGGGTGACGTTGTTGTCGGAACCCTTGTAGTCGATCTGTCCGGCGTTGTGCGTTCCCGACGCGATGCGGTTGAACTGGTCGAAGCTGATGTCGAGTGGCATGGTGTGTTTCTCCTGTTGTAAGTTTGAAGGTTTGAAGGTTGAAAGGTTTGAAGGTTGAAAGTTGAAAGGTTGAAAATCCGGGGCTGCGCCGGGTCGGTGCCTATCCTTTCAGTCAGACATGGATGAAGTCGAATCCGGCGGGGTCGGCGGCGGAGGCCTCGCGCGCGACGGACGGCAGGCCGTCGTGCATGAGGCCGAAGCCGAGATTCAGCAGGTCTTCATGGCATCCTTCCTTAGTTTCCATTGAGAATGGCGTTAATGTTCAAGTTCTCTCCGAGGTCGTCGATCTGGTTCTTGAGTTTCGCGTCGTCGACGTTCTTCAGGGGATCGGCGTTCTTCCCGGCATGGGCGGATTTCTTGGGATCGGCTGGCTTCTTGAAGAGGACGTCGGAGATATCGTCGAGAAGCTTCTTCGCGTCAATCACCTTGTTGCCGTAGCAGACTTCGCGCACATCGTTCACGAGCTTGACGTTCCTGTCGTCGAACCCCCTCGCCTCGGTCAGCGCCATTGAGAGCTTTGTCACGATGGGATCCATCCTCTTGTCGCGCCACTTCAGCTTTGCATGGTTAAGGCGGTCTTCCTCCGTCAACCTAAGCCCGTTGCGCGGTTTCAAGTTTGCCGCGACCTCGCTTACTTCGGCGTTGTAGGCGTCCTGGTCATTGACCAATTCGAAAAGCAAACTCAAGTCTTCGAGCAATTTCTTGTTGCGCTCCTTGACGTCCTTCGCGCCGACTTTCCGCTCGTTGCCGGTTTCCTCGATTTTTTCGGGCAGCCCCGCGACCTTTCTCATCAGGGCGTGCAGTTCGCTTTTGGTGAGCCCGGTGTCAATGTTAAAGACTCTTCCGCCGTCAAGTGCGATATCGGCGCTTATCTTGTCGTTGTATTCGAGCTTCAGCTTGATGAAAGCGTCCTCCAGCTCGATCGACCTGTTGCCGCGTGTAAGCAAGGTGGGCTTGCTCTGCATGGCAAGGCAGAATTCCAACGCAATCCCCTTCGTTTCCTCACTGACGGTGCCGCCGTTCTTGGGGTACTCGAGGATGTCCATCAGCCTGTTTACCGACCAGTCTGCGCCAGTCTTTATCTTGTCAAGGGTCCTGGCGTTGATTCTGCCGCGCGTCGTCTCGCGGTCTTCCATTGTCTTTTTGCTGACGCCGTGGTAGATGTCGGCGCTGGTCTTCAGCATCTTTGCCGCTTCCGTACCCTTCGCCGCGGACATCCTTTTCGCGTTGATCTCGCCGGCGTACATGTCTATGATTTCGCGCACTTCGGCCGCCGAAAGGGGCTTTATGTTCCCGAACTTCAGCAACTCGAGCTTGCTGCCGAAGATGCCGAGACTGCGCTTGACGTAGTCGATCTTGTCCTGTGCAAGGCCCTCGTTGCTGAGCGCATTGCAAAACGCCTGCTTGATCGCCAGCGACTCCTCGGGGCTGATCTTCGTGCTGTTGAAGATTGTCCACGTCTTGTGGTTATTCGTGCGATAGACGCTCTTGCCGTCCTCGCTGAGCTTCAGCTGGCCGATGTTGTACTTGCCGTCCGCTACCTCGTTGAACTTGTCCAGCGAGATGTTCAGACCGTCGAGATGTACGATTGGCATATCAGGTCCTCCTTTTCTTTTCTGCACCTTCCCGGCAACCTGAATACACGCGAAACCTGGAAAGGTTACACTTGAATTGCGCCAAAATCGCCAGGAGGATCCCCTTCTTCGTTCGACGGACGGAAATCGGCTATCGAGCGGCTCCACACGAGCGCCGTCTCGATGAAGGAAACGAGCTTCCCCTCGGCGTCGTTTGCGAGCTCATCGGGCGACTCGTATTTCTGGAGCCGGAAGCGCCCGGACGTCTGGTCCAGCGCGAGAGTCGCGCCTGCCGTCCCGGAAAAGAGGTTGTTGGCCTCGAGCATCGTGCGGAAGAGCTTTTCGCAGCCC
>CACWJS010000028.1:0-23127 GCA_902761275.1 uncultured bacterium | reverse complement strand
GCTCGCCGAGGTCGGCAGACAGGAGCACGAGCTTTCGCTCGCTCACGCTCTGGAGGAGAACCTGCACTTTCGTGCTGCCGTCCTCGCTTGCCACCTCGAACACCGTCGTGTCCTGCACGACGCTCAGCTCAAGCTTGAAGGCGCGCTCGAGCACCGCCACAATATCTTCGAAAACCATGCCCTTACGTGTTGTTCACGATGCCGGTCATAGTCGTATTGAGGCTCTTGAGGATGTTCGAGATCATGTCGTAGCTCTGGTCGCGCTTGTTCGTGAGCGACTGGAGCTCGATCATCTTCTGCTGCGAGAAAGAGTTCTTCTCGTCCATCTTCGACTCAATCAGCGTGATGAGGTCCGTGTTAGAGGCGTCGGCGAACCCGGTCGGAACATCGGACGGACTGAATTTCATCACATTCACAAGAAAATCGTAAAAGGTGTAGTCCCGGCCGTCGTAAGTGACATGGCTCGTGTTGATGTTGTCCATGTTGGCCCCGCCGTCGAGAATGTCGTTCTCGATCTCCGTCAATGCCGCCAGCTGGGCGGAGGTGGCGCTCATCTCCTCCATAAGCGGGATTATGCCGTCGACGTACTTCTGCTGCGTCTCGTCCCACACGCCGATCTCGAGCCGCGAGGCGCGGTTGAGGCAGATCGCCATCACGAGCTGTCCGATGGAGAGCTGGCGAAGCGATCCGTCCGCGTTCTCCACGCCCTCCACGGTGTACGTGCGCGCTGTGAGGAACTCGCCCGACTCCGGACTGACCATCGAGAGGTCGAATTCAACAGTTCCGATTGCCATGTCAGACTCCTTTCAACTTAGAAATTCGCGGCGTCCGCTTCCTGCGAGGCGCCGAGGGTGCGGACGACGTTGGACGAGGTGGAATACGCGACATCGCGCCTGTTCACGAGCGTCTGCATGTCGATCATGTCGCGCTGCTGCTGCTGCGTGAGCGCGTCGATCTTCTCCTTTACGGCCTTCACCGCCGCCATGCGCTTGTCGTAGGTATTTATCGCGTCCGGGAGCGCCGCGTCACTGACCCCGAGCTCGCTCGTTATGTACGCCTTCGCCTGGGTCCAGTCGGCCGATCCGTTCGCAATCTTCTCCATCCACTGCGCGGCGCCGTCCAGCTTGACCGCGCCCCTCGTGAGTATGTTCATCTTGACGACGCTCTGTCCCTCGTAGGCGGAAGCCGCCTGGAGGCAGACGGAAATCGCGAGCTGGGCGAGCGTCAGGCCCTCTGCCGAGCCGTTCGAGTACAGCGAAATCGCGTCCGCGCCCTGCGGCGCGTAGCGGTTTGTCGCTATCTGTTCAATTCCGATCATGGTATTAATACCCTTTCAACTCTCCCGCCTTCAACCTTTCAACCTTTCAACTCTTCAACTTTTCAACCTTCTTCCCTACAGGTTCCTTATGAGGTTTCCTCTCGTGTCGCTCACAGAGGTCATCAGGCTGGAAGCCGTCGAGAACGACTCGTCGCGGCGGTCGACAAGCTGCTGGAGGCGCGTCATGTCCGTCTGCGCCTTGTTGTTGCGGCCGTCGATCATCGACTTGAGCGCCTGTATCATGCCCTCGACGCTGGATTTGGTCCAGTCGCTGTTCGCCCAGTCGGATCTCCAGTTAGGGCCCGGATCGGAGCCGCCGCGTTTCACGTACGCCTCGCGCAGCAAATCCCACTGGTCGGACGTTATCCCGGATACCGACTTTTTGTCGGAGCCGGCAGCGTCGCTCGCGAAGTCCGCCTGCGTCTTCGTGAAGATGGCCAAGAGCGAACCCAATCTGTCGAGTTCGACGTTCCGCGTCTTGATGCGGGTCGTGAGCGGCACGACCTCCCCCTCGACCGTCACGGCGCGGTTCGCGCCGATCTCGATCATGAGATCCTGGAAGTCGACGGGCTTGCCGTTGACCTTGTAGTCGCTGAAGCTTACGCCCCATTCCTGACTCAGCGTCACCGGTGTCTGCGGTACTATCGTCGCCATGTCACCCTCCTTTCAACTTCAAACTTCAAACTTTAAACTTTAAACTTTAAACTTTAAACTACCCTATATTCCCGATCGTCGAGCCCGACGCGTCGAGCGCCTTCCTCACGAGCTTCGACGCAGTGGAGAAGGAATTGTCTCGCTTGGAGACATACGAGTTCAGCGAAACCGTGTCCTGCTTTAGCTCGTTGTCCTCCTTGTCGATCGCATACTGCACCGCGTTCTGCGCGTTCATCAGGTCACGGCGAGTCGTGTAGCACAGCTTTACGCCAAGTCCCCCGAGGTCAATTTCCGTTATGCTGATGGACACGCCGTATTTCGCCGCAGTCGCCTTGGCGTCTGCGAGAGACGGCATGTTGGCCGTGGTGTCGCCGCTCTCCTGTTCCTTGGTCTTGAGCGTGGCGTAGGCCTCGTTCAGGATGGCCATCACCGTGCCGAGATCATCGAGCTTGCGCATGCGCTGGCGGACGACCTCGGAGTACGCGCTAAGCGCCTGCTCGATTGCGACCGCCTCCTTGAAGGACGCGGCGGAAAGAGCGGCGGCATAGTCCTTGCCGGCGACGCCGTTCACGGTGTAGGAGTACTGCTCCACGCCGTAGACGGACGCTCCTGGTATCCGATTTGGCTCGATCATGTTTGCCATACTGTCGCACCTCCGGCCACAACTTCAGCTTTCGGCTCGTATTATAGCATACTCTTTCAGCGGAAATCCATACAAAAAAGTCGGCGGCATCCCGAGGGATGCCGCCGCCCCCCTGTCTTGCTACGCCTGGATCGCGTCGCGCATCGACTGCATTTCCGCCTGACGGACTGCATTCATCAGCTGGACGACGTTGTTCACAAGCTCCTCGGCCTGGTTGAAGAGGTCCTTCGTCTGGTCGAGTTCCTCCTCGGACTTCTTCTGCTGCGCGCCCATCTTCGTCGCTTCCGCGTTGAGTAGCTGCGACCAGTTCTGCACGAAGTTCTGCCCGAAGCCGCCGATCGCCGCGATCAGGCTGTTGTACGCCTGCGCCTTTGTGATCGTGTTGCTGGCGTTGATGTAGTCAACGCTGTTCGCGCGCGTCTGCTGCGTGGAGAGGTACCTGCCTCTCGCCTCCTCGACGTCGGCAAGATGGGCCTTGGAGTCGGTGAGTCCCTCCTGCATGAGCTTCGCGTTGCCGTAGGCCCGGGCGTAGGTGAGTTGGTTCTGCGCCTTCTCGAGCTTCGCCTCCGCGGCCTTGATATCGGCCTTCGAGCCGGTCTTGATCGCCTCGTTGTAGTCCTTCAGCGCGGAATCGTAGGAGCTCTCGAACTTCTGGACCTCGAGCTTGATCTGGGCGCGAAGGTTCTGCTTCGCCGTTTCCAGATCGACTTTCAGCCGGCCGGTCTTCTCCGCGAATTTCGCGTACGCGCCGTCGCAGGCCGTCCTGAAGTCGGCCTTGGCCTGCTCGAGTTTCGCTGCGGCGCCCTCCATGTCAATGGCCGAAAGCTGGGGATTGGACGCCTTGAGGTTCATCAACTTCGACTTGTCGGCCATGCTCAGCTGTTCGAATGGCACGGAGCTCTTCTCGATGAAGAACTGCTTGTCGGCGTCCGAGAGGCCCTGGATCGCGTTCACCGACTCCTTCGCAGCGTTGTAGCCCGCTTTGGCGGCGTCGAGCTTCGCGACGGCCGTCTTCACGTCGGCGAACTCCGGAGCGTCAAGACCCGCCACGTCCTGGGACGTCACGGTTTCGGCGCTCCTGCCGAGCGCATCCGCCGTGTTCTGCTTGCCGATCGAGGCCTGCAGCGCGTTCTTCGTGTCGGTGAACTTCGCCTGCGCCTGACGGAGCTCCACGCTGTCGGTGAAGCTGGTCTCGACTTCGCTCCGGACGGAGTGGCCGTTCGTAAGGGACGGCTTGCCTCCGATCTGCTGCTGCACATTGGCGAGCTGCTTGTCGGCGTTGCCCTGGTTGTTGGCCGCCTTCATCATGTCCACGTTCTTGCCCGCGACGTCGAGCCCCGCCGTCTTCTCCGTTCCGAGCTGCGCATTGAAGGCCTTGGCCTGCTGGTAGAGCGAGATGAACGTCGCGGCGGACTGGAGCGCGCAGCAGATTGCGCCTGCTATCATGCCCGTAATCGCGGCGGTGCGCTGGGCTTCGGCCTGGTCCAGGATGCTCTTCTGAACGGCCAGATTCTCCGCGAGACGCATCTCGCGCGTGGCGTCGCGCTGCTTCTGCGCGACCTCGACGAGAAGCGCCATCATCTTGTAGAGGTCGAACATCGCGCGCCTAATGTTGCTCTGCGCGCTGTCCTTCGGCATCGCGGCGAGAGTCTTGGTGAGCGTCTCGCTGAGCGTGTCGTGGAACAACTTGATCTGCTCCTCGGTGAGATTGAGGCTCGTGTCGGCCGCGAGCTTCTGGCAGAGCGAGTCGATCGCCGCCTGGTCCACCGTCTCGGGGATGTCGAGGTCGTCCGGTATCCTGATGGTGACCGGCGTCTCGACTCCGTCCACGGTCCGGGTGATCGTGACGTTCGTCGATCCCGCGACGCCGTCGGCGCCTTCGGTCTTCGTGACCTCGCCGAGCTTGCTGAGGAGCGCGTCCCAGTTGACCGCTCCTGCATTTGCGTTTACTTGAATGCTCATGGGATGGTTCCTTTCTCGTTAATCGGTGAAAGTTGAAAGTTGAAAGTTTGAAAGTTGAAAGTTCAAAGTTAATCGTCAAAGGTTCAAGGTTTACGGCTTTACGGTTAACAAATCCCTTATTTAACTTTCCAACTTTCCAACTTTCAACTTTCCAACTTAGTCTACGCCATCGCGCCCATGTTGTTCGCGATTGCAGTCTGCGTGTCTGTCGCGGACGAAAGCATCTCCGCCACCTGCGAGATCGCCTGCTGGAGCATCTGGAGGATCTGATTGAGCTCCTCCTCGCACTCGTCGAGGCGCTGCTTGAGCGCGGTGATGTACTTCTCGGTCTCAGAGACGTCGGCCTGCGACATCCCGGCCTTGAAGGCGTCGTATGCTCCGACGCCGCTTGCGACGCCTGAGCCGATTCCGACGATCGTCATGGTCAGCGCGACGGCGGCACGGATCTTCTCCATCGTCTCGACGGTGACCTTGACGCCCTTCACGGTGTCTGCGACGCCCTTGGCCACGCTTGAGACGGCCGACGCGCCGCCGCCCGCGAGGCCGGCGCCGAGGGAGGCCGCCATAATCGCGACGGTGATGAGCACCTGCGCGAGGATCTGCGACGCCTGCTTGCTGAGCCCCAGGCCTTCGAGGCCCTTGGCGAGCTTTTCGACGATCTTGTCCATCACGCCCGTCTCGTTGAGCACCTGGCACCCGATCGCGATCGCCGCGCCGATGACCGGACCGACTGCGAGGCCGCCCGTGGCGACGCACGCGACTACTGCCGCGACGACAGCGAGAGCCGTCATCAGCCAGCCGAAGATCTTGCTCGCCTTGCGGGACTCGGCCGCCTTGTCCATGTCCTTGAGGGACTTCTCGATCTTCTCGCTGCGGTTGTTGCGCTCCGCGTCGAGTGCGTCCTTCTGCATGTCGATGCGCTCCTTGGCCATCGCCGTCTGACGCTCCTCGTTGTCCATCTGGATGTACGAGAGGAGTTTCTCGAGGTTCTGCTCGAGCTGCTTGATGTCGGCGGGGTTGTCAAGGGCCGGGACGCCCGTCGAGCCGGTCGGCCTGCCGGTTTCGGCGCCGTCGGCGCGCGGGTTCGTGTTGACGCTGACGTTGCGTCCGCCGAGAAGCGCCGCGATATTCTTGATGGTCTCGGTCGCCTTGTCGGAAAGGCCAAGCCCCTTCGCGAAGTCGGCCGTCTGGTCGATCGTGCTCGGCATCTTGCCCGCCGGAATGCTGTTGATTTCTCCTGCCATTGGTTGGATCCTTTCGTTGTTGGTTTGAAAGTCTGAATGTCTGCGTTCGTTGTCCTGTTCGCCCTGTATACACTTAAGTCGGCACAAGGTTACAAACTTTTTTCACCCATTCAACTTTCAACTGTTCAACTATTCTTCAATCTTGAATTCTTCCTCGCCGATCGCCTTGCGGAGCTCGGCGGCCTTGGCGCGGTATTCGCGTCCGAGGTCCGTATTCGCCGGGCAGTAGTGCTCGAGCGCCATTATCGCGCTCGCCGCGTTCCCCTTGTCGCCGAGCGCGAGATAGCACTCCGCCGCGTGCAGCTGCGGCTTCGGGTTCTCGAGATCGAGGAACGAGGAGTATCCGTACGAGGCGATCGCCTTCTGGTAGTCCTTCTGGGCCTGCTGAACCGCGCCGAGCGCGAACCAGTACTTCGTGCTCAGGTGGTCGAAGAGGACAAGGAACTCGAAGAGCTTCTGCGCTTCCTCGAACTTGCCTGTCGTGTAATAGCCGAAGCCGAGGGAGTAGACCGCCTCGAGCTCTTCGTTGGTGATGCCGCGCACTTCCTTGAGAGTCGCTCCGTTGGCAAACGATTTGGCGGCTGCAGCAATCTTCTCTTCGGTTATCTTGTCCATGTTATCTCCTTTTGTTTTTATTGGTTTTATAGTGATTCAATGTTTAAAAGTTGAAAAGTTCAAAAGTTTAAAAGTTCAAAAGTTCAAGAGTTCAACTTTCAACTTTTCAACTTTCAACTTTTCAACTTTCAACTCCCTCTACACCGTCGCGATTCTGTTCGCCTCGATGGTGTCGGTGAGCTCGCGCTCGATTTTGTAGAGCGAATCGCGTATAGCGTTGAGCGGATCGTTCGCGGCGAGTTTCTCCGCCTCCTTGCGCGCTTCCGCAGCGCTCTCCGCCTTCTCCTGGGGCGTCAGCGTCGTAAGCTCGCTCGCGATCGTCTTGAGCGTGTTCTCGCCGATCGAATTCACGATGGCCGATATCTTGCCCTTCACTTCGGCTATCTCGTTCTTCGTCTTGGCTATCTTGCCCTGGATGTCGTCCATCGTCTTTTCCTTGGCGACAAGCTCCTCGCGCACGAGCTTCTGCTCCTCCACCATCTTGTTGTGATCCTTGCCGTCCTTGACGGCCTGCTCGATCATCTTCTTAAGCTGGTCGATCTTCGCCTCAAGGATAAGCATTTCCCCCCTTGTCTTGGACGCGTCGTCCGTGTAGCCCTTGAGATCACCCTCCAGTTCGCCCAGCTTCTCCGCGAGCGCCAGTCCCGACTCGAGCGCGGATTTCTGCGCCGCGTCCAGCGACTGTCCGATGGAAGTAAGCGACGTCATCAGCATCAGGAACCTCGTGCGCTCGCTCTCGCTCTTGAGCTTGGCGACAAGCGCCTCGAGATCGGACATTTCAGCGCTCGTGACGGTTAGCGAGGCTCCGCCGAGCAGCGCTGCGAGGGCCTTCCCCTGTTCTGTGGGTGCGGGAAGATCCGGAGCGGACATCTGGATAGAGCCCGCGAGTCTTGTTGTGTCAAGTTGTATGCTCATGGTTTTTTCCTTTCTGCATTGTATACACGCCAAATCCGAAAAGGTTACATCATTGGTTGTATTATACTATATTTTACCTCTTTGTGGTGAAAATATCGTTCAAGTTGCAAAAATATCTTCCTGCCTGATGTCGTCGATTGTGAATTCGGGCATCTTGTCGCCGAGTTCCGCGTCGGAGGCGTTCTTGATCGTCATCCTGACGGTCATCTTCGTCTCGCCCAGGACAAGTCCGTCGTAGGACGTTCCCTTGAAATCCGGCGGATTGAACATGCCGTCATTCCCAAGCAAATTGGTCACCTTGTTCCTGACTTGGTACGTCATGGTGATCGTAACGTCCCCGTTGTCGGCGATTTCGAGGTTGTATTTGTCGCCGGGAAGGCGGTCGGCGGCAACAACGACCGTTCCTTTTTCGCCGAGGCTCGTGCGCGGCACGCCCCTCAGATTGCTGTTCTCCCCGCCGTGGTTGACGAGATGGTCGATCACCCCGTAGAGCCCATCTGCCTGTCCGCAGACAAACGACACGAGCTGCCTCATCTTCTTGTGCCTGTTGTCGAACGTCTTCTCGAGAAACTCCGCATAGCCTTTCTGCGCCGGGTAGTCCTTTTCGCTGGTCTTGATTAGCTGGGGGTACGGTGTGCCAAGCTGCGCATTGGGGATGTTCCGTCCGTCGATCGTAACGTATCCGGTTCTGTATTCGCGCAGGGACTGGATCATCAACCCGGTGGAAAGGCTTCGGGCCTGCGTCACATCGGTTATCTTGAGGCATTCCTTGAGGTCGTCGGCGAGCTTCTTCTTGAGGGTGTTCTTGACGGTCGCGACATCCTCTTCCGTATCGAGCCTGAACCCGGCTTCGAGCGCGCCGAGGACCTCGGGGTTGGCCTGCAAATGCTTGACGACCATCTCCGGACGCGGCGTCTTCGCCTTGCCGAAGTCGAACGGATCGTTGAGCTGCTCGGCGAAGAACGACGTCTCGAAGCGGTCTATGAGGCGGTTGAGCATCTTCTCCGCCTTCGCCCCCTTGCCGAACGTCTGCTCGACAAGCGCCTTGAGGGCGGCCTTCTGGTCGTTGTTGAAGCGAAGCGCCGAATCGCCGTACTTTTCGAGCCGGTCGCAGAGTTTGTTGATGTTGTCGAAGCAGTCGAACGGATTCGCTCTGATGATGCCTTCGAGGTTGTCCATGATCGCCGGCGGAATCACGACCTGCCTGCCGGAGTTCATCCCGGCCGTGTGCGCCGCGCCGAGAAGCCGGGACCTGGCGGAAGCCGCCATGTCTTTCGCAAGGGCTTCCTTGTAGGTGTCGTAGAGTTCGTCGCAGTCTTCGCCGAGCGACTTGACGAGGCCGAAGACTTGGTCGCGGAACTCGGCGATCGCCGGATTCGACTTCGCGGCCTCTCTCAGCGGGTCCATGATCGAATCCCTCACGATGTCCGACAGTCCGCCGACTTTCTTGTTCATGAACAGCTGTTGGCATATCTTCTGCCTGTCCGTCAGCTCGTTGGTGGAAAGCTTGCCCTCAAGAGCGGTCATGTTGCCGGCGAGATCGTTCATGGCCTTGCGCAGCTCGTCGAGGGTGTCGTCGGGAAGATTCGCGGCCTTGCGCAGCTCCTCCGCATCGTTGAGGATGTTCCTGAACTTGAACGCGAGGTTCTCGGCGATCTTGGCGAGCTGGGATGTCATCGCCTGTCCTGGGAAGTTCTTGGCGAGGGTCTTGTTCCGCATGTCGTTGTTGGCGATCTCACGGCGGACGTTGAAGTCCTTGAGGAACGAGGCCGAGTCCTTCATGTAGAGCGAGCCCGCGTTCATCGTGCGGTTTGCGGCGGATCCCTTCGTGATAACCTGATTAAAGGCATCCTCAAGCGATATCCTCAACCCCTGTGAGCACAGGTTGGCCGCAGTGTTGAGCCGGCCAAAGTCGAGACGCGTGTACCCGGCGGCGAATGCCTTGTTCGCCAGCTCTCCGTCCGGGTCGTGCTCCGGCCCGAACACGTTTTCGCGCTCGAGGTTCGCTATTGCGTCCCTCACCGCAATGATCCGGCGCGCTGTGAGGGGCTTGCCGCACCCGTAGTCCTTCATCAGCATCGCGGTCCTGACGCTCTCGGGGATGTTCTTCTCGCCGCCGAACATGTCGGCGACGCACTTTTTGAAAATATCGCGCACCGCGTTGTTGTCGCTGCGTGCGCCCTTCCAGCGGAAAATGCTCAGCGACACCCAGTCGAACCTGCTGGACGTCTTGACATTGCGCTCCTCGAGCGTGGTGCCGCCGCCCTTCTCTATGTCGCCCTTCGACGCAATGGCCTTGTCCTTGCCGGCGGCCATCCGCCCCTCGGCGAAGCTGACAAATCTGCTGAACTGCTCGTTTACTGCGTTTATCATGGCTCTGTTCCTTTTAGAGTTTTTCAGATGTAATTATTCGCCCTGTATACACTCAGAAACACAAAAGGTTACAATTCAATAACCTTATGTCGTACTGCACTTCTGCCCTCCCAGCGTAGCATCGGCTGCCCCCGTATCGGCTCAAACTTGTAGTCGGCGACGCTTCGCACCTCCGCGCCCCCACGAGAGACATCCTTGATTCCGAGTTCTTGCTGTTCCTTCATCGCTTTTCCCCCTTTTTAACGTTTTTTATTGACCACCATTGCAATATAAATACAATTGTGATAAAATACATTCCGAAAACACACCAAAGGAGCTTAAAATGGCTACATCAACACTACAGATTCGCATAGATTCTGACCTACGTCGCGAAGCGGATGCCCTCTTCGCGAGCACCGGGCTCGATTTGACGAGTGCCGTTCGACTGTTCCTGCGCCAGTCTGTGATTCGTCGCCGCTTGCCGTTTGAAGTCGTTTCAGAGAACCCAGACCCCTTCTGGTCTGAGGCCAACCAGCGCGTCCTGCGCGAGTCGATCGACTCCCTTGAACGCGGCGAGGGACAGCGGCACGAACTTATCGAAACATAGACAGGGCGTACGACATGAATCTTACATTCTCGCCCCGTGCTTGGTACGAGTACACAGGCTGGCAGTTGGAAGACAAGAAAATCCTCAAACGAATCAACCTGCTCGTCAAGGACATTGAACGAAACGGAAACACTGGCATTGGAAAGCCCGAGCCGCTTCGAAACATGAACGGCTACTGGAGCCGCCGCATAAACGACGAGCATCGGCTTGTATACAAGCTCTCGGGAACCAACGATCCCGCCAATGGCGACTCCCGTGAACTTTTCATTGCTCAGTGCGCTACGCATTACGAATAGACCTCACTTGTAGTTGCAGTAGAAACGCATGTCGCAGCCGTCGCAAAGGCGCGCGCACTTCACGACGCCTTTGTTCGAGAAGCGGTGGCTCTCGATCCGCCCGACCGCCGAACATTGCAAAGTCGGTCAGACCTACTTTGCAATGTTTCCATTTCAGCGAACGACGCACTTGGAATTTGGGGGACAGTCCCCATGAAACGCCGGAAAATCAAGGGTTTCGCGGGGCCTGTCCCCACCACTTCTATAAATGCGGGGGTGGAGTATCATCCTTTCAGCACCTTTTCGAAGTATGCTACGACAGTCACATCTGGCTCATTTTTTATCTCGATATCCCGCTTTTCGGGATTCAGCGAACGCAGTATCGCTCCTTCTCCCTTCTTGATATACTTCTTGAGCAAGTAAGCGCCGCCGCCATCTGGATCGGACATATGATCGTTGCGCTGGACAAGCACTATGCGGTTGTCATAATCGCCGCCCCCAACCTTGCGGACGACGCAAAGGTCGCCGTCGTGGATCTTCGGCTCCATCGAGTCGCCAACAGCCTGTACGACAACCATCGTGTCATCAAGCTTGCCAATCCCCTCGGCCTTGACCCAGCCTTTCGGCTCGACAGTCTCGCCGTCTATGAAATATCCGCAAGCCGCCTTGAGGGTATAGAGCGGAAGGAACGAGACAAAACGCTGATTCTCCTCAACTTCTTCATCAGAATAGACCTTTGGAGTCCATACGTTCGCCCGAATGTCGAATCCTCCGCACAATATGAATTCTCTGAACAACTTATCCGTCTTCTGATGCGATTGAAACACCGACACAGCCGTTCCTTCTTCCGCTGAGAAATATGCTGCCGCTTTGTTGTAATCTACGCTTGCAAGCAACGCGGTAAAGCGTCCAAATTCGTCAATGGTCGCGGCTGTAACATTGGCGGACATGATGTCTCGAAGCCTGTCTTCGTCCGCGCCAAACGCGACAGCCAACCTGTGGATTCTGTCGTTCTTTGCGCTTTCCTTGTACTGCGCGATATAGTCGGTCAGTGCCTTGCCGTCTTCTGGAACGACCTTCCCGCTCATTATGTCGTCCAGAAACATCTGCGCATACTTCTGATCCTCAACAAAAAGCATCGCGAACGACTGGTGCAGCTCCTGCAATACCTGTTTCAAGTCCGCACCGTCAGACAACGCCTTGACGAACTTCTTGAACTTTGCATTGATGTAATTCGCATCAATCACTCCCGTCCCCATCTCAATGATGGACGGCTTTATGACAAATGGCAGCGCACCTCCTCCTCCCGCTCCACCTCCAGCCCCGCCTCCAGAGCCCCCGCCCGCTCCACCTTTCTGCAATGCGACAAGTTCAGAATAGCGCTGAAGCAATGTCAGATAATCTTCCTCCTTGACCTTCACCTTCACTATTTTCGTTTTACCGCCAACCTCCGCAGAATACTGCGGTACACCCCAAGCAAACCCCTGAATCCTCGCTGCGCCTAATGCATCACAGAACTCGTTGAACCTGCTTGCAAACATAGCTTGCTCTTCCTTCGCATCCGGAAGCGTACCCATGTCGGGATGCCCGCCGCGCGCGAAGATCGACTTCATGTCATCGAACAGAGCGTTCATTCTCTCGATGTTCGCGCCAAGGCGACTTACAAACATACCGAACGGCTTGTTCCCGGAATATGTCGCTATTGCATTCTCGACGTTGCGACGCATCGTATGCGGGCGCCTGTAGTACTTTATCGTTCCGAAAGGCTTGTCAATTCCGAAAATCCTGTTCGTTCTTGAAAACGCCTGTATCAGATGCTCATTTTTGAGCATCTTGTCGAGATAGAGCGAGTTGACCCACTTTGAGTCGTAACCCGTTAACATCTGATTGACGACTATGACCATGTCTATCTGCTGAGCTGGATCGGCCTCTATCCCGGCGTACGGCTTTTTGTGCGCGAGCCTGCGTGCGACGTCGCGCTTGAAGTCCCCAAATGTCGGCAACGTGAAGTGCTTGCCGTATCGCGCATTGTAGTCAGTAAGCATCGTGACGAGGGCATCCTCCTTAGCGGCACCGCCACCGTCGTTGTCAATTGAGTCATCAACGACTACCGCAGTTTTAAGTGAAGGAATCTTGGTCTTGATTAGGTCGTAGTACGCAAACGCCTCCGGAATCGACGATGTGGCGAGAATTGCATGGAACTTCCCTGCGACGCTTTGATGCGTCCAATTGTCCGAGATGCTTTTGACGACTGCCTCGCGATGTTGTTGTGACTCGTACTGAGAGTTCGGAAGTTCCGCCTCGACATCTTCCATGGGAACAGACGATGACATCCACCTAAGATACACCTTTTTCTTTTCCTCGTCGGCGAGTGCCTCGTTTTCGTCTTTGGCCCTGCATTTCTCCAATGCCACAGCTCTGCGAACGTCGATGTCCGCAAATGTCATCTCCATGTACGGATCGAATGCCAGCACGTTCTTGTCCCGAATTCCGTCGACGATAAGATACCTGTGAAGCTCATTGCCGAATATGTCTACAGTTGAACAACCGTTCTTCTGGTTCTCTTCGAAGATGGGCGTCCCCGTAAACCCGAAGAATACGCACTTTGTGAAAGTCTGCTTAATGGTTGCGAGCATTTCGCCAAAAGTGTCAGTATGGCACTCGTCGACTATGAAGACAATTCTTTTGGAGCGTATCGCCTTAAGATCGTTAGCCGACGTGGCGTCGTCCTTGACCCTGCTCATCTTCTGTATGGATGTAACTATCAGCTTGCAGTCGCCAGCGTCGCTTTTGAGCTTTGATATCAGAGCACTTGTGTTCGCCGTCCCCTGCACACTTGTCGAGTCGTCTGCGAACCCCTTGAACTCAAGAAGCGTCTGTGTGCCGAGTTCTATGCGATTCAGGAGGAAAACCACTTTGTCTGCATGCCCTGACTCTGCGATCAGCTGCGCACACTTGAAACTCGTGAGGGTCTTGCCGGATCCTGTAGTATGCCAAACGTATCCACCGTAGATGTCATTGTCCGACCACTTCACCTTGGCTGCGCGGTCAGTCACCTCACGTGCGGCATAGTACTGGTATGAACGCATCACCTTCAGCACGCCGTCCGTATCGTCGGCGACCGTGTAGAAACCTATTAGCTGATGGGCCATTGGAATAGAAAGAAGCCCGTGGGCAACCTTCCGCCAGTCATTGACCGGTTCGTTGTTGAAATCCGCCCAGTGGAAGAACCAATCCTCGTTGAACGGCTTTCCTGGACCTGGATTCGCGAAATATACAGTCTCGCCCGGATTCATCGCTACAAAAATCTGAACGAGCGCAAAGACGCCCGAGAACACTCCTTCGTGAGCATAGTTCCTGATTTGCCAGGCAGCCTGCTCGACAGGGACGCCCGAGCGCTTCAGCTCGACATGGATCACAGGCATGCCATTTATGAGAAGCATAACGTCGCCGCGACGGTCGTGCGTCATTTCACTCGTCTTGAACTCCGGCTGCTCTGCTATCTGATAGCGACTTTTGCCTTCCGCTATTTCGAGCCTGTCAAAGATGGAAAGCGACACAGCCTTTCCGTAGTGTGCGGCATCATCCTTGTTGTCTCGGACAATCGAAACAGACTTCCCGTTGATGAATCCGTTCAGCGCCATCGGCGTCTTCAGCACGTCAATCTTGTCAAGGATCTGCTGCATCTCAGTTTTCGTGAGCGGATACTTGTCGAGACGATCAACAGAGCAGTTGTTCTCATAGAGAATCTGCGCCCAGTTGTCGATGATGTCTTGCTCCGTCGGATGCATTAGCACGGGATAGTCCCCCCACCCGAAGGAATCGCGCAAAATCTTGACGAGAGCAGCCTCGAAGTCGCTCTCCTTCGAAAATGTATCGCTCATACGAACATCCTTTCAAGTAATGCTTTTTTCATCTGCCTCAGCTTTTCAACTTCCTCTCGCCTCGCCGCAATCAATGCATCCAACGAACGGAAATACGCCCCGATTTTCTGCTGCTCGAGCGGAGAGGACGGGAGTATAATCGTAGTTTCAAAAAAGTCTTCAGGTGTAATGTTGAGTAAACCATGATTCCTCGCCCCCTCTGCTGCTCGCTCAGAAACATCTGCATGCCACAAGAATGTCTCGAAGAACCTTACAAGATATTCTGAATCTACAGTATTGTCATTCAAAGCAAAAACAATGTAAAGCGTTGACAAAACCCCCATCGGATATCTATCAAGTCTCTTGACAACACCGAATGGCGATCCGTCTGATGTGCTTTTGTTATATGCGAATTCACCATTCATCACCAAGTAATAATTACTCACATCACGCGCTGCAACTCGATTGTTAAAGAAGGCATACTGATCTATCAATCCATGTTCGGCAGAAATAGTCAATGGCAATTCAGATTCTAGGTGCGAATTCTTGCGCGTAACACGTTTTACCATCTTCCCCAGCTGTTGTTTTTTCCATTCTCCTTCAAAACCTTTAAACCGGATTTCCGGCACTAAGGCATCGCCCTGCGGAAACATCTTAAGCAGCATTGACTTCTTAAGAGACTCAACCTTCCCAAGCGCATTTGCGCGTGCTTCAATAAGCGCATCAAACGAACGAAAGAATGTACCGATCTTACGTTGCTCGAAAACCGAAGGGAAGCAGACCATGCCTGAGAGAGCATCCTCATCGCTAATCAAGAGTGTATTCTTAGCGCCCTTGTTCACCAAAGGACGCAAATAGTTATTCAATCTATCTATTGCGTCAAAATAGCGCTGTACGAACGATGCTTCCGCATCCTTCACATCATAAACACCATACAGGGCGGACACTATCCCATCTTGAAACTGATTGGCTTTAACAATTCCAAATGGGGCAAGCCTAAGCGGCGATTTTGTGTACACCACCTGATTTCTTCTAAGAATCCGATAATGCTTCAATGAAGCTCCAGCAAATGAACGCCCTTTGAATACGATCTGATTAACAACTCCATATTCACCAGATACCGACAGGACATCTTCAGCTGCAAACTGGTCATCTTGATTCTCCTCCTTTGATACAACGAGCCAATGCCCTAATGTATTTCTCACCCACGGCGCGACCGGAGTCCGCGCCCTACCATCGGCGGCCGAAGACAACCGACCTCCCCCTGAGCTCTCTGTGGGAGGCAAACTAAATCGTAACGGCGGTGCTTTCTTTTTTTGACCGCTCATTTCAACAGCTCCTTTTTCCATGCATCAATACCATTCATGTCATCCGCATTGCCTTGGAGTTCGTCCAGCATTCCGGCAAGATCCGATTCGGCTGTCTCGATCTTCGCTTGCACATCCGAGAGTGTCGTTTCGTATTTCGATGCAAGCGCCTTGACCTTAGACGCCAACGATTCCACTACGGCCAATGGCATCGACGAAAGATTCTCAATGATTGGCCGCAGCCATTTGACTTCAAGCAACTCTTTAGCCTCATCGTCCGAGAGCATGCCAGATTCCCCCTCGGAAGGTTTACCATATTTTTTAATCGTCTTTTCTTCGAGTGCTGCCTTCAATGAACACACTTCCGATTTAATTCTTTTCTCGTCGTTAAACAACTTATGCGCCCTAACGATCAACGCTTCGAACGAATCGTCAGGAAACACAAATTTCTCTTGAAGCTTCGCTATATATGTCTGCACGACTGACTTTGAGAAAACTCCGCTTTTAGAGATTGTCATCTCTCCCCAGGCGACTTCTGCATGTTTAGACTGGAACGACTTCTTTTCCTTCGCACTGGCGATCGACAAATACTGGCGCAGCACCTTAATCTCTTCGGTTTCGACTTCGCCAAGCACTTCCCCTGCCTTTGAGGCTACCAATTTTGAATCCAGGTCCTCCGACCCCTCCTCGATTACATTCTCCTTTTCCTCCTCGGGTATTTCTGCCGCCATCGCCGCAATCTCGGCATGGATTCTTTCAACTTCTGCGACCTTGGATTCTATCTCTGCAAGTTCCGTCCCGAAGAAACGTCTTTGGACAAGTTCAAAGGGAATTATCCGACCCTGCAGCCCATCTTGCACTTCTTCATCAACGCCATTGACCTTCTTGATCACCATGTGCGAATCAAGCGCCCGAACGGCATCGAACCCCTCGCTCTGAAGAATTTCCAAGTCCGTCTCTATCTTCGTCCATTCGTCGTCCAAAATCTGGTATGCGTCATACTTGTCGATAAGCAGGATCTTTTCCAAACGCTTAAACACCTCAGCCGCAAGTTTCGCCTCTTCGGTATTGATCCTGACGGACTTCCATCCGTCCACCAATTCCTTTTTGAGAGTCTTGTCAAAGCCTGAGAGCGCGTCTTTGACCGACTTCGAATAAATGGCTACGGAAGAATCCTCTGAAATCGCCTTTCCTATGTCCTTTACCTTGACACGCGAATAATTGCCCTTCGTTGAAAACAACGTCTTCCGCAGCGTATCCAACACATTCCAGTAATCAGAAAGATCGTTAAGTTCCAAATTCGGGATTCCTCCGAACATAACGGACGATATGTCCCAACGCTCGATGGTGTTGCGACGTATGTATCGTGGAATGTTTAGATTGTAGCCGTTGGCTCGTATCTCATCGCGTTCGACAAGTCTCGAAAAGCCGGGCATCTCGACTCTCCCGCTTACCGCATCTGCAATGCGCCGTATATCAGACGAGCGAAGGCGATTTTTCTGTCCCGCCTTTTCAAATCCAAGCGAAGCATCTACGAACAACACTCGGTCATCTGGCTTCGACTTCTTAAGCACCATCACGAGCGTCGGAATGCCAGTCCCGAAGAAGATGTTTGGAGGCAAACCGATGATCGCGTCAATGTTGTTGTTCTCTATGAGGTTGCGTCGGATGGTCCACTCCGAGTTGTCATTCTCCTTGCCGCGGAACAAGACACCGTGGGGAAGGACGATTGTCATTATTCCGTTTGGCTTTAGGTGATAGAGGTCATGGAGAAGAAACGCATAATCAGCTTTCGACTTTGGCGCCATCCCGTAGCTGTAGCGAGGATCCAGTTTCTTCGCCTCGTCGGGGTCCCATTTCTGGGAATACGGAGGATTTGAAACTACGGCGTCGACTCGCAACGGTTTCATCGCATCTGTGACAGGCCAGTCCTCTTCCAGCGTGTCTGCATTGCGGGTGTCAAGATTCGCGGGGGAGATACCGCGCATGACAAGATTCATCCGCGTAAGGTTGTATGTGTCGGACTTCAACTCCTGGGCGTAGTACTTGATTTTGTTTTCTCCCGACACGAAACGAGAGACAGAATGACCAATGTTGATGAGGAGCGAGCCAGATCCGCTTGTCGGGTCGTATATCTCAATATTCTTTGCGTGTTTGAGGTGTGCCGCAATGATTTCGCTCATCATAACGGAGACCTCGTGTGGAGTATAGAACTCTCCAGCCTTCTTTCCGGCGCTTGCAGCAAAGTTGCTGATCAGATACTCGTAAATGAAACCCAATACGTCATAGTCCTGACGCCCGCCCATTGGAATGTCGCGAATCAAGTTCAAAAGGCCGGCGATTGCCTTTGTCTGGGCACCTGCCGTGTCGCCGAGCTTCTGCAAACCGATTGAAAGCGTGTCGAATATTCCTTCGAACACCTGCCGATAGTTCTTCCCTATGAGACGCCCGAACGACATAAGCGAATCATGAACATTGGAAACATCAAAGGTCTTCGACTTGTCCTTCTCAAGCCAAGTTGAAAAGAGGTTTTCATAGGCGATGAAATACCCAATATTATCCTGACAAAACTGGACAGCATCAGCATTTTTCTCACCAAGCGCTGCGAGTTCTGTATCCGTCATTCCATTTTTCTTCAGGAACGAAACCTCACCATCTGACAGAAACTTGTAGAAAATGAAACCGAGAATGAAGTCCTTGTATTCATTTGCTGGGATCTTCGACCGCATCTTGTTCGCGGACTCCCATATCCTTGATGCGAGCTGTTGCTTATTCATTCTTGCGACCGGACAGATGATAATTTGCGCACAAACCGTCGCGGAGACCGTCTCTCATGCATGAAAAAAGAGCGCATGTCTCGTCCATGCACTCTCGGGTAGCCCTACCACAGGCCAATCACAGAATACACGGAGAGACAATGCGCCCAACTGGACGCATCATCACTCACATGCCGTTCTGTGATTGAAATAGTGGTAGTATTCCCCGAGAACGACTTGTTAGCTTTGACGCTAAATCAACTTAAGCGCCCGGTGGGTTTCCCGTTTTCCGGACTATGACCCCGCGCCGCGGCTTGCGCCTCGCGGAATGGGAATATTATAGCAAAAATCAGCCGCGACAAAATCAGCCGCGTGAAACAATGTCAAGAAAAGTGGCAGTCAGATCCCATCATTGTCCGAGTCACGGGGTTTTGGTTTTTCGCAGAGACGCTTTGATCGGCGGTTTCAACGCCTCACCGAAACAGTCCTGAAGGAAACCGCTTTGGAATGTCGGCCAAAGCAATAAGTAGACAGATCACT
The DNA here is from genome assembly GCA_902761275.1 of uncultured bacterium. GTDB lineage: Bacteria > Verrucomicrobiota > Kiritimatiellia > RFP12 > UBA1067 > UBA1067. Next base: position 4,076 of record CACWJS010000028.1, on the reverse strand, counting down.
GTCGCCTCAAAACACACTTTCTCATTTCACCTTCACGGTCTGGGTGTTCCAATGTTCCCTGGATTGGGGCAAAGGTTGTTCTTCATGTCCCATTCGAGGTTGCGGTCATTCGGCGTCGGGTTGAGGTAGTAAAGGAATCCCACTCTCGAAACACCAAGATACGACCATTCCATCACAACATCGCCGTATATCTTACCATAGTACCCCTCGACAACATTCCCTTTTTCATCATGTTTAGTACGAACCCTGAAACAAAGACATTTTGACTCATTGCGAGATTTGAACACTTTCAAATCCTTACCTACACCACATGATTGCTCATAATGTGGTGCGAAACTTTGTTCAGGGGCTGTCCTTACCTTCAACTCCGAAGCGGCATTGGCCGCAACCTCTACAATGCCATTGCCTTCCCCTAAGAAATCAATTGTCACAACATCTTTAAACGATCGGTCCTTCTCCCCACAAAAGTTAACCCCGACACCGCAATCTTCGCGCGGTTTTCTAAAAAACATCACGTCGGCGACCTCTCCGCACCCCCACGGGGAGCCAACAGGGTCAGACCTGATTGCCACAGTAAATTGCCACAGTAGGTTTTCATTGTCATAGCGGCGCAACCCTTTCGATTCGCCGCTTGCAATCCTTCGTCAAGGCGAAGATTTGGGGACAGGCCCCGCGAAAGGCCTGTTTTGCAAGTGGTTGGCAACTCTCACCGCAGCCGCAAGAACCGCTGCGGGCGTCAGAGCGGGCGGGGACAGGCCCCACGGAAGGCCCGAAAACAAAGGGCATTCCGGGGTCTGTCCCCATAATATTTGGCGCGGCAGATTTGCCGCGCCGCTTTTTTGGTTGAGTAGCGGTTGGAGGGGCGACGAATGGTGGATAATCAGCTTTCCCAAAGTTACATGTCGTCGATGGAAAGTCCGAGAATCCGCCGCTTGAGACGGAGTTTCTCCGGGTGCTTCTCGAAGAAACGCGATGTCTTCGCCTCCAGAGCCACAAGGTCTATCGCGGATTTCCGGCGCTTTATCTCGTAGAAGTCAATAGCCCCGGCCGTCTCATCCTCGCAGACAAGGTCGATTTCGTTCTCTCCCTTTCGGTCCCACCATCCGCCCATACACGTGTAGCGCTCCTCTTCTGTGAACTTCCACTCGAAGTACCGCTCAAGGGAACGTCCAGAGAAAACGTCGAAATCCTCGGACACAAGCGCCCGAAGCCGTTCGAACATCCCCCTTTCGACATAAGGCGCACACCTGAATACATACCTAAACCAGAACCTGAGGAACGGGTCTTCGATTCGGAATACGGCGTTCTTGCTCGCTGGCGGTGCGAAAACAGGATTGACCTTGCGTATAAGGCCGTAGTTCCGCTCCAGGTTTGAGAGATACGCGCCTACATCAGAACCGAGGTCGTTCTTTATTTCCGCAAACTTCGTGTGGCCGGAAGCGATGGATGTAAGAATCGTGAAATACGTGGCGGAATCGTTGCCAAACTCCTGCATGAGAATCGAGCGCCCCTCCTCCAAGAAAGGAGAAGCCTCGGAAAAGAAGAGGTCGATCATCTTCTTCCTGTTGAAGGCATGGGCGTCCATGAACAGCGACACGTACCGCGCGACGCCCCCCGTCATCGTCCAAAGGGAAAGAACGTCGTCCTTTGAGAACCTGCGGGAATGGGCTGACAGTATCTCCTTGAGAAGCGATGCTGGGAAAGGCCTGAGGCTGAGATGCGCCGTGTTACGTCCGTAAAGCGGCTCGCCGTAGCTGAAGAATATCTTGTTCATCAGGCGGTTGATGCTGCCGCTCACAACGAGGTTCAACTTGACTTTCCTGTTGAGCTCGTCCCAAAGCCCCTGAAACTCGCCGTAAAATCCCGGATTGATCCTGTCCATCTCCTGAAACTCGTCAATCACAAGAGTCAGCGGACGCTCCTCCGCAAGGCGAATGATCTCCCGCAGAAGATCCTTGAGCTTCTCGCATGTCCCGTATATCTTCAACCGCCCTCCAAGCGCACGTACCGCCTCTTCCTGAAGCGACGCCGCCAGGTTGCGTTCCGTCTGCCGCGTCAGGAGAAGATAGACGTAATCGCCACTTCCATCGTTCAGCGCCCTGTCGACAAGTTCCGTCTTCCCGACGCGCCGCCGCCCAGTCAGAACGGTAAACCGGGAATTCTCTATCGAGAGGCTCCGCTCCCGCCGAAGTATTCCGATCTCTTTTTCGCGCCCGAAGAAATTCATTTACTTAATCTCCGTTTACTTAATTCAGATTAAGTAAAGTATAGCAAATGCCGTGTCATCGGTCAATGGCTCCATGTCAGAATCGCACGGAATCGGCTGCCTCGACGCGGTAGAACTTCCGCGGCACATCCGCCGCGCGCGGGACTACCACCGTCGCGGTGCCGTCGTCGTTGACCAAGACGCCGACGTCCGTCTGCGGCAGAAGCGCCGCGTCGCCGCCAGGCAGTGGAAGCCCCTCAGACACGCGGACGCGCAGCAACTGCGCAGTCATGTCCGTGATCCATCCGTCCGGCTCGGCCGAGACGACGAGCGTCACGGCGTCCAGGGAGACGGTGATGGCCTCGATGTGGAGGGAGTCCGGGGCGACGTAGTCGGATGCGGCCACGGTGTCGGCGCCCGCGACGGTCGCAGTGTAGCCGCGGCCGTTCGCGGTGAAGCTGTAGTTGCCGTCCGGCAGCCAGAGGTAGACGTCGCCGTTCGCGTCGGCATAGAGGTCGCGCGTGCCGTAGCCGTCCAGTCCGGAGAGCTCGGCCGCGGCGTCGGGCGTGCCAATCGGGATGACGACGGCGTGCAAGACGCGCCCGGAGGCGTCGTGCGCCAGGTTCGTCACGGAGCAATTGCTTTGCGTGAAGCGCTCCTTCTCCGAGTCGAAGTGGGCGAGGACGACGTTGCCGCCCGTGATGACGACGGGGATGTTGTTGTCGTAGGATTGGGAGTAGGTCAGGCCGTCGCCGATGTCGGAGGCGAAGACGTCGGCGTCCTGGCGTCCGCCGCAGGCGTAGACGGTGCCGCCGGAGATTTCGACGAGGCCGCCGGTGTAGGTCTCCGCCATCCGGAGGGATCCGCCGATGGCCGCGGAGGCGTAGCCGTATTTCGAGCCGGCGTAGGCGTAGACCCTGCCGCCGGTGATGCGGATCGGGCCGGCCTTCCCGCCTCGCCCGACGCCGATGGCGGCGGCCTCGCCCTGGTCGTCGGTCGCGCTGCTGTGCGCCTCGACGGTTCCGCCGGCGATGGTGATGGAGCCAGACCTGAGGTTGTCGCCGTTGGGGGTGCCGATGCCCGCGCCGGAGCCGCCGCCGATGGCGACGAGCTTCGCGTCTACGGTCGCGTTGGTGATCGTCAGGGACGCGGTCTCCGGGACGAAGAGACCGGCGGCGGAGGAGCGCGTCGCGACGAGCCGGTTGCCGGGGCCGTTGAGCAGGACGGTCGCCGCGACGCCGTTTCCGAGGGCGAAGGGCGCCTCCGCGCGCAGCGAGACGCCTGCGAGCTCGACGGTCGCATCCGAGGCGACGACGATGCGCACGCCGCCAAGCTCGTTCGTTCCGCGGACGGTGTAGCGCCCGGTGCCGGCGAGGGTGAGGACGTTTGTCGCGAAGTCCCAGCCCTCGCCGGAGAGCTGCGCGATGTTGACGCCGTTCACGGTGAAGTCGTCGTTCCACGCGACGACGGTCGTCTCGCCCTCCGGGCCGATGCGGATTGTCCACTTGGCGCCGTCGACGGCGTTCGTTGCGACGTAGAGGCCTTCCGGGAGCCAGAGGTGGAGCGCGCCGCCGTCGTCCGCGAAGAGCTCGGTCGTGTCGTAGTATTCCGGCAGGCCATGGAGCGGGCCGACCGCCTCGCCGGGCGCGAAGCCGGGGACGTCCGCGCACCAGAGGGCGGCGCCGTCTGCGTTTTGGGGCCGGGCGTAATAGGTTTGGATCCCTGTCACGGAGCCGCCGAGGATGGTGAACGTTTCCTCGCTCCGGAACATGAACGTTCCGCCCGCGACGGTGAAACTCGCGCCCTCTTCGAGGAGCCGCGGCCAGTAGGTGGGCGCGACGACGTTGCGGCCGATGCCGCGGACGACGGC
>CACWJS010000027.1 GCA_902761275.1 uncultured bacterium | reverse complement strand
TGGCACGGGCAGATATGCTAACAAGGATTGAGGGGGTGTGATTTATAAATGGTTTAGTTGCATATTATGAATGGTTTGGCTACAAAGTATACAAACATTGTTCTTGCGGTGCCGCATTCGGTCGGGGTGCCGCTGGATTTCGATTGGCGTGGTGATGCGAAGGTCGCTGCGTCGGCGAGGCGTTGGACTGACTGGCATACCGACGATCTGTTTGGTGTCGAGGATGCGCGGATAAGTGTTGTCAAGGGGCGGCTCTCGCGCTTTGACTGCGATGATTAGCGGTTGGAGGACGAGGGCGACCGGCTTTGCCGCTATGCGATAGAAGGGGGAATCGACCAGCGGGAGATTGGCGCGAGGCAGTGGAATGCTCGGCTCGCGGAGTGGTTCAGGTATCGCGCCGAACTGATGGCTGCTGTTGCGCAAGGTGAGCGTCCGCTCATAATCGACTGCCATTCATTCCCAAGCGATCTTGCGCCGGATGTTGATATCTGTATCGGCTTCAATGAAGATTGCTCTAAGCCGAGCGAAGAGACGCTTGCCGTCGTGACGGATGCGTTTAGGGCGGCGGGATATGCGGTGGCGCACAATCGCCCTTATTCGAATGCGATTGCTCCGTTGGGGTATCGCGGGCATTCGCTCATGATAGAGGTCAACAAACGATGCTATCTCGATGCCGCCGAGTTGGATATTGGCGATGGCTTTGCCAAGCTTCATCAAACATTGTCCAGCATTTACATAAAGTTGCTAAAAGGAGTGTTATGAAAAATGATGTGGGGAAACAAGGGGGGCGCTTGAACTATGGCGATCCGGTTAGACCAATTCGAGATGCCCTGGATGGGCGTGACTGGAGCGTCGACATAGCAGAGATGTCGCATGAACAAGAGTTTGACATGCCGAATGCGAGAGCGCCGAAAGGCAATGTCGCGGGTGTGCATGTCAAAATGGACAGGAACAGGGCGAAGGGGATGCTGTGGGGGCTTATCGTAGGGGATGCCCTCGGGAATCCTGTGCAGTTCTGCGAGAAGGATGATCATCCGTGGATTACTGACATGGTAGCGTGTCCGACCTTCGGGCTGCCGCCTGGTTGCTGGACGGATGACGGTTCGATGGCGATGTGCATAATGGATTCGTATGTGCGCATGGGCGGCTACGATCTGAAGGATATCGGCAAGACGTTTGTTAAGTGGCTTGAGGATGGTTATCTTTCGTCAATGGAGGGTCGGTCATTTGACGTTGGCGGTGCGACAGGAACATCGATTTGCGAAATCGCATATATGGGGCGGCTCTGCAATGGCTATGAGGAGTCTCAGGGCAATGGCTCGATAATGCGTTTTGCGCCGTCGTATCTTATTGCGCAACGGGAGCAGGAGCCTATCAAGGTTATGCATGAGATTAGCGACCTCACGCATTATTCTAAAAGAGTTCATGAAGTCATTGACAGAATGGCCAGAATACTCGACGATCATATTGCTGGGAGGCGGACTTCCGAAGTGTCACCGTATGAAACGCGCGAAGAGGTGGACAATTCCGGCTGGGCGGTTTCGACGCTTGATGCTGCACTTTGGGCGTTCAGCACAACGGAGAGTTTTGAGGACGGGCTGATTGCCGCTGTCAATCTCGGTGGAGATGCAGATACCATTGGCGCAGTGGCCGGACAGATCGCTGGCGCTTACTACGGGTTTGGCGCAATCCCAAGACGCTGGGTCAGAGCAGTCAAGACTTGGGAGTGGGTAGATTCCCTAATTGAGCGCTTTTTAGATGCTGTTGCGATAGGTGAAGAGAGAGGACAATGAATATTAGATGCCCTTACTGCAATGAGGAACTTGAATTGCCCGATGAGTGCGTCGGGTGGAAGGTGCAGTGCATTTATTGCAATGAGAAGTTTCTCGCTACCGAAGAGTTTATCAAAAGGCAACGGGAGGCGATGAAGAGAAAGACTTGCCGCCTGAAGGCGGTAGTCCGCAAGACGGCAACGGCGAGCGCTGGAAATACAGCGGCGAGCGTAGGAGGCAAATCTGTTGGCACCACAAGCACAGGCATCGTCTACGAGAAACCCTCACTGCTGCTTACCATCGTCGCCACGCTGACTTTGCCGATATGGATTGTGCCAATAGTGATATGGTACATAATCAAGAGTTGGGTTGATGACGACGGCGGCGGACTTGACCTCGTGGAGAGGGAACGCGTCCAGTGGCTTTATGGCACAGGCCGCTACGCCAAGAAGGATTGATGAATTTGCAAAACGATATTGGACAATGAAAATTTTAAGTGTCAGTGAAGATGATCGCACGTGTGAAGATTTGTTGGCGCAATATCGTGCTGGACGAGAGAAACTTGTGGCAAACAAGCGCAAGGAAGCGGCGGATTGCTTTTGCAAGGTGATTGAACACGAGAATGTCCTGCAATCCAATTGCCAAGAGGCGAAGGAGGCTTGGTTTAACTCGCATCTTTTGTTGGCGTGGTTTTATACAGTTGGAATTGGAGGGGTTGGTAAGAATCTTGACGAGGCGGCAAGGTTGTATCGCAAAGTGGCGGAAAATGGCTGTGTCATGGCGCAGCACATGCTTGGGCACTGGTATTATTCTGGATTCGCCCTAGACTGTGATTACACAGAAGCAGCCGCTTGGTATCGTAAGGCGGCGGAACAAGGTTATCCATATGCACAAGAAAGGCTCGCCAGATGCTATGTCAGGGGAAGGGGCGCGGAGAAGAATCTTGAAGAGGCGGAGAGGTGGCTTAAAAAGGCGGTTGCAAATGCAAGCGAGGGCGAACGCGATTACTATGAGGCCAGATATGATTCGTTTCGTAGGATGGTGGTGGAGGGGAATGATGCATATCTGTGGTATCGCGGACAATGTTCGCGTGAATAAAACGATGCAATAGGGATTGAGGGGCAATCATTATGCGCTACCGTTTCTTTATATGCAAACCGATGAAGAGATGTGATCATCTTGTTTCAAGGACTTTGCGAGCGTATCTTGAAGAAGGTGGGCATCATATTGATAGAGAAGACTTGCTTTTGCCGTTTGATGTGGCGCGTTTGTCCAAGTTGCTTTGCATTGCTTCAGGGGAGTCCGCTGGGCTTTCGCCAAGATTCAAGTTCAGGCAAGTCGGCGGCGTTCCTCTTCTGGCGGTCTGGACTGAATATCGCAAAGCCCAGGATGTGGCGGACTCTCTTGCAATATGCATCGGCGACGATGGAGTGACTTTGTTTGATGGTGAGATGGAATGCTCCGCGAAGATAGAGAAGTGGGAGCGCACAAAATTTGTAAAGACGCAGCTGGCGTGTCAGCGATTGAAAATGGCACTACAGAAAAATCCGGCGCTTACTGCTGGCTGTTGTGCGCGGGCGGCATATTTCAACTTGGGGCAGTGCTTCTACCCAATTGGAATCGTTGATGTTGCCGTAATGATATTGAAAGGGGAATTCAGGGCTGCGGTAATGGCAGTTGATGAAACGCTGAGGTCTTCACTTACAGAGGACGAGTCGTTGTCTTGTGGCTGCGGATGCTTTGTGGTGGCGAATGATGCTGTTGGCTACAAGATTCGGTTCGTGGTCGAAGGTTTGGGGAAGTCGGCTCAATACATGGGGTGGGTCGTGGATGGGAGCGTTCATCTGGAACTGTTGCACAGGGAGAGTCTCTACAAGACAATAAAGAACATTGTCATGGCAGGTGATGGCGAGATGCAGTATGTCCGCTCGCGCCTGTACTTCCGTGAGGCGGTTGACACTCGCGGCGAAATGCGGAACCCAGCCGACAGATTTGTGGACAGTTATAGGATCTCGACATGGCTGAAGCGGTATGGGATTGATGTTATCTACGGGCGGCATCCGAAAAGAAGTCACAACGAGTTTGTGTTTTATGCGTCGGATGGGCATTGCTCTGGATGGGATTCATGGAAGACTTCATCGTTTTTTACTACAACGGAAGAACAGGCCGTGCCGTTGCTTGCTGTCTTTGAAAGCGTCATCCCTTATTATTACGAATACTACTATGACACTTTCCATTTCAGGAAAGAGGAGGTGAAGTTGATTCTGGCGCGAATCGAGGTGGTCAGGCGTCAGGTAATTATCGATCCATGTGATTCGGCTCTTGGCAAGATTTCACAACGATTGCAGCATTCCGATTTCGCATTGCTGCGTCAAGATGGGAAAACTGCTAATGGCATCAACGAGGCAGAGCGTCGCGCAATATTGGTTGAGAATAGATTTCGGATTGTAGCGTTTCTTGATTTCTTCTCACGATGGTTGTCTGATTTGCGGGATGAGGGATTTTATGTTCAAGGACCATAATGACATGAATGAATTGAAAGAACGTTTGGCTTCGCTTTTGCACAAGGCAGGCGAGCTAAATCCGTCCGCTATTCCTACTGCGAGGAAGAAGATTCCTGTCTGGAAATTGGAGGCTGCGCCTGTCAGGATAAAAAACATGATAGGCAATGCCTTGGGTGTTGACACCATTTGGGATCTTGTGCATGTGCCACACAGTAAGATTCTGCAGGCTCGATGTTTTACCAATAGCCGCGCAAGGATGTTAGAACTGGTCGCCGCAGTGGAAGAGGCGATCAAGCTCCTGAATAACAAATTCTGAGCGCAGTCGTGGGGCAATTTACAATGATCTAATGAGCGTTATGAAAATATTGAGAAATCCGTGTCAGATTTTGGCATAGGAAGCGAGTAGGAAATGAACGGAGGGGTAAGCAATTGATATGGAACTTCAAGATCCACGCAATCGCAAGATGCAGAAACTGATCGTGTATTCGGTCAGCGCAGGGATTCATTTGGCGGGTCTTCTGGCGCTGCTGAGCATCAATGCCTGCGGCAAGGAACCGTCCAGCAAGGATGCCGTGCCCGACAGTGCGCCTAAGGAAAGGGCAGAGGCAAAAGAAGTCGATAAGGTCCAGCAAGACAACCGCCATCGAGAGGAAACAGCGCCGAACGAGCTTCCATTGCCGCCAGGGGGCATCAGGCCGATAGAGTCGGAAGAATGCGAGCGCGCAACGACAAACCTCGTCGTACAGGCGGGCGATACGCTCTGGACGATTGCCAGGAGGTGCAAGACCACGCCGGCAAAGCTGGCCAAGATGAACGGAAAAGACGTAAAAGCGTTAAGCTCGCTGCGTGTCGGTCAGGTACTTAAAGTGCCGGTCCAATAGAAAGGTTCATGTGTTTTGAAATGCGTGCGGCAAGGATAATTACTACACCCGAGTGAGAGCCATTTGTGAGCGAATTCTGATTGACGGCAAACGGCGGATTGTGGTATATTTGTTTCGTCTTAAGGATAAGAACGATTACTGAGGCAGTTCATTATGACATAGCTGATTACAAGACTCCAGATATTGATGGTTGTTGTCCCGAATTGAGCACGAAGCGTCCGCAGGGCGTGGATGCCGTGCCTATCAATGGGAGGACTGCACACAAAAGGAGTCGGCTATGGCAAATGAACACAGGAAAATGACGGTCGCGCGGGCGCTCAAGGAAAAGGAGCGCATCTTAAGGCGTCTCGCAGAGGCGAAGACTCTGTTCGAGGGCGTCAACTGCGTCAAGGTGGGCGAAGTTCGGGACGCGGATCCTGAAGCTGTCTACGGAGATGTGCAATCCCTCCAGAAGCGATACCTCGAGATAAAGAAGGCGATTGCCGTCGCGAATGCCGGCATTTCGCCCAAACTGGCCGAGCTTCTGGTTGCCAAGACCGAGCTCAACTTCTACCATAGACTCAGCTGCAGGGTGTGCGGTACGGATCAGTACGACATCTTCATCGACACAAAGAAGCGCCGCGAGATCATCGAGATGCTCAACACGCGGATCGAAGATCTCCAGGACGAAGTGGACAATTACAACGTCACCCACTTCGTCGAGCTCGGTGCATGACGATTTCCTGGACGGCCAAAGGAGGGGACGAGACAATGCAAACCGGGATTGGCTGGGAGCCATTCCAACCTCGCTATTGAGTGCGAATCAAACCTGCTAGACACTAAAGATACGAGTATGGGACCCCATCGGGCGGCAGCTCGGTCGATCCAAACCTTGTTACAAACTTTAGAAGTCATGGGTTAAAGTTCAAAGCTCAAAAATCAAAACTTAGTTTCCTGCATTGAATTATTCCATCTGGAGGCCGTCCGGGCTTTTGACAAATTCTGAAGTTGTGTCAGATTTCGGTTTGTGCGGCGAGTATGGGGTAGAAAGGGATGCTGCCTATAGTGAAATGCCACGCGATGGCTTTGGCTTTGCTGGCGGTGGGTGGATGCGCCTACCGTGATGCAGTTGTGCTGGAAAGCGGCGAGAAGGTTGATTCGCTTTATTACCACGAAAGCCGGATGCCGGATGAGGTGATGGTGGAGATGTGGATTGATTTTGATGCGCGGCGGTTTCGGTTTAAGTGCGGACTCCATGACGCTATGGGCTGGGGGTCATGTCGGTTTGACGGAATGCGGCTGGACTTGTCGATGGATGGCTGGAAGTGGCGGCGGCTCGTGAAACATGTCCAGCAGGCGAATGTCGAGGCCTGGCCGAGAATCAACGAGGGGCAGTCCGCATTGCCATTAGATACGACGGCATATTATCTGCGATTGCGAGCGGGTGACAAGACCATAGAGAGATTTGCTGTTGGTGCAGCGCCCAAGAAATTCGAGGAAATCCAGTCCGTGATTCAGTTTGCGCTGTCGCACAAAGACCTTTACATGTTGTCAGGGGAGATGCCGAGTAGCGCAAAGCTATCCGCAATCGTAGAGAAAAACCGATAGCGCCGGCGAGCCACGCACAGAAGAAGCTAAGCAAGCCGCACGTTGGAAGGCAAGCCAGCACGGGCGGGGATTTGGTATAATAGGTGCATGATTAATACATCTGTCAATCTTGGCGGGCTTGAGATGCCGACGTTCCTCGCGACGGCGAGCGGGACGTTTGGCTATGGGTTCGAGTATGTTGGCGCAGTCGACTATTCGAAGCTCGGCGCGGTGACGGCGAAGGGGATTCGCGTCGAGCCATGGCCGGGAAACGAGATTCCGCGCCACGCGGAAGTGCCTGGCGGCCTCGTAAACGCAATCGGGCTACAGGGAACTGGCGTAGAGCACTTCCTCAAGTACACTGTGCCGTGGTATCGCCAGCAAGTGAAGGGCGTGCCGCTTATCGCCAACATCTGGGGCGCGTCCGTCGAGGGTTACGCCGAAGTTGCGGCGAAAATGGGCGACGCGGTTGATGCAGTCGAGATGAACGTCTCGTGCCCGAACGTCAAGGCGGGTGGGCACACTTTCGGACAGGATCCGAAGGTGCTGGCCGAAGTCGTTTCCGCCGTCAGGAAGGCGACGAAGCTTCCGCTTATCGTTAAGCTCGCGCCGAATGTGCCGTCAATCGTTCCGTATGTCAAGGCATGTGAAGACGCTGGCGCAGATGCGCTTTCGATGATCAACACGATCCCTGCGATGGTGATTGACATAGAAAAGCGCGTGCCGGTGCTTGCGAACGTGACCGGCGGGCTTTCAGGCCGAGGCATCCACCCCGCCGCCGTGAAGCTCGTTCACGACGCGCACAAGGCGACGAAGCTCCCGATTCTCGCGATGGGCGGCGTCTACGAGGCGAAGGATGCAATTGAGTTCTTCCTCGCTGGCGCGACGGCCGTCGCGGTCGGCACGGCGACCTTCTCCAATCCGGGCGTCGTCGCAGAAGTCTACGATGGCGTTGTCGCCTACTGCGAGCGCCACGGCTTCGCCTCCATCTCCGACCTTACCGGCGCCTTGGCATAGTTGGCGGCGGAGCGAAGGTTCGAGCGAGAGGATGCGGCGTCCTCGCCGAGGATTCCGATGAAAAGTGCAAGGACCGAAGTGGCAGCGGAGCGAAGGTCCGAGCGAGGGGATTCGGCGTATTCGCCGAGGGCTCCCCGAGGAGGAGCCTTCGGCCGCCGCCACGAGATATTATGGTATAATATCCACGTATGCGAATCCTGACGCGATACGTCTTCCGTGAGTTTCTCGTCCCGCTCTTCTACTGTCTGTGCGGGTTCATCTCGATCTATGTCCTTTTCGAGCTCTCTGGATCATTCTCGCGCCTCGCAGACGCAAAGCCGCCGGCGTTTATCGTCGTAAAGTATTTCTGCGGATATCTCGCGCCGTTCTTCCAGTACCTCGCGCCTGCCGCGCTCATGCTCGCGACGCTCTACACAATGTGGACGTTCTGCCGCCACTCCGAGATCATCGCGATGCGGGCAAACGGCATAGGGTTCTTCACGATCGTGAAGCCGCTTCTCGTCGTCGCGTTCGCAATGGCGTGTTTCGTCGCATGGGTCGACGAGTGGTACGTGCCGAGGATCGCGCAGTGGGCGAAGCAGCTTCGCAACGAGAGGTTTGACGTCGCCAAGGCCGCGCGTGCCGACAATATAGTCTTTCGCAACGCCAAGGCCGACAGGACCTGGTCGATCGACGCGATGCTCGATGCGAACGGCGAGCACCTCAAGGACGTGCGCGTCACGGTAGACCGTCCAAACGGTGCGCGGCTTATGAACGTCGTGGCAGAGCGCGCCGACTATCTCGACGGCGAGTGGTGGATGACGGGCGTAACTGTCCAGCACTACGATGCCGACGGGCGCGAAGTCGCCTCGCCTACGCCCGAGCTCGACGAGCTCTCGACGAGATCCTTCCCGCAGTTTGAGGAGCGCCCGAGCGACTTCATCATGCAGAACAGGGACTGGGCCTACAACTCCGTCGCCGACCGCATCAGGTTTGTCCGGCACCACCCCGACCTCTCCGAGAAGATGCTCAGGAAGTACAGCTACGACACCTGGTCGCAGCTGCTTGCCCCCCTTGCCTGCCTCGTCATCACGCTTTTCGCGATCCCGGCGGGCATCGCCTCGGGGCGCCAGAGCGTTTTCAAGGGCATTGTTGGGGCGCTTCTGATGTTCTTCGCGTTCTACGGGCTTGTAATCGGCTGTATGGTCGGTTCTGACGTCGGCTGGCTCCCGCCGATCTTCGCGGCGGTTCTCCCTCACGCGGTTTTTCTCGCGATTGGGGGGTGGCTATTTTACCGCCAGCGGTGAAAATATGGTATAATAACCCCTAATGTTCGGATTTCTGAAGAGGAAAAAAAGGACGCCGACCGTCTACAGTCGGCCTGAGCACTGCATTTCGCGCAAGAACATCGATCCTGACGCGCTGAAGGTGCTCTATCGCCTCTCCAGTCTGGGCTATACGGCATATCTTGTCGGCGGCGGCGTGCGAGACCTTCTGATGGACCGCAAGCCAAAGGATTTCGACGTCGGGACGTCCGCAAAGCCCAACGAAGTCAGGAAGGCCTTCCGCAATTGCTTCCTCATAGGGCGGCGTTTCCGCCTCGCGCACGTCCGGTTCGGCGACAAGGTGATCGAGACTGCGACCTTTCGCCGCACCGCGCAGACGGTGGGCGAGATAATCGAGCACGCGGCGGAGGGGCCTCAGGAAGACAACACCTTCGGAACGCCCGAGACCGACGCCTACCGCCGCGATTTCACGGTTAACGGGCTGTTCTACAACATCGAGGACTTCAGCGTCATTGACTGGGTCGGCGGAATGAAGGACATCAAGGACAAGATCATACGCTCCATCGGCGATCCTGCGATCCGTTTCCAGGAGGATCCCGTCCGCATGATGCGCGCGGTCAAGTTCTCCTCGCGGCTCGGTTTCACCATCGAGCGCAAGACGCTTGCGGCGATGAAGAAATATCATTCCTGCATCCTTACGGCCGCGACGCCGAGGGTCTGCGAGGAAGTGTTCCGCCTTTTCCCATACGGCAAGAGCGCAAAGGCGTTCAAGCTCATGTGGGAGACGGGGCTCCTCGGCGACCTCCTTCCCGAGCTTTCTGCGCACATCGACCGCTCCGGCGGCGCGAAGTGCTCGATCTGGAAATACCTTTCCGCGCTCGACAATTACGAGACGATGATGGAGGAGAAGGGGCTCGAGGTCTCCAACGGGCTCAGGGCGGCCGTCCTAATGACGACGATGCTCGAGGCCGACTCGAAGGACGGCGCGGGGCGGCGCATCATGCAGACGATGATGTCGGCCCTCAAGATGCCAAAGGCGACTTATTTCACGGCGGTGCTCCTGATGGAGAGCCGCAAGCGACTCACGGCCCGCCCCCAGAGAGGCAAGGCGCGGTTCGTGCACAACAGGGACTTCCTCGACGCGCTCGACTATAACCGCATAGTCCTGCGCGCCGAGAAAAAGGACGAAAGCGCCCTAAACGAATGGGCGGACCTATACGAAGAGAAAGGCAACAGCAAATGAACGAAGAACTCGAACAGCTCATCCAGGAAGTAAAGTCCATCCTTCCGTGGCTTCTCGCCGCCGGAATCGTGGTCGCAGGATACCACGGTGTCCGTAAATACATGGCCGACAAGCGAGCTGCAGCCGCCGAGGCCGTCTCGAACGCCTACACGACCGAGGAGCTCGAGGATGCCGCAGCGAAGTTCAAGGGCACGAAGACCGAGGGCGTTCTCCGCCTTCGCCTCGCCAAGAGCTATTTCGATTCCGCGAACTACGATTCTGCGCTCGAGATCTACGAGTCGCTCGAGGGCAAGGCTCCCGACGGCTTTGAGGGCGTTCCCGCCGTCGGCAAGGCACAGTGCCTTGAGGCGCTTGGCAAGTTCGACGAGGCGCGCGCAGCATTCGACGCGTTCGCCGAGGCGAACGAGAAGTCGTTCCTCGCGCTTACCGCGAAGCTTGGCTCCGCGCGCTGCATCGCCCAGGCCGGCGACCGCGCCAAGGCGATAGAGACGCTCGAGGCGCTCAAGACGTCGGTTGGCGATGACGAACTTTCCAAGTCGCGCGTCGAGTCCACGCTCCAGATCGTGAAGCGCTACGAGAAGCGCGCCGAGCGTTCGCTCTTCGAGGCCGCCGATGCGGCGCAGAAGCAGCTTGAGGCCGAGACCGCCAAGGACGACGCTGCAAAGAAACCTGAAGTCGAAGCGCCCAAGGACGAGGCGAAGGCCGCGCCCGAGGCGCCTGCAAAGGCGGAATGACGATTGTACGGGAGCCAATGTGGGACGATGCGCCGCGCTCTCGAACGCAGGCGCTTTCCCGTCATTTGCTCCAGTTTCTTTCTACGCTCGGCTGGACGGCGCGGATACTTGTCTCTTCCGTCGCCGCCTTTCCGTCTGTTTTGCTGAGGCGCTCTGGCCGCGCGGATTTTGCCGCGCAGCTCTACATCGTCGGCATAAGGACGCTCCCCGTCATTACCGTCGTTTCGCTCTTCATCGGCATGATCCTCGCCTTGCAGGTGGGGCTTGAGCTGAGGCGCTTCAACCAGGAGATATACCTCGGCGCTGCCGTGATGCTGACGCTTCTTCGCGAGATGGGGCCGTTTGCGTGCGGCATAAGTCTCGCCGCGTGCGTTGGTTCCGCAATCGCCGCCGAACTCGGCACGATGAAGGTCAACGACGAAATCGCCGCGCTCGAGATAATGTCGATCTCGCCCATACGCTATCTCGCGGCACCGCGGCTTCTCGCGCTTATCGTGATGGCGCCGATCCTCGCGTTCTACTGCAGCGTCATAGGTACGCTTGGCGGCGGCATCGTCGGCTCGACGCAGCTCAACGTCTTTTTCCAGCAGTACATCTCGAGCGCGCTCAGCATCGCCGAGACGAAGGATCTTTTCGTCGGGCTCCTGAAGGCGGGCGTCTTCGGGATGCTCATCGGCACAGTCTCTGTCGCCGAGGGTTTCGGGACGAAGCTCGGCGCGACAGGCGTCGGCCGCTCCACGCAGCAGAGCGTCATCGTCAACTTCCTTCTCATCCTCATGTTCGGCTACATGATAACAAGGGTGTTCTATAGGTAAGTTGAAAAGTTGAAAGGTTGAAAAGTTGAAAAGTTGAAGAGTTGAAGAGTTGAACGGTTCAAGGTTGAAAGGTTGAAGGGTTGAGTAAGCTAATCGAGTTTCGCGACGTCGTCAAGAAGTTCAACGGGGTTCCCGTCCTGAACGGCGTGACGTTTTCCGTCGAGAAGGGCGAGGTGCTTTGCGTCGTCGGCCCGTCCGGTACGGGAAAGTCCGTCACCTTGAAACACCTCGTCCGTCTCCTGACGCCGACGTCGGGCAGCGTCATTGTCGACGGCGTTGACGTCGCGACGTGCAGCGACGCCGAGCTCGTGAAGCTGCGCGACCGCATCGGCTATCTCTTCCAGGGCGGTGCGCTTCTCGCGTGGATGACAGTTGCCGAAAACGTCGCGCTGCCGCTTGAGGAGTGCACGAAGCTCCCCGACCGCGAAATCGCCGTGCGTGTCAGGCACGCTCTCCGCGCAGTCGAGCTCGTTGCCGCGGCAGACAAGTACCCGACCGAGATCTCCGGCGGCATGCAGAAGCGCGCCGGGCTCGCCCGCGCGGTCGTGCGCGAGTCCGACATCGTCCTCTACGACGAGCCGACGTCAGGGCTCGACCCCGTGACGTCTATCACGATCAACCGGCTGATCAAGAAGCTGAACAAGGAGCTTGGCATCACCTCGATCGTCGTCACGCATGACCTTCAGGGTGCGCTTGCGATAGCCGACAGGATACTTTTACTGAAGGGCGGCAAGGCCGTTGAATGCTCGACGCCTGCCGAATTCACGCAGTCACAAAATCCCGACGTGAGGGAGTTCCTCGCGGCGATGAAAGGTGAAACGACATGAGCAAAAGAAGAAAGAGCGACGTTTTCTCGGAGGCGATTGTTGGTCTTTTCATGATCGCGGTTCTCGCGCTCCTTGTGTACTTTACGATCATTATCTCGGGCGTGGACGTCCTCAAGGGGCGCCAGAAGGTCATCGCGAACATCGCTTTCAATGGCGTCGGCGGCCTCAAGGAGCACGACAACGTCATGTACCGCGGCACGAAGGTGGGCGGCGTGGAGGACATTTTCGTGACGCCCTCCAACCTGATCGTGAAGATAGAGGTCGACAAGTCTGTCGTCCTGCGCGAGAGCTACAGGATTTCGGTGTGCAGTCTTTCGATGCTCGGCGGCCAGTTCCTCATGCTTGAGGAGGGCGAGGGTGAGATTGTCGACATCGCCGCACAGACGCTAATAGGCGAGACGCCGAGCGACTGGATGCGCGACATGGCCGACATAGCGAAGAACCTGAAGGCGCTCACGAGCAGCGAGAGCGTCAACACGATCATGACGAACGTCGAGGCGGTTAGCTCCTCCGCGAAAGAAGTCGCGAGACGTCTTGAGCAGGGCGAGGGAATGCTCGGCCGGTTGCTCGCCCCTGATGACCCGATCTACGCCGAGACCACCAACGCCGTCGCGGACGCGAGGCGCATGCTCGCGAACGCCGCTGAGATATCCGAGAGGATCAAGGCGGGCGAGGGCACTGTAGGAAAGCTCCTTTCGCCCGATGCGGATCTCTACGCCGATTTGAAGGATTCCGTCGCGTCGTTCAAGAAGGCGTGCGAGCAGATAAAGCTCCCCGAGAATATCGACAAGGACGTCGCAGAGATAATGAATGGCGCGAACAAGCTCCTCGCCAACCTCAACGAAGTCTCCGAGAAGCTTAAGAACGGCGAGGGTACGCTTGGCAAGCTCGCGACCGATTCCTCGATGTACGACGAGGTGCAGGGCGCGATCAAGGACGTCCGGCAGGTACTCGACAATTACCGCGACACGACTCCCATTTCCACGTTTGGCTCGCTCATAATGGGCGGCCTGTGACGAGGTCTCGGGCTGCATGAAGTCCGATTCCCAGGCGGTCTTTGGACGGCGCGAGTTCCTGCGCCTTGCGTCCCTCGCCGCATGCGCCGCGCCGCTGCGAGGGCTCGCCTACGACCCGATACCAGCACTCAATGTGCGAAAGGTCTCCATTCCCATCGGCGTCGCCGAGCCGTTTTCGATTCTGCATGTCTCCGATTCGCACATCGCCCGCATAGACAGCCGCGCAGGAGAGTCGACATACGCCTTCGCAAAGTCGCGCTCGCGCATCGGCAGGGAGCTTGGCGAATACTATCTCGGGGAGGCGATCCACCATGCCCGCGCCAGGGGGATCAAGGTCGTTCACACCGGCGACTTTATGGATTTTGCAAGCGTCGCGAACATCGAGTATGCCGCGCGCCGCATCCGCACCGATGGCATTGTCGCGTGCGTGGGCAACCACGAGTATTGGCTTGACGCAGACAAGAAGGAAGTCGAGTCCTACAAGGTGGCAACCATCTCGAAGTTCAAGGACGAATGGAAGGGTGTCCCCGCCTCTACCGTGCAACTTGGCGGGGCGAACTTCTTCATGTTCGACAATTCGTTTGGAACGGTGACGGAGACGATTGCCGCCGCGTTCGAGGCGACTGTCAAGGAAGGGCTTCCGATCGTAATGGTGTGCCATGTGCCGCTTTGGACGGAGAATGCGGGACTTGAAGAGGAGTGGTCTTGCGGCGTCCTGGGGCGGAACCTCTGCGACGCTGTTTCCTGCGAGTTTGTCGAGCGCGTCCGCGGCGAGCCGCTTGTCCGGGCTGTCCTCGCGGGGCATATCCACGACTTTCGCCAGTTTGCGTTTTCCGACCACGCGCAGCAGCTCGTCGCCGGCGCTCTCTTCAACGGCGACTGCACCGAAATCGAATTCACCAACTAATCGCGGCACCCGCGCGCCACTTGCCGCAGGTTCTCGCGATGTGGTATACTACGACAAAACACCTCATTAGGAGCCGCCGACAAATGAAAGCCATAGCAAAGGTTGCGCCCAGGAAGGGCGTCGAGCTGGTCGAGAAACCCATGCCCCAGATGGGCATAAACGACGTCCTCATCAAGATCAAGAAGACCGCCATCTGCGGTACCGACGTCCACATCTACGAGTGGAACTCTTGGGCGCAGGAGGAAATCAAGCCGCCGCTCACCATCGGCCACGAATACGTCGGCGAAGTCGTCGAAGTCGGCTCCAACGTGAAGAGCGTCAAGGTCGGCGAGCGCGTGAGCGGCGAAGGCCACATCGTGTGCGGCCACTGCCGCAACTGCCGCGCGGGCCAGCGCCACCTCTGCCGCGAGACGAAGGGCGTCGGCGTAAACCGCGACGGCGCTTTCGCGGAATACCTTTGCATCCCCGAGACGAACGTCTGGCACTGCGACCCGTCGATCGACGACGAGCTCTACTCGATCTTCGACCCCTTCGGAAACGCGACGCACACCGCGCTTTCGTTCAACATGGTCGGCGAAGACGTCCTGATCACTGGCGCTGGCCCGATTGGCATCATGGCGGCCGGAATCTCCAAGTACGTCGGCGCGCGCAACGTCGTCGTCGTGGACGTAAACGACTACCGCCTCAACCTCGCGCGGCGCCTCGGCGCGACGCGCACGGTGAACGCGAAGAACGAGAAGCTCGAGGACGTGATGAAGGAACTCGGCATGGTCGAGGGCTTTGACGTCGGCCTCGAGATGAGCGGCGCCGCGCCCTGCCTCCACCAGATGATCGAGACGATGAACACCGGCGGCAGGATCGCGCTTCTCGGCATCCACGGGCCCGACACGAAGGTCAACTGGAACCACATCGTCTGGAAGGGGCTCAAGATAAAGGGCATCTACGGGCGCGAGATGTTCGAGACCTGGTACAAGATGGGCGCAATGATCCAGGGCGGCCTCGACATCTCACCCGTCATCACTCACCGTTTCAAGTACACCGATTTCGAAAAGGGCTTCGAGGCGATGATCTCGGGCAAGTCCGGCAAGGTGATCCTTGACTGGGAATAAGAAAGGAAAGCGAAAATGTACGGCAAGTTCCAGGCATATCTTCAGGAGACGATCGCCGACCTCAAGGCGAAGAGTCTCTACAAGAACGAGAAGATCATTGCGACTCCCCAGGGCGCGAACGTCGTCCTCGAGAACGGCACGAAGCTTCTCAACATGTGCGCGAACAACTACCTCGGGCTCGCGAACCATCCCGAGATAATCGAGGCGTCGCGCGAGGCGACCGCGAAGTACGGCTACGGCATGGGCTCCGTCCGCTTCATCTGCGGGACGGACTCGCTCCACAAGCAGCTTGAGCGCGTCGTCGCGGACTTCACGAAGACCGACGACTGCATTCTCTTCGGCTCGTGCTTTGACGCAAACGGCGGCGTTTTCGAGGCGCTCCTTGGACCAGACGACGCGATAATCTCGGACGCCCTCAACCACGCGTCGATCATCGACGGCGTTCGTCTTTGCAAGGCGAAGCGCTTCCGCTATGCAAACGGCGACATGGCCGATCTCGAAAAGCAGCTGCAGGCCGCGGCCGAGGCGGGGGCTCGCTTCAAGCTCATCGTCACCGACGGCGTCTTCTCGATGGACGGCATCATCGCGCCTCTCAGGGAAATCTGCGACCTCGCTGACAAGTATGAGGCGCTTGTCATGGTCGACGACTCCCACGCGGTCGGCGTCCTTGGCGAGACTGGGGCCGGTTCTGTTGAGGACTGCGGCGTGACAGGTCGCGTCGACATCATCACCGGTACTTTCGGCAAGGCGCTCGGCGGTGCGTCGGGCGGCTATGTCGCGGCCAGGCAGGAAATCGTCGACATCCTTCGCCAGAAAGCGCGGCCTTATCTCTTCTCTAACGCCGTCCCGCCGCCTGTCGCGGCAGCGTCTATCAAGGCGATTGAGCTCGTGAAGACCAGGCCCGAGCTCAGGGCGCAGCTCAACGCCAACGCGAAGCGCTTCCGCGAGGGAATGGCGAAGCTCGGCTTCGACCTCGTTCCCGGCCACCACCCGATCGTCCCCGTCATGCTCGGCGACGCGGTTGTCGCCGTCAAGATGAGCGAGAACCTCTACAAGAACGGCGTCTACGCGACCGCGTTCTTCTATCCCGTCGTGCCGATGGGCAAGGCGAGGATCAGGACGCAGATGTCTGCCGCGCACACGGCTGAGGACATCGACTTCGCGATAGACGCGTTCGCAAAGAGCCGCTGAATCCTTGCATGATACTCCTCGCCGCGAGCCTCTTCTTCACGAGCCCGTCTCCGATGGAGATGCCGCGGGCGCAGGCGTATCTCGTGAAGGAGAAGGGCGTCTACCGCCTTGAGGATCGCTACGACAAGACAGACCTCTGGATATCGCGCACGGTTGACGGCTCGTGGCGCGACGACGACGGACGCGAGTTCCTCGTGGCATCGCTCGTCGAGGCCGTGCCGCCGATAGCGAAGGACAAGCCCGTGACGCGTTCGGACTACGTGGCCGATGCGGTGTTGATCGGGAAAAAGGACTTCAACGCGCTCTTTTCTGCGGTCGACATGCTTTCACCGGTGCCGCCGACGGAAGAGTTCTCCCGTCCGCACCAGATGCCTCGCGGCTACAAGGACGTGCGATACTACCAAGGCACCAACGAATCTGCGATCGTGTGCGCATACCTGCCCGAGAAGTCGGAGCGCTGGTCGTTCGCCGCGTGGACGCTTGCCGACGGCGATGACTTCGCGGTGCAGCTGAAGACGTTTGAGGACGAATTCCTTGCCAAGGAGCGCACTGATCTCGATGAGCGCCGCGAGTCAAGCGCCGCGCCAGGAAAGGGTAATTCTCGCCGTTCGAAAAAGTCGCCGCCGCCAGGAGAGCGCGAACTCCTTCGCGCCGACGCACGGCACTCGGTCGCACTTTACGACGCTTGGCGTGTAACAGACGGCGACGAATTTACTGTCCTCGACGACATAGGCAGCGCCCATTCCTTCACCGTCTCTGTCACGAACGACCTGAAGCGCATGCGCGCCGCATACGCCGCGACCGTGCCTTCGCCAATCGACGGATCTAATGTCCTCTGTGTCGCTCGCATCTTCGCATCGCGCGAAGAATATCTCGATGCGCTTGAGGCAAACGATCACGACGACATGGAATGGAGTGCAGCGTACTGGAGCCCAAAGAGGCGCGAACTTGTAGCATATCTCCCGCCCGACGGGTCGGAGAAGCTTCTCGAGACTATCCGCCACGAGGCATTCCACCAGTATCTCTCCTACGCGACTTCGATGATTCCGACGTCGCCTTGGTTCAACGAGGGATATGCGCAGTATTTCGAGAAGGGGCCGGGCGGTCCTGATTTCGTCGACTCAGCGGATCTTGTGACATTTGCAGAGCTGCTGACTGCGGTGATGGCGATGGACTACGATGAATTCTACGCGGGAACGGATAGGGAGCGTCAGCTAAAGTATCGCCTTGCGCTTTCGATTGCAGTCTTTCTCGAGAATGGCGCGTCCGAAGTCCGCTTTGAACCGTTCAAGGACGTGAAGCGCGACTATGTTGACGCGCTCATCAAGACGAAGGACATGCGGAAGGCGACTGCGGCCGCGTTCAAGACCGTAGACAATATGAAGCTCTTCGTCAGCGAATGGACCAACTACTGGAAAGAGCAATGAAATATGTCGGACGGCTTGCGCCGAGTCCGACAGGGGCGCTGCACCTCGGGAACGTGCGCACTTTTATGATCGCATGGCTTCGTGCGCGGTCTCTTGGCGGCAAGATGGTCTTCCGCATGGAGGACCTCGACCATCCAAAGGACAAGCCCGGCGCGGCGGCGGACGCTGTTCGAGATCTCCAATGGCTTGGCTTCGACTGGGACGAGGAATACGTGCAGTCCGAGAGAAAAGACCTTTACCGCGACGCGCTTTCCTCGCTCGTCTCTCGCGGTCTCGCGTATCCGTGCGTCTGCTCGCGTCGAGATGTCGAAGCCGCGCAGTCTGCGCCTCATGAAGGCGAGCAGCTCTTCTATCCTGGCACCTGCCGCGGCCGCTTTGCTTCTTGGAGCGAGGCGTACTCGTTTCTCAATCCACTCTCCAGCTCCACCTCCAACTCCAACTCAAAACTCCAACTCCAACCGCCCCGCATCCCCTGCTGGCGGTTTCGCGTCGCCGACGGTTCGCGCGTCGCGTTCGACGATGTCTTTGCGGGGCGTTTCGAGCAGGATGTCTCCGCTACGCTTGGCGACTTTCCGCTTGCGCGCGACGAATTTGGCGCGGGCTACACGCTTGCCTGCGCGGTTGACGACATCGCGATGGGCATTACCGAGGTCGTGCGGGGCGACGATCTGCTTGCCGCGACGCCCGCGCAGATCCTCGTCACTCGCGCGCTTGGCGCGGAGCGCGATATTTCCTACTGTCACGTGCCTCTTGTCGTTGGGCCGGATGGCAAGCGCCTCGCAAAGCGACATGGCGACACACGCATTGCCGCGTACCGTGCGGCGGGCGTTCGCCACGAGAAAGTCATCGGGCGGCTTGCGGCGAGTTGCGGCTGGGCGGAAGAAGGCGAGGAGATTTCGCTCGCGGCGCTTTTGCCGCGCTTCGACCTTTCTACAATTCCACACGCGCCTTTCATTGCAGTGACATGAAATCTATGACTTCCGAGAACAATACTGTCCATGAGGTTCGACGTGTCACATACGCCGGAATGGCCGTCAACATCGCAATTGCGGTGCTGAAGGGCTGCGTCGGCGTTGTGTTCTCGTCGCAGGCGTTGTTCGCAGACGCGATACATTCTCTCTCTGACCTCGTGACTGACTTCGTGGTAGTCTTTGGCGTGCGCTACTGGTCGGCTCCTGCCGACGAAGAGCATCCCTATGGGCACGGCAAGATCGAAGCGCTGGTGACGCTCTTCATCGCGATTGCGCTTGTCGTTGTCGCCTACGAACTTGGTGCACACGCGGTCCGCTCGCTCGTGGCGGGCAAGTCGTCTGTTCCAGGGCTTCCCGCGCTTTTCGTAGCGCTAATCTCGATCGCCTCGAAGGAGTGGCTCTTTCACTGGACGCGCCGCGTCGCGCGCAAGGTCGCTTCCCCTGCGCTCGAGGCCAACGCATGGCATCATAGGTCTGACGCCATCAGCTCGATTCCCGTAGCCATCGCGGTAGTCGTCGCGCATGTCTGGCCGGCGCTTGCATGGGTGGACGCGGTGGGTGCGGTTCTTGTAGCGCTCTTCATTCTCCATGTCGCATGGGAGATCGCATATCCGGCGCTTCAGGAACTCGTGGACGCTGAAATCGGCGGCAAATCTGCCGCGGTCGAGGCGCTTGCCCGCAGTGTTGCCGGAGTAGTTGAGGTGCACAAGGTCCGCGTCCGTCGATATGGTGGCGCGTATGTGGCCGACTTGCATGTGCATGTCGACGCCGGGCTTTCGGTTGCGGAAGGGCATCGCATCGGGCACGACGTCTCCGATGCGCTGCTTGTGTCCGACCTCGGGATAGTCGATGCCATCGTCCATGTCGAGCCAGCTGCTGTTTAGTGGCTAGTGGCTAGTGATTAGTGGCTAGTAGTTGGAGTTTAGAGTTGGAGTTGGAGAGTGGAATTGTAGATTTTTTGTTTCGAAGTTTTTAACGCAGAGTCGCAGAGACGCGAAGTGCGCAGAGATTTATTTTGGGCTGCCTGCGGCAGGGGACAGGGGGGCTGGGGGCTTGCCCCCAGTTCTAAAATCCTCTGCGTACTCTGCGCCTCTGCGTTAAAAACTCCAGCGCAGAGGTCAGGAGTTGGAGATTTCCGCCAAGGGCGGTTCTTTATGATATAATTTAACTAACTCCGGCGGATGGAAAGCCGGCGAAGGAAACAAAACTAAGAAGGGAGCGCTTGAAGATGAACAGGAAGCTTACGATTATGCCGTGCCTCGACATGATCAACGGACGCGTGGTTAAGGGCGTGAATTTCGTTAATATCAAGGACGCCGGCGATCCCGTCGAGTGCTGCAAGGCGTACTGCGCGGCCGGGGCGGATGAGCTCGCGATGCTCGACATCACGGCGACCGTGGAAGGCCGCAAGACAATGCTCGAGGTAGTCCGCAAGGTCGCGGATGCCGTTACGGTTCCTTTCACGATGGGCGGTGGCATTTCGTCTGTCGCAGCCGCCGAGGAAGTTCTCAAGGCAGGCGCGAACAAGGTTTCCACTTCGTCTGCGGTCTTCCGCCGTCCTGAGATGATCGGTGAAATGGTCAAGGAGCTCGGCGCCGACAAGGTCACCGTCGCGATTGACGTGGCGCAGAACGCCGCGATGCCGTCCGGCTACGAGGTGTTCATCGACGGCGGACGCACCGCGACAGGCAAGGACGCAATCGAGTGGGCGAAGCAGGTAAACGACTACGGCGTTGCCTGCATCCTGCCGACATCCAAGTCCACGGACGGCGTGCGTACGGGCTATGACCTCCCGCTCATCAGGAAGATCCGCGAGATCACAGACGCCTCAGTTGTCGCGTCCGGTGGCGCGGGCACGATGGAGCATTTCGCCGAGGCGGCCGAGGCTGGCGCAGACGTCCTTCTCGCGGCGTCGGTGTTTCACTTCCACGTGATCGGCATCCCGGAACTCAAGGCGTTCCTCGCCTCCCGCGGCCTTTCCGTCCGCTAGGTCTCCTAGCCCCTGTCCCCTGCCGCAGGCAGCTTGAAACCCTCTGCGCACTCTGCGCCCCTGCGTCTCTGCGTTAAAAACCACACGTAAGTAGCGCCAACACTGACCCCTGACTCCAGACCCCTAACCCCTACTTCAGGCACTTAGGGCTCCAAATATCCTCTCCCTTGAGGTCAAGCCACGTGATGGCTTCAAGCCAGCGCGAGAGGTCTTTTGGCGTGGGGTCGAAGTTATTCGTGCCAAACGAGAACTTCGCGCCCATCTCCTTTGCGAGCCGTAGGAACTTCGGGCGAGGGAAGGTCGAGCCGGCCTGTATCTCGATTGCAATTCCCTTTTCTACGGCTTTCGCTATCACCGCGCGCATGCGCTCCTCTGTCCAGAGCCGGTGGTCGCGTTCTCCTCGAGTGAGAAGCGGACAGATTGTCCTTCGGGTGCCTGGGCTACGAGTTCGGTGGGAAGGGCCTTGAGGGAGTATGCGGCCCCGTTCTCGAGTTTGTCCGCGAATGCCGCCGCAGACAGGATTGCGATTGTCGTCAATAATGCGTTTTTCATCGTTGTTCCTCGGTTTACGCCATTGTATCATATATAGTGGCTAGTGGCTAGTGACTAGTGGCTAGTGGGAGTAGTTGGAGTTCAGAGTTGGAGTTGGAGAGTGGTGGGGAGTTTTCTTATTAACGCAGAGGCGCAGGGGCGCAGAGTACGCAGAGTTTTATAGAGCTGCCTGCGGCAGGGGCAGGGTTTAGGGGTCAGGGGTCAGTATGCAGGGGTCATTGAGTTGGAGAGCGGGGGCTCTAACTGGGAGAGTCGCCATCTTGGCGGCTCGCGACGGGGGCGGATTTGTTCGCTGCTCAATCGTTGATTATGATATAATACGCACTATGAAATACATTAAGCTCAGAATGGACTTTGAAGGAATCGTGTCGCGGACGGTGGTTGTTCCGTCGGACTGGTCGCTGGCCTTTCTGCATGGAGTCATCCAGGCTGTTTTTGGCTGGCTCGACTATCATGAGTACGAGTTCTCCGTGCCTGGCGATCCGCAGAAGCGTAGGTGGACGGAGCAGAGCGCGAGCCTTGATGGCTTTGGCGTCGGCAAGTTTCTTGAGTCGTCCGAAACGCAGATTTCTGCGCTCGTCGGAAAGAAGGGTGACAAGATTGACTACACGTATGATTTTGGCGACTGCAACGAGGTCGAGATTACTTTACTTGGCACGGTAGCGAAGCCCAGCCCGAAGGAGTTTGCGACGGAAGGCCCAGATGTCGTCGAAGACTCCGCAGGTGTAGGCGGCATTGCTGGTATTGTTGCAATTGCCAAGCAGGGGAAGGGCAAGGAATACAAGCAAGTTTCGGAATGGCTTCGGCGTGCGTTTAAAAAGCATATCGACGATGTGCTTGACTATCCAAGTGTGCGTGATATCTACACGCGCGTATTTGGCCTTGTCAAAACCGCTTCGACAGCCAATCCGAAGGCCATTAGCAATTGCTGGCAGGATTACATTCTAGTCCGTTGAACAGGGCGTTTAACTTGCAGGGTTTTAGCCGCAAAGAACGCAAAGATCGCAAAGGAGTTGGGGCTTCGCCCCGTACGTCTCCACGCTCTACACGCTTTCCGCGCGCGGCAGATTTTCCGATAGACTGTAAGAGTAAGTTTATGGTATGATATCGCTGCTCCCCGGGATTGAACTCCGTGGCGACGGAGGTACGAACGGGAGCCTTTGATGAGCCGTCGGGTTGAAACCGAAGTAGTCTCGCTGAGAACGGATCGAAAAGCTTGAAGGGTGGGCGGACGGTCCGGGAGGGGGCGTCGATGTCGGAAACCGCGGCCGCCGATTGGGAACGTGAGGAGGAGGCTTCCTCCGCGGGCTTGAGCGCGAATGCGCGGCCCAGGCGTCGTCGGCATTTGGCGAGGCATCGCCTATTCCGAAAATGCGATCGTTGGCGCATTGTATCTCG
>CACWJS010000026.1 GCA_902761275.1 uncultured bacterium | reverse complement strand
GTACTTGAAGTAGTTGACGAACTCCTCAAGCCGCACGGAGCCCTTCGGAGGTTGCCTCTTCCACTCGGTCAGATAACGACGCATCGTAGTGTAGCTCGACGTGTCGACGTCGAGTCCGAACGTCGAGAGCGGCTCGCTCGTGGGATCGCGATATTCGTTCTCCTGAATTTCGGCATAGCGCTCTGTGCCGGCAGGCTGGCGCTCCACTTCCAAGAATTGGTCTTTTATTGATATTGAGGCCATCTTGCCTCCAGCGTGATCATGCCACGGGGTATTCGACTCGAGGTAACGTCGCCTCTCCATCGCACTACTCGTGTATCCCATTTCCCCACCGACCGCCATCGCCCCAATGGAGCCAGCGGAACGCGAAGCGGTCCAGCCGGTGTCGTTCCACGGACGCGTGTCGCTGACCGTCCCCGCAACGGCACCTGCTGGGCGCCATGCCGCGTCGACATCTGCGATCCACTTCTCGCGAGCAACCTCGCGCTCCTGCCGCATCACAACTTCACGCTTACGCTCAACCGAAGATCTAATGCGACGCGCCTCCTCATTGGCAGGATCTGCAACAAGGACATTCTCGCATTCTTTGAGCGCGCCATCGAGTTCGCGCTGGGCAAGAAGCTGGCGTGCGCGTTTCAGACCCATTCTCGTTTCTTCGTTGACGACGGAAGGTGGCGTAGCAGGCGGCGTTGAAGGCGTATCATTTTTGACAATGGGTTCATCCACCGGCCCCGACATGCGAATCACCCACTCCTGCTCTTGCTGATCGTGCATTAGCGTGACGACACCAAGTCCAAGCAAGATGACAAAGCATGCGGCTACGCCGAGGACCCTGCGCCACGAGACATGCACGATGCGAGGAATGTTCTTGTTGACAAGCGGGATAAAATCTCCGCCAGAGACAAGAAACTCGCGCTCGTATTCCGCGACAGCGCCTTCCGCAGCGAATTCGACATTAGCGGCGCATTTGCCGCGAACCGTCGCGAGTGCGTCTGCGTCAATTTCCTCGACGAGCCAGCTGCGCTCTACAAAACTCCGCGCGGCGGTGCAAGCGTTCCAGAGCTGGTAGACGCGCTCGCCTTCAAGCAATTCGCGTGACGACGCGGGAACTGTGAACGGAGAAACGGGAACGATGAAGAACCCGGCAGTTCCGCGATCCTCCGCGACGAGCGCGACGAACGGACGCGCCATATCCGCGAAGATTCTTATTTCGCCAACCTTGACCGGAGAATCGAATTCCGCGTTGCCGCGCGGCGCTTCGCCCGCGAATGACGGACGCTTCCCGCCCGCCTTGTAGAGATTCCACTCCTGTTCGAATGTCTTGTTCATCGTGCACCTCCTGTCCGCTCGCGCAGCGATTTTGGTGCCGACGACTCACAGGCCTTGAGAAGCAGACGGCCGAAGAGCGGGCTATCCGCGCCCTCCATCGTCCTCGCTTCTTTCCTGAATTCGTCCATCGTCTTCTCCCTCATCGCGTACGCCCGCGACTTTCCTACGCCTAGGCCCTCGAGGAGCGCCGCATCCGTCAGCGGTATATCCTGGGCCGTCGCATACAAAAGGGCCGCGACGTGCGACTTTTCCACTTTTATCTTGAGGGAGATTCTTTCGAGGAGCGCGTCGATCTCGCGGCGCATCGGTTCGAGGTCGAGAAGCGCGGCGGGGTCTTTCTGTGAATATGGTTCGAGCGCGGCGATTTCGGCTGGGCCTGCGCTTTCCCATTCGATGTGGCGGTAGCCGTCCGGGCCCTTCACCTTGCGCGGACGCCAACCCTTGATAGAGGTAATCCAGTCAAGGACGATATCGTGGACGCGTCCTGCGCCTGAGCCGAAGAGAGTGCCGCAGACGAAGTTAGAGAGTTTCAGCCCCTCGGCCTTGATGCGGTAGGCGAAGTAGGACTTGAGCGGCTTCTTTTTGTCGCGCGAGCCCTTTAGCTTGAAGTAGGCGTCGAAAACGGCGACTGGGTCGTCAGCCCCCGCCTCTTCGCGCGAAATGCCGCGCTTCGAGAGGGTGGAGAACATCGCGGACTCAATCTGGCGGCGCAGCGCGGCGGAATGCTCGGCGGGGCATCCGCCCACCGAGCAGATGTCGAACCAGTCCTGCCACGCCTCGTCTCCGGCGTAGCGGTCGGGCGTCAAAGTGTTATCGTTCATCGGTACCTCCAACCCCTAAAGGGACGCCACCATGAACTTTTCCACATCTTTCCACCACTCTCCAACTCTAAACTCCAACTACTGACTCCTGCGTACTGACCCCTGACTACTGACTCCACTCTCCAACTCCAACTCTAAACTCCAACTACTGACTCCTGCGTACTGACCCCTGACTACTGACTCCACTCTCCAACTCCAACTCTAAACTCCAACTACTGCGTACTGACCCCTGACCCCTGACTACTGACTCCTGACCCCTCCCACACTCTTTCTCAATCCACGCCATCAGAAAGTCAACAATTCGCGCTTGTCGCGCGGGCGGGATGGGCGTTCCCTTCGGGACCTTCCACCACTTCTCCATGCAGCCGCGGCAGCAGCAGGCACACGCGTGTTGGGCGAGGAATACGGGGTGGCCTCGCATCGGCGTTTGCCTGCCGTCGTTTGGCGGTGTCGCAAGCGCGAGACGAGTGCGGATGAAGTCCTCGCAATGACGGCGAATCGTCTCCATGCCCTTCTCGGCGATGTACTGCCGGTCGTCGGAGGAGAGATGAAAGCGCGAGCGGAACTTCGACTTTGCGAGCCGCCTAAATGCATTCTCCCTTCCCGCCTGAGTCGTCATAAGGACATCAATCCGCCAATCAGACGACGACTTTTCCCGACTGCTCAAGCGCCTGTGCCAGCTGGTCGGGGCAGGAAGTTCCATTGCGCCACTGGATGCCCTTCAAGAGCGAGATCACTTCCTCGACCTTGCGGCCGACGACGAGTTTTGCGACGCCCTGCGTGTTGCCAGGGCACCCGCCCACAAACTCGCACTTCGTCACCACACCGTTCTCAACCTCATAGTTTATCGCCCTCGAACATGTTCCAGTAGTCTTGAATGTAGTCATTTATTCCTCCTTTTTCTTACCACTAACGGGACATCCGAGACGGACGGGACATCCGAGACAACCAGGACCTCCGGGACTTGGTTGCCATGGTTGGCCCCCCTCCCCTGTCATTTCCAGCCCTTTCGCTTCTTGATGCTCCAGACCGCCTGATCGACCTTGCGCTTGATCTCGGCAGCTCTGGCCTCAAGCTCCATCACATCTGTGGCGGCGTCGAGCCGAGAATACACGCCCTTGTCCCATT
Organism: uncultured bacterium; assembly: GCA_902761275.1. GTDB lineage: Bacteria > Verrucomicrobiota > Kiritimatiellia > RFP12 > UBA1067 > UBA1067. The sequence continues at coordinate 45,401 of CACWJS010000026.1, read as the reverse complement.
CTTCGCCACGAGCGGCGGTGCGAGCGGCGTGCATCCGCTCGCGGACCCCGCCATGCCTCTTGAAGTCTTCCTCCTGCGCGGCGATCATCTTGTCGAGCATATAGCGCGTCTGATGGCAGATAGTGAGCATTAGATTCGCCACCGTTTCCGCCGGACGCGTCTCGAAGAACTTCTGCCAATCAGGCCAGTCAGAATGCGCCTTGGAATAGTCGCGCGCGGCAATGCGCCGCTCGTCGTCTGACGGCCACTCTGCGAAACCATGCGACTTGAGCCAGTCAAGGTAGTCCTCAATCAGCTCGTCAAGCGTGGCGCGGGCGACATTGGTGAGCTTGATTTCCGTTTCCTTGCTCGTGCCGCTCGCCGCGCTGCCTTCGGCGATGTTCTGCTTGCAACTACGAGCGGCCTGCGTCATCTGGTCAACGGTGCGATCACCGTGAGCGGAAAGGAATCGGCGGCAAAACACGACAGTGCCCTGGTAAATCACTTCGCTCTTGCGATAGACAATGAGCTTCTTATAGCCGCCATGCGGCAAAACAATCTTTGGAATATCAGCCATGGACCCGCGTTCCTTCCCACGGCAGTTCCCGTTGCCCGACAAAACCCCGTCGCCCAAGTCCCGGTCGTCCCGGCAGCTTTCGCCACTCAAGCGGTCCCGTCCGTCTCGGTTGTCCCCGATGTCCTGTTTGTTCTTTCATGATCACAGCCGTATTATACCATTCCTTTCGCCTCGCGCCGCCAAATCAAGGGCAGCAGCAACTAATACTCCACTCCCCGACCGCAAGCAAAAGAATCTAATCCTCGGCTTCCCACTACAATTTCAACATTAGCTGATTTCGTGCGACACGATTCTTCTTGCAAGAAGTAGCCTGTCGCGGATTGTTGGTCTCCGACAGCTCAACAACATCCTTGGGATGATATTTGATAAACAAATCTTTTCCAGACATTGCCTCTTCTATCACTCCATTCTTCGCAAGCGACAAATAAAGCGCGACAGCATATGCCTGACAATTGACAGCTCTTACTGGATTAAATGCTATATCCGAAAAACAATTGTAACCTCTCAAGCCATCAACCAGACTTGGATTTTTACTCAACGCACGGCAGTAAATCCAATCATAGAATGCCCGAGTAGGATTCAAAGACCAAATCTCGTTCCCATATTGGTACATTTTCAATGCGGCGGTCTCATGCGTTTTTATATAATTGCGCACTTCTGCCGGGTTTGATGCATATAATTCAGGGAACGGACCCACCCCATTTTCAAAAACTTTACTGGCTTGATAAACAGATTCTACACTAAAAAATCTTCCATTCGATTCCACTCCAAGATTAAACGCACTCAATTTTATTCCGAGTTGCTCATTTGACCGACTGGAAATCTCTAAAGGTATTAGATTGGCATCCATCTGCGTTATCGAAGCATGCAAGGCTGCTACGTTTTTCTTCTTTTGCACCATGGAAAAACCAGGGTGCCAAGTAAAAGGCAGAGATTGTACAACCCTAACGCCAACATGTTCAATTTCAGGAATGAAAATTGGTCTCGTTACCATAATGTCACATTTCCTTTAAATAAAATCGTTTGGAACAACCTTAATCTCTGGTAGTTTTATGCTTGGGCAATCTGTAATCAACATTGCCCTTGCCTGCGCAGCGTCCTCATTTGTTTCAAACACCAGTCCGTTTATTAATTCAATCCCAATTTCCATTGGATACAACACCTCTGCCTGTCTTGATGTCGGACAATTAATAGGCGTGTCACTTGTCCTTATATGCATACGTTTTCCATCTGATATTTTATCTCCGTACAGTTTCTGTAACCCTGCAATTCCTGGTTGTGTTCCATTATGTCTTACCCAAGTCGACGCAGCATTAGCCGTTGTGAAGACAACACCATTATGCACCAAGCATACAGGGTTTATTTCCAATATACACCACGGCTTGCCATATGGAAAGTCCTTGAATCGTGCAAACAAAAAAGAGTTGATTCGTTGTATTGAAAGATTGATACAATCATTCCTGCCGTCTAATCGCAATTTGTCATTCCAATTGATATAAGCCATCATATCTTCATCAGGATTCTCCTTGTTATAGTCCTCAAGTTTAGCTCTTGGCCATATTCCACCGCGATTGAACATCCCGCATAAATTCAGAAATGGCGTAAAATGCACGAGGCGAGTAATGCCTCGACATTTGACAAAATCCATTATTGCATTTGCGTCAGGTGACGATTCACACATTTCTAACCTCCAGCAAGGTTGAAGAGATTTCATTTACTAATGCAGAGGGTTTCCCAAAAACACAAATGACAAGTTTCTTACAGGCTCTCGTCATTGCAACATATAAAAGCTTTCGCAATTTTGATAAATCCTTATCCGAATCCCACTGCGAAGGGAAATGCCCCTCTGTCATGTTCCAGAGAATTACATTGTCAAACTGAAGACCCTTCATCTTTTGCATGGTGCGGACATGTATAACTCTACGGCCATCTTGTTCCGACAGAGTAGTTGTTCGACTGTCTGTCGCAAAGAACCGTTTGCCTAATGCGCTTACAAGTTCCTTCTTCTCCGCATTTGTGCATACGCCAAAGGCACATGTCTCTTTTATCGGCACGGACTCCAAGAGGCGGCTTAATTCTCTAGCAACTTCCTTTGCGGCACCAATAATCAAAACCGGCTTCGTGCCCTCTCGCTCTGGAATTGCCATGTCCACAATCTCATCTTTGTCTTCTTCATGTGACAATAATGACGCCGCGGCTTCTGCTATCTGCCTGGTATTCCTATAATTACGATTGAAAATATAACTTCTACTTCCAGCAACTGTTATGTTGGCATCCTTCCATGAAAATCCACTTTCGTATATCGTTTGCGCAACATCTGCAAATAGAGAAATGCTCTTTGACGTCAATGTTTCTCCTTTTGCGATGAGACTTATCAATCGCAACTGCGCCAAGGTGAAATCTTGGGCTTCATCCACAATGACATGAGTAAAAGATTCCGACTCATCTAATGGATGACGCTCTATCTCTTTAATTGCCAATGATATTCTGTCGGCAAATAAACTCAAATTGCGCTTCTTGAGTTCCGCATCAAACGCCTCTTTTAGATTCCAAAGAAAATGCCTATCCTCTTTCGTCACGCGGTCAGCGGTGCCTCGTCCTGTTCGTGGCATCTCGACATATTCAGATTCTGATTCGATCAGTCGACTTTTGATCCATTCAATTTCATCAAAATAAAAATCATTCCCTTTACCAGAGATTGCCCTCAGAGGCACATTAGCAAAGGTCCGAGATTTTGCCGCTCTGATACATTCTCTCCTGACTTGATAATCTGTTAGCGGCTCCTGCAATCTGCGGCCATATCGTTTAGACAAGAATCTTGCAACCCAGCTATCAATGTTATTGACATATATACTCGAGTCATTGAAATAAGTTGCAATTTCATCGCGCAAACTTTTATCATAAGTAAAAAATGCTATACGCAAATTCGTTGTGAACATATCTTGCTGGGCAAGGTTTCGTAAGTATCTTGCCCGCGCAATAGCCACAAGAGTCTTGCCGGAACCCGCACTTCCTTTTACGAGCACTGGGCCGTTTGAAGGAAGGCAATACACTTTCTTCTGCTCTCCCTTCAAATGTAATTCCGGTTCTCTCAATATGTCATAACGTTCCATTTCTTCCTTCCTTTTACTTGCAGACCGCTCAAGTATCCTTCATGTGTTCACACACTATTCTATGGAACAAAAATGAATTGCTAAAGTCCAACTGTCGATTTTCTGCCAACCATACCGATCCAATGCGGCACCACCCAAACCGACAGAGAACAATAATAGCGCCCAGCAAGAATCATGTTCTCTCCGCCGCCGTCAATCGTCTTATCGTCGTTGATGGTGCTGTCGATCATAACCTCACGCCCTTTCAATTACTTCCCAATGCCCGCCTTTGTCGGGGCCGATGCGGCGAATGAAACCCTGATCTCGTAATATCTTGATGTTTTTCTCAACTCCCTTCGCTGAAATCCCTATCAATTCCGCCAGATCAGACATGGTGATATAAGGGGCCTGCTTTAGTGCAGCAATTATTTTCTCCCTACTTTTCTCCCTACCTTTCTTCCTACTTTTCTCCCCACCCGCATCTGTGCTGACATCCTCGCCCTGCCCATTGGACGAGGACACCACGCCATTGATGACCTTGCCATAGTTCAAGTTTGGAAGGATCAAGAAGAAATCCGTGCTAGTCGATTCGAAACGTGGCATAATAGTTTCGCCGCGTTTCTCCGACTCAAAGGCGTATGCGTCAAGTATCTTCTTGAAACCGCTACCTCGACGTTCCATCAGGTCAAGCCGCTGAAAGAGGTCTGCAATCACGGGATTGCGACGCATTGACGCCACCTGGCGCAAGTCAAGCTCCTGTACGCACTTGCCACTTGGCATGCCGCCAGGCGACACGATTTCCATGCGATCGTCATAGATGTCAATATGAACCTCGCTCCCGATTTCAAGGTAGTCGCGGTGAATGAGAGCGTTGACAAGCCCCTCTTCGTATGCGCGTTCTGGATACTCAGGGTATTCCATCCTCCCGTCGTTCGTCTTTCGCCACATCATCTTTGTATTAGCGACGATAAATGACCTAGCCGCATTCAGCAGGGAAATGAGGCCGCCGGAATATTCATGGTCATCCAATGCCTCCATCAATCCGTTGGCCTTGGTCAATCCCTTCCACCGCGTGCAAAAGACTCGAGAATGGCGAATAGGCGAGCCGTCAGCAAGAAGTGCGCCAGCATACGAAAGCAGTCCATCATCGCCCACAAGTTCGAATGACTGGAAGTTTGCATCCTCAAACGATTTGTGCCGCTTCGCAAAATATGTCGCCCGCAGAAGCTCGAACGAAAAGTCGGTCAACTTGTATTGAGACGGCAAGCTGTCCCATGAACGATGCGATCCCTTAAGCACAAGTCGCTTCAGCTCGATTGCCGACGCCCTCACGCTCTCATTGCCAATGCGGACATAGGCGTCGCGATGACCCTTGACAAAGACATAGTAAGGCGTCTCCGAACCGGGCTTGATGTCGACAACCACAAACCGCTTGTCATCCTCTTCATGGATCGTGAGGTCGATTTCCGGCACGGGATCCATCTGCATCTTGATAGTCTCGCTGATGAACTCGGAGTCGCCCTGCGCATCGGCAAGCCCTTGAAACGAACCATCGTTTGCTACGCCGAACAGCAATTTGCCGCCCTGCGTGTTCGCAAATGCGCTTACGCTCTTGAGCCAGCTCGTCGGGTCTTTGCGCTCAAGCATCAACTTCTTATCATACGAAGTCGTCTCGCCAATGTAGTCTTTCAGTTTCATCATGCCTATATTATATCATTTCCAAGCAAACTTCACCCTTGCCTCCGCGTCTGTGAAATCCTTGGGAGGAAAAAGCGCAGGCGAGTTAGCCCGCGCACCTCGTTACTGAACGGAACCGTGGCCGCGGGGCATGTTCTCGCCGAGGAGCGCGAGCTTGGGGTCGCTCGCCTCGTAGCCCTGAATCCAGCCGTTCTCAAAGCCGAAATCGGAAGCCGCCTCGACGACGGACTCATATTCTTCCTTCGTGACAGGACGGTCGAAAGGCGGCGTCTCAAGACCTTTGTAAGCAGGCGTGTACTGCGCCATAACGGAAACAGCGACTTCGTTCGATACTTCGGTTGCAAGCCACGCGAGATTCTCAATCGCCTCGTCAGCATGCCCCGGCAGGACAAGAACCCTGACAATGAGTCCGCCACTACCCGCTTTGCACTTTGCACTTTCAACTTTGCACTTATCCCACGCCCATTTGACCGCCGCGCGCGACGCCTCGACATAGTTAGGTGCCGCACTCGCCGCGATCGCCGTCTCGTTGCGAGAATAGCGAAGGTCGAAAAGCGCCCAGTCGCAAAGATTGCTGTATTCCTCAAGCGTCTCGACGCGCTCGTAGCCGGAAGAGTTCCAGACGAACGGAAGCCGTATTCCCTCTGCAATCAAAGGCGCTACCGCCTCGCGGATAAAGGGCAAGTAAGGCGTAGGCGATACGAGGTTCCAGTTGGCGCATTTGTCCTTTACCGCAAGCTCGCGGAAAATCGCGGTAAGCTCTGGAATCGTCTTGTCCTCTCCGCCGCCCTTCCAGCTCCACGGAGAGTTCTGGCAGTAGAGGCATTTCATCGTGCAACGCGAGAAAAAGACACAGCCGGAACCACCGCCCGCCACAAGCGGCGGCTCCTCGCCGAAGTGCGGCCCCCAGCGAAAGACGCGCGGCACATCTGCCGCGCCGCACCAGCCGCGAACGCCGCCCGGCGAGAACCGTCCGACGGCGCACCGCCTCGGGCAAAGCTCGCAAACGCCAAGAGGCATACGGCTCGTCAGAGCGGCTCCACGGTCATCGTGAGGTTGTCCTGCCCGACGACCTTCACATCGACGCCAGCGGCGATTGGCGCGGAGGCGATCGCCGTCCACTCCGCATCGCCGATCATCACGCGGCCGGTCTTCGGCGGCGCGATTTCCGCAGTCACCTGGCCAGTGCGTCCAACGGCCGACTTGTCGAGATCAATGGAAGACCGCTCGACCGAGCCGGAGAATATCTTCGTGAGGACGCGGCGAAGGACGGCGAGATAAAGGATCGTGAAAGCGGAGAACGCGGCGAGCTGCCACGTCAGCGTGAACGCGTCGCCAAGCGCGAACCTGATAAGCCCGACCGTCGCGGCGGAAAGCCCGAAGAAGAAGATGACGAACCCCGGGAGCAAAAGCTCCGCAAGCATCAGGAACGCGCCGACATAGAGCCAAAGCCATGCACAACTTGTCATTTTATGCCTCCCTTATGTCGCTGACGACTGCGCCCGGAAGAGACGCAAGGACATCGTTCAGCTTCTTGTCGTTAAGAATGTCACTTCGAGAAACACGCTTTGCGGGACGCGGCGGAGGTGCCGCGGGCGCGGGCGCCGGAGCCGCAGGCGCGGTGGCTGCCGGCGCGGGTGGATCCTCGCGCGGCATCTTCGCTGGCGCGGCAGCAGATGCGGCAGCGGGCGCAACGGCAACCTCGGTAGGGGCGGCACTCCGTGCCGACCGCAACGAGCCAACATCCCCCGTGGCCTTTAGCTCGCGCACCGCCTTCATCAATTCCTCGACAGTCGCCGTCGTCGCGATGCGCGACGCGCGGATAAGCGTCATCTCGATAAGCGTCCTCACGCTGAGCACATAGCGCAGCTTGTCCTCTGCGTCCGCAAGCTGGTCGCAAATGCGGAAAAGACGCCCGGGGTCGACGGCCTGCGCCTGTGCTGCGAGAACCTTGATCTGGTCGGGCGTCGCCTCGAGAGACTTAGCGTTGGGCCCAAGTGCCTGAACTACGACAAGGTTGCGGAAATGCCTGAGAAGCTCGCCCGTGAGACGGCGCATGTTCTTGCCCGCGGAATCGAACGCCTCGATTGAAGAGAGTATCGCGCCGACATCGCCCCTCAATATTGCGCCAGCGAGCCCTTCGAGCGCCGAGCGGCTGACGAGACCGAAGACGCCGAGCGCGTCTTCCTCGGTCACCTTCTCGCCCTTGAACGAGACGAGCTGGTCGAGCGACGAGAGCGCGTCGCGCATGCCGCCCTCTGCGCCTCGCGCGATTGCGAGAAGCGCGTCATCCTCAGCGTCGATCTTCTCGAGTTCGCAGACGTGGCGAAGACGCGAGACGATGTCGTTCGTCTGGATGCGACGCAGGTCGAAGCGCTGGCAGCGCGAAACGATTGTCGCGAGAACCTTGTCGCCCTCGGTCGTGGCGAAGATGAAGCGGACATGCGGCGGCGGTTCCTCGAGCGTCTTCAAAAGCGCGTTCCAGGCCGCTGTCGAAAGCATGTGGCATTCGTCGATGATGAAAATCTTGAACTTGGACGAGACCGGCTTGAACTGTACCGACTCGATTATCGGCCTCACGTCCTCGACCTTGTTGTGCGACGCGGCGTCAAGCTCCACGACATCCAGCGAGCGGCCAGCCGCGATTTCCTCGCAGTTGACGCACTTCCCGCACGGCTCGACGCCGTTTGGCGAAGTACAGTTGAGCGCCTTTGCGAAGATGCGGCTCGTAGTCGTCTTGCCGATGCCGCGAGGGCCGATGAAAAGGTATGCGTTCGCGATGCGGTTCGCCTCGATCGCGTGACGAAGGGTCCTGACCACATGCTCCTGGCCGACGACATCGTCGAACGTCATCGGGCGGTACTTGAGCGGCAGGGGTATGTGCTGTTGTTCTGCCATCTCCGATATTATACCAAAACAGGCGGGAATCGGGAAACGGGAAGATGGTCGGACCGACGAGATTTGAACTCGTGACCTTTTGCACCCCAAGCAAACGCGCTACCAGGCTGCGCTACGGTCCGACGACATGCCAGATTTCTTGGTAGCGGGGGCTGGATTTGAACCAACGACCTTCAGGTTATGAGCCTGACGAGCTACCAGTTGGTAGCGGGGGCTGGATTTGAACCAACGACCTTCAGGTTATGAGCCTGACGAGCTACCAGGCTGCTCCACCCCGCAATCTGGCTTCTCCGACTGGCGGGGCTGGCGGGAGTTGAACCCACAACCCTCAGATTCGTAGTCTGATGCTCTATCCAGTTGAGCTACAGCCCCAAATCGGAAAACGGGGGGTAGTATACCATTTCCCCCGCCGGAATGCAAGGGGGTCGGGCGCTTTAGTAAAACACCTTCCAGAGGAAGAGGCCGCGGGCGGGGGCCGTTTCAACGCGCGCGGTGCGCGGGGAAGCGGCCTCGAGGAGCTCTTTTACCGCCTCTGGGCGCTCGTTTCCCTTGCCGACCGAGAGGAGAAAGCCCACCATGGAGCGGACCTGCTTGTAGAGAAAGCCGTCGCCGCGCACGATGAAAGTGTAGCGAGGCCCCGCCTTCTTCACCTCGAAGGAAAAGACGCTGCGGACCGTCGTCTCGAGGACGCGGTCGGGGTTTGCGGCAAAGGAGACGAAATCGTGCTTTCCGACGAAGTAGGACGCGGCCTTCTTCATCGCGGCGAGGTCGAGCGGACGGTGGCAGAAGGTCCAGTAGGGCGCGAGGTGCGGCGGAAGGATGTCCGCCTGGTAGAGCTGGTAGCGGTACTCCTTGCCCTTCGCGGAAAGACGCGCGTCGAAGTCCTCCTTCGCATACGATGCCTTGAGGACGCGGATCGCGTCGGGAAGACGCGCGTTCATCGCCCGCACGAGGTTCTTCGCTGGAATCGGCTTCGTCAGGTGAAAGTGGGCGACAAAGCCCTTCGCATGGACGCCGGCGTCTGTGCGCGACGAGCCGTAGACGCGAACGGGCGCGCCATCGAGATACGCAAGGGCGTCTTCAACGACCTGCTGGATGCCGACGGCATTTTCCTGATACTGCCAGCCGGAATACGCCGTGCCGTCGTAGGCGATTACTACCTTGTACTTCCTCAACTCACCAACTCCCCACTCGCCCACTACCTCTTGAACAGCTTCTTCATGTCGGTGAGGCGAGATTTGTCAGCGACAAGGACGGAATCGGGCGTCGTGACGACGACGAGGTTCTTGACGCCGAGAAGCGAGATGCGCGCGCTGCGGGCGACGCAGATGTTGCCGTCTGCCTCAACGACCGTGCACGGCCCTTCGCGGACGTTGCCGCGCGAGTCATGCGGGAAGTACTTGTCAAACGCGGCGAAACTGCCGACGTCGTCCCAGCCAAAGTCGCCGGGAACGACCTCGACGTTCTTCGACTTCTCCATCACGGCATAGTCGAAGCTGATCTTTGGAAGAGCGGAATAAAACTTGACCAGGCTGCCGCTTGTAATCACCACAGAGCGCGAGCGAGTCCCACCCGTCCTGTCCGTCCCACCCGTCCCAAGTCGGGTCAAGCGCTCGAGTTCAGGCGCGTGCGCGGCAAATGCGCCGCGGAAGGTCGAGGCGCGGGCGATGAACATTCCGGCGTTCCAAAGATAGCCGGCCTTGACGTACTTCTTCGCCGTCTTCGCGTCGGGCTTCTCGACGAAGGTGCGCGTCTTGGGCGAGATGTATCCGAAGCACGTCGCCGGGTAGTCGGGCTTGATGCCGAGAGTGACGATGACCGGCTTGCGGCGGGCGAGGGCAACGGCTTTCGAGACGACCTTGCGAAACGCCTTGGGGTTCGCCACCATCTGGTCACTCGAGAAGAAGCCGACAACAGGGTCAGCACCACCTGCCGCAAGGCCGACGCCAAGCGCGACCGCGGCGCCAGTATCGCGGCGCATCGGCTCACCCAAGATATTGCACTTAGGAATCTCGGGGAGCTCCTTTCTCGTCGCCGCGACGAGATTCTTCGCCGTCACGACGAAGACGTCCTTGGGCGAGACGAAGCTGTCAAGCCGGCTCACCGCCTGGCGGATCAAGCTCGCGCCGCCGAAGACGCGCAAAAACTGTTTCGGGCGTTCGGGAGTGGAGAGCGGCCAAAACCGCTCTCCCGACCCGCCTGCAAGAATGACTGCCTTGAACGACATAGATGACTTACCACTATTCATTGTATTGCCTCACGATTACGAGGAATTTCACTTGGAGTCCATTACATTGCCTTCGGCGTCAGGTTCGCCAAGAGCAGATAGAATACCGTCCGCATCCGCAGGCACAGAAATCTTCATTGGGAGTCCGCCATGCGACATGCTTCTGGTGATTTCTACACAGATTCGAGGCCCTTTGTCGGCAAAAGTCTTGCGGAGTGCCATGGAGACGACTTGCTGTCCAGACATGCGAACCTCGGCAAAACCGCCCTCGAAAACAAGACGGTACAAGTCCCCTTCCTTCTCGAATCCGCACTGCTCAAGACGCAGTTCATCGCGGACAACCGGAGAGATACGGGCTACGACCGCGTCGTCGACAATAAGCCAGAAGCGCCAGTTCACGTTTCGACGGCAGTCAATGGTCACTTCCGTAAACTTTTGTTCTGCCTGCGCAGGGGAGACAAAAAAGGCTCCAAATCTCTGATAATACATATATGAGTCGGATATCGTTGTGGAGCATCCGACCAAGATGGCAGATCCTGCGACATACACGCACACAGCGACACCTCTGTATACTGATCCAAGCATCATTCTCACGCATTCCCACTTCTGAAGTCGAGAAGATGCCCGATGAGATAGCGGAGGCCGCGGTAGTAGAAAGCGAAGTTGAACAGGTTGCGGCGGAAGAGGTGCCAAAGCGCGGCAGGCTGGAGGAAGCCGCGGTAGACCTTGCGGATCGCGCACTTGATCTCGTCCTCAGAGACAAGCGGCGTCTTCGTTATCGCGCGGCGCATGTCGTATTCGTCCCAGTCGAGCGTCGCGAGCCCGTCATTCGCCTTTAGTTCCTTGAAAAGCGGTGTGCCGGGATAGGGAATCGTAAGCGTGCACTGCAAGGTCTTCGCCCAGCCCTTCGCGAGAAGCCGCCGCGCGAGAGCGACAGACTTCGCGATTTCCTTCGGGCCCTCCCAGGCGTGACCGAACATGAATGTCACATGGACATCAAGCCCTGCCTCGGTCGCCCATTTCGCGCCCTTCTCGACATCCTCGACCTTGAGCGCCTTGCAGAAGCGGTCGAGCGTCTCCTGGTTCGCGGACTCGACGCCGAAGAGGACAAACTGGAAGCCGGCCTTCCGCATGAGCTTGTAGTCGTCCAAGGTGAGCCGCCCGAAGCGCATGTTGCAGTCGATGCGGACCTTCTTGTTGAGCCCGCGCGAGATCATCTCGTTGCAGAAGTCGGTGAGCCACTGTCCGACAGGGAAGGATCCCGAGTCGTCCATGATCTCCTTCACGCCGTACTTCGAGACGAGAAACTCGATTTCGTCGACGACGTCCTTTACCTTGCGGACGCGGTAGCGAGGATAGAGCGTTGTCCAACTGCAGAAAGTGCACTTGCCGTGCCAGCAGTCGCGGCCCGACATGATGTAGGTGCCGGGCTTGCGGCGGAAGTTGCCGTTCTTCTCAGCGTAAAGCTCCCAATGAACGAGGTCGCGGTCGATCCAAGGGGCGTCAGCGATGGAGTCCTTCAGGGCAAACGGCTGGACGCCCTTGGGGCAGCCGGCGGCGAGAAAATCGAGAAGCCCGAAATCCCAGTCGCCGCCAGGGATCACCGCCCAGACGCCCGGCTTCTCGATCGACTCCTCTGGAAGCGCCGTGACATGGTCGCCAACTAAAAGGAATTTAACATCCTTGGGCAAGGGTGCGGGACCGCCCGAGGTCCCGTCCGTTCCACCCGGCAAATGTTCCTCTATCCACTTCCAATGCCGCTTGACGACAGGTGTCTTTGTCTCAAGGACAACGAGATCGGGACGGAACTCCGAAAGCCGAGCGTCAAACGCCTCGGGCGAAAGCTCCGAGGCGATTCCGTCGAGGAAGAGAACCTCGTGCCCGGCCTTCTTCAGCATCGTCGCCGCCGTCGCGGGGACGACGGGGAAGATGTAGGTCGGCCGGGAGAACCACTGGAATTGGCGGTTCTGAGTGAGGAGCGCGACGCCCTTCTCGCTCTTCAGCGGTGGATAGGCAATCGCGATCCTCATGAATTACCACTTGTAGCCAAGGCCGACGATGTAGCGGAAGTCGCTCGACTTGCGGCCGACGGAGGGCATGGAGTTGTAGTCCCACTCGATCTTCGCGAGAAGGTCGAAGTCCATGATGATCTTCGTCGTGAAGCCGACATCCGCCTTGATGAGGTGGTTGTCGAAGTCGTCGACCTGCGGGAGAAACTCGAGGTTGTGGAAGGCCTCGACCTCGGGATTCCACTTCGGGAAGTACTTAAAGTGATGCGCATAGCGGAGCGTCGCATAGCTCTTCTCGGCATCGGGATCCTTCTCCTTGTAGTCCACGCGAATCCATGCGGCGCCGAGTTCCTGGTTGAAGCTAACCGTGCCGATAGACCAAAGCGATTCCTTTTCGAACCACTGGTAGCCAAGACCGCCGCCAAGCCTCAGGCGGAAGTCGAGACCGGCGATGTCATCCTGCTCGTAGCGGCCGTTCTCGTAGGTGTAGAACGACTTGCTCCAGAAGTGGTCGTGCTGACCCTCGATCTCCCAGCGGTCGGTCGATTTCTTGCGGTCGTGCTTGGACGTGCCCGTCTCGCTGTAGTAGTAGCCGAAGTCGATGTTGACGCGATCGTCGTCCCAGCGACGGTTGAGGTTCGCTATGACAGAGGCGTTGTTCTTATAGGTGTTGCCGCGAGCACTCTCGTAGGCGACGTTAATCGATCCGTGCCATGTTTCCGGCGGTTTCTGCTCAGGAGGAAGCGCAGCCACCTCGACCTTGTTCTCGCCTGCCGTCTCGACAAACGCGACCTTGTCGGCGGGAATCTCAACCGCACCGAGATCGTCGGAGGTGAACTTAACCTTGTCGCCGGCGACGACTGCACCGGTACCAGTCAGCACCGACCCGGACTTGAGTATCATCCTGTCGGCGAATGCGGAAGCAACGGTCATCGCCGCCACCACAAGCATCAGTCTTTTCATTGATTGTTCTCCTTTTTGTAGTTTGGATCCTTTACAAATGGAATCCACGAAGACGTGTCAGGGCGCGGCGGCGGAAGCGGATCTTCCGCCTGCTCTTCAAGCGAGCGCAGGTCGAGCGAGCCAATTCCCTCAAGATTCTTCTCCGGACGGTCGCCAGGCTCGAGCTTCTGTCCCTTCGTGTACTGGCGGCCGAGGACGGCGTTTTTGGGAAGTCCCGCGTCCTTGTGCGTATTGTTCGGGTCGACGAGGCCGACGGTTACGAAGACGATGATTTCCTTCTGCTGCTTCTTGCGGGCGGAGGAGCCAAAGAGCCGCGGTCCTATCCACGGAATGTCGCGGAGAAGCGGAATTCCGTTGTCGACCTGCTCCTCGACGGTGCGTGAAAGCCCGCCGATCACCGCCGTAGTGCCGCTCGCCATGGCGAACTCGGTGACGAGACGCTGAACCTCGATAACGGGGAAGCGAGCGGAAATCGTGCCGCTGTCGGCAGAGGACTCAGTGCCAGACTCAACCCACCCGTTCTGCGAAGAGATCGTCGGGACGATAGAGACGTTGATGAGACCGTTGGTGCCGATCCTCGGCGTAACGTCAAGCGATATGCCCCAGCTGAAGAACGCCTCCTTCGCGAACATGAACTTGTCCTCGCCTGGAATCGCAGCCATTTGCATGTCGAGGTCGAGGGAGTCGCTCCCCGAAGTCGTCGTGCGCTTCGCAGCAATCTTGACATTCGGGTACTTCGTCGTCATGTCGACAGTCGCCTTGCGCCCGGAAGAGACGATGATCTTGGGGTTTGAGAAGATTCTAGCGTCCTGGCTGCCCTCAAGAGCAGAAAGTATCACGTACATCTGGGAAAAGTCGAGCGTACCGTTGAAATACGTTATGTCGCCATCAGCGCCGCCAGTCAGGGTCGACCCGGAGAGCGTATACGACGCAGTGCCGTCCTTAACCGTGCGCGTGTAGTCCTGGACACCCTTCCCAAGCCGGTTCTTCTGGATGCCGCCGCCAAGCGAGACCGTACCCCTCATGCCGTCGAGCATCGACCAGTCGATGCCGATGTCGTGGAAGACGTTGTTGGAAAGTTCAACAAAGCGCGCCTCGATGTAGACCTGTTTCGGCTCGACGTCTATCTCGCGAATCACCTGCTCGCACGCCTCGAGAATCAAGGCGGGCGCGGTAATCATCACGGAGTTCGACTCCGGGAACGCAATAGCCATCTTGTTTATTTTCCAGGTGACGCCGAAATCTCCGGACCAAGTGGAGTTAAGCTTCGCCGCAACATCCTCAGCAGAGGCGTGCGAGAGCCGGAACGTGCGCGTAGATATGCGGCGGCGCGCAAGCGAGGCCTCTGCCTTCGCCTCGGCAGCCGCCTTCTCCTTCATGAGCTCGGCACGCTCCTCAGCCGCAGCCGCGACGCGCACCTCCTCTGACGCCCTGGCCGCCGCAGCCGCAATGACAACGGCGTTTGAAAGCGAAAGCTCGTCAACGTCGGGAGAAGCGACAAAGTCGGCCGCCACTGGATCCACCGGCTCAGCAGAAGCCGCCGCGGGGGCAGCAGGCTGCGCCGCCTCGTCGCCGCGCAAGACGGCCGAGACGAACAAAAGCGGCACAAAAGCCATTAAAAGCACACAACTCTTCATTGTTTGGGGACAAATTATACCATAATCAGCCCTTGAAGATAAAGAATTTGCGGGCGAAAAAGTTAAGCATAAACGACACGACGACCTCGATTACGACCGCGGCAGATGTCGTCAAGCCGACAAACTCGATAAGAACGCTCTGAACCGTAAGCGCTATAGCCGTAGCAATCGCAGCGACGCCGAAGAACATACCGAACTCGACATACCAGCGGAACTTGCCAGGGCGAAACACAAAGGCGCGGTTCATCAGCCAGCAGAAGACGTTCGCCACGGTAAACCCGACGGCAGTCGCAACACCGGCGAGAAACCAGCGCGCATGATGCCACGGCTCGTCGCCGGTGAAGACGGCACTCGGCAACCCCAGCAGCTCAACCGCCTTGTCGCTTGGCGTCAGGCACTTCAGGCATGTCGACGCCAAGACATAGAAGACGGCGAACTGCACAGCCGTCGCCGCGACGCCAATCGCGCCGTACTTGACGAACTGTGCGAACGGCCCGCAGTCGTGCGAGAGAAAACGACGGATGAAGTCCCTCACGCAAGCCCCATCTTCCCGAGATCGACCGAGAGGTCGCCGAGAGGCGCCGTGGTCTTCCACGCGCCGCGCGTGAAATCGGGAATGTCCATCGTTGCACTGCGGTTCCTGACCGACTTCTCGCTGAGCTCGCACAGGCAGCACCAGCTCGCGAGGTCGTAGACGTTCTGGTCGAGCGGAAGGCCGTTCTGCAGGCAGTAGGCGAGACGGAGAACCATCAGGAAGTCCATACCGCCATGGCCGCCCATCTTCTTCGCCATGTCGCCCGACTGTTTCCAGAGCGGATGCATGAACTCCTTGCGGATCTCCTCGGCCTTTTCGTCCGCAAAGAACGAGTGGGCGCCTGCGCCGGGCTTGTCCTCCCAGGCGACACGGTAGGGATAGTCGCAGAGAAGCCCCTTCGTGCCGGTGATCGTATTGATGCGGCTGTAGGGACGGGGCGAGCTCACGTCGTGCTGGATCATGATCGAGCGGCCCTTCTTCGTCTTGATGAGCATCGTGTTCATGTCGCCCATCTCGACCTTGAGTTTCGCCTTCCAGTTGTCCTTGGGGAAAGCCGCCTTGGCGTATGCCTCGAAGTTGAACTGGTTGGACTCAAGCGACACGAGGTAGTCGAAGCAGTCGCCGCGGTTGACGTCCATATACCAGCAGATCGGGCCGAGACCGTGGGTCGTGTACTGGTTGCCCTTGTGGACTGCGTTGTGACGGAGGCGCCAGAATTCCCAGTATGCACCGTCACCGCCTTTGTCGTCGATCCAGTCGGCGTAGTTGTAGCCCCTCAAATCGTGGATGTACGCGCCCTCGGCATGGACGAGATCACCAAGCTTGCCAAGACGGCAGAGGTTCAGGGCGAGCATCTCGATTTCGCCGTAGCAGCAGTTCTCGAGCTGCATGCAGTGACGCTTGAGCCGCTCGGAAGTCTCGACAAGCTCCCAGCACTCGTCGACGGTAAACGCCGAGGGAACCTCGGTAGCGACGTGCTTGCCGGCGTTCATCGCGTAGAGGGCAATTGGCACGTGGAGCTCCCACGGCGTTGCATTGTAGACGAGATCGACGTTCTCGTCGTCGCAGAGCTTCTTCCACTCTTCGGGGCCGCCGGTGTAGACCTTGGGGGCGGGGCGGCCAGCCTTTGCGGTCGCGTCGAGCGTACGCTTGATGCGCACGGCGTTAAGGTCGCAGATTGCGGTAATCTCGCAGCCGGGGATTGCGTTGAAGCCGTTGACGCCGGCACCACCGCGGCCAAGGCCCACGATGCCGACCCTGAGCTTCTTGAACGGCTTGTCGGCGAAAGTCGCCATCGACCCTCCGTCGCCGAAGCCGAAGCCCTTTGTCGTGGAGCAGCCGACGACAGCCGCCGCCGCACCCATCCACGCCGCACCCTTAAGAAACTCCCTGCGATCTGTTTTCATGTTGTCCTCCGTTTTGACTAACGACATTATACCATAAATCGGAAATTCGTGTGCGCGAATCCTCTCCCGCGGGTGCAGCGAGACTTTTATGCACGAAGACGCGATATGTCAACGTCGCCGCGATTAGTCGCCCGATGGCGACTGGGCGCTGCCGTGGCCGCGCCGCGCCTCGGCTTCGCCGGGCGTCGCGTCCGCGACACCGCCAACCCTGCGGGTTTCATCGCCTCGCCGGTCACGAATGCGGCCTTCGCCGCACACGAATTTTCACGAATGGAATCACAAAGCCCGTTGCTTCCTTGAATCCGCTGCCCATCTCGTTGTGGACATCATAGATCGCTCCGCGAATTGCGTAGCATTCGTCTGGGTATATCAATCCCTTGTTCGCAAGGCGACAATTATAGCAAATAGTTGTCCAAAATTCGTGTAGCCCCAAAGGGCGTATTCGTGTGCCGCGTAGGCGGCATTCGTGTCGCGGGCATCCGACGCGGACCGAAGGTCTGGAAGGCGCAGAGACGCATGGCGAAGGTCGTTGCCATCAGTCTGCTTTATCTTTGCAAATGTATCGGCAATTCGACCTTCAAGACAATGCGGCTATGCACATTCTAAAGCGGCGAAACCGCGCGTCGGATGCGCCGCGTTTCGTGGTCGCGCGCCAGCGCCCCCATCCCATTGACTTTGCCTAAATAACTCGTTGCGCCCCTCTCCCGCAGTCGCAAACGGCTACTGGACGACGTGGAAGCGGCGAAGTAGCCCGAGAACGAATATGGCGAAGACGACAAGCGGCACCGCATAGGCGCAGTAGAGCCGAAGCCATGAGGGGAAACGCCTACCCTCACCGGCGTTGGCCTCGGCGAGAAACCTCTCCCAGCCCCAGCCGTAGCGATGGCAGCAGAAGAACGCGAACGCGAGGGCGCCGAGGGGAAGGAAGATGTCGCTGACTATGAAGTCCTCAAGATCAAGAACGCACGAGCCCTCGCCAAACGGCTTGAACGCCGACCAGACATTGAATCCGAGGACGCACGGGAGCGAGAGGAACACGAGGGCGACACCGCAGACACGGCAGGCGCGGCGACGACTGAACCCCGTGTAGTCCATAACGCAGGCAACGACATTCTCGAAGACGGCGAGGACCGTCGTAAGCGCGGCGAAACTCATAAAGAGGAAGAAAAGCGCCCCCCAGAGCCGACCGAGCGGCATTGAGTTGAAGACATTGGGCAGAGTCACGAAGACAAGCCCAGGGCCCTGCCCTGGTTCAATGCCAAACGCGAAGCAAGCGGGGATTATTATTAGCCCTGCCGCGATCGCCACGCCTGTGTCGAGAACAGCGACATTTACCGCCTCCCCAAGAAGCGCATGGTGACGGCCTATGATCAAACTTCGCGCCGCGAGTACAAAGATGAGGGCCAGAAGACACACCATAAGAATCTTTGTCACGCGCTCAAGCCCACGTTGCAGCCCTGCGGCACATACAATGGCGGCAACGGCTATGACTACGACCGCCGCCACATGCATCGTCAGCGGCTCCCCGAGCATCGATGAAAACGCAGCACCAACGCCAGCTGCGTCGAGTCCAGTGAATCTACCCGCCGTCATTCGGCAGAAGTAAATCAGCATCCAGCCCGTGATGACCGTGTAGAACATCATCAAGACAAGGTTGGCGATAAAACCGCCAATGCCGTGGAGCTGCCATGCCTTCTTCTCGGGAACGAGGGATTCGTGCATCTTAGCAATCGACCGCCCGGCAGCGCGACCGGCCGCGAACTCCATGACGAGGACAGGGATCCCGAGAAGCGCGAGGCAGGCGAGATACGCGAGGACGAAAAGCCCGCCACCAGACTTGCCCGCGACATACGGAAAGCGCCATACATTCCCGAGCCCTATCGCGCACCCGGCGGACAGGAATATGAAGCCAAGGCGGCTTGCGAGCTTTTCCCTCATTTCTCCTCCCGCTTTTTAGCTTCCTTGTCCTCGGAAGGCGCTCGCCCGAGTGCGCTACGCGCATTCTCCATCGCCCTGCGATAGATCGGCTCGAGGACGGATAGGCACTTTTGCTCGCCGCGCCAGAACGGGACGGGACCGAGGCGTCGCAGGACAGGCGGATCAGACCTCATAAAGCTCCTCCTCCTCGATGCCGCGCAATTCCAAAAGCGTTAGCGGACGGCGAGCGATTTCCTCGCCAAGCACAAGCAGCACCGCCGCGACGTGCTTGCACGGATTCGCGTAGTCCGGGCAGCTGCAGGCAGTCGTCATGTCGTATTTCCCTGGCGCAAGCTTGCCACCCGGGAAGAGATCGAAGCCAGCGGCGCGGAAAATCGACTCAATTTCCGTCGGCATGTCGTCGTCGAGAAGCCGCGCCGCAAGCATTGGCTCTTTTCTGATCGCCGCGACTATCGCCGCGTGCGCCTCGCCCTCAGGAACGCGAAAGTCGACCGTGACGCCGTATGGATCTTCGCGCACACCGACTACGGATGCTTCGACATGCGGACCCGCAAGGCGCATTTCCGTCACCTGGCCGGAGACTGCGTAATTCTTGCCGCGACCGAGCCGCGCGCCGAGCCCCATGCGTTCAAGTGTCTCTATCCAGCGGCGGCCCCACCATGTGCGACCGCCGCCCGCACGCGGTTCCTGCGCGCGAATGCCCGCGGCAAAACGCGGAATCCTGATCGGATAGTTCTTTTTAGACACCCCGCAATTATATCAAAAATACGCGCCTTTGCCTTCCAACGCGAGGCCGCTCTCTCACACTTACGCCAACACGCAAATCTCTCTGCGGCGACACGCCCAGCACATATAGGCGATGGTCACGAAGAAGCTCGCGGGAACGCGCGGACGCGCCGCAATCCTGACGCCGAGAAGCGTCGTCTTGCCGCCAAGTCCCATCGGGCCTATGCCGAGAGAGTTGGCGTCTTTCAGGATTTCCTTCTCAAGCCGCTTGAGCGTCGCGTCCTTCGACGCGCCGGCAGCGCCAAGCGGACGGAGAAGCTGCTCTTTCGCCACTTCATACGCAGTCGCGCGGTCGCCGCCAATGCACACGCCGAGTATTCCGGGCGCGCAGCCAAAGCCCTGCGCCTTACGGACCGCGTCAAGGATGCATTTCCTCACGCCCGCAAGATCGCGCCCCGCCGCGAGCGACGCGTCGGGCAGCGAATACTGGCGCGACATGTTCTCGCTACCACCGCCCTTCATGACAAGCGTCACACACCCCGGCTTCTGCCAGTCGACGTAGTGAATAACGGGAGCCCCGTCCGCGCAGTTGTCGTCGTAGGACTTGCCTGTCACGGAGTCGATGCAGTTCTTTCTCAGATACCCGCGTGCAGTCGCAAGCGCGACTGCCTTCTTGATGACTGCGGGCGAGACCTTGCGGCGAAGCGAGGCGTCGATGTAGAACGCAAGAGTCCCGGTGTCCTGGCAAAGCGGCGAGCCGATCTTCCGCGCGAGACGCACGTTGTCGAGTATCGTCCCGAGGACGACGGATGCAGATGACCCGCGCGGCTCGCCACGAAAGGCCTTTTTTATTGCCGCTTCCACGTCCGACGGAAGCGACGAACTGGTGTCGCGTATGAGCCCTGCAAGTTTCTCGACGATGTTCATACTGTAGATTATACCATTTCTTTGCGTTATAAAGACGCCGGGGCGTCGGGCCTTTTGGCAAAAGCGCGGACGACTTCGCGGTCGTCGAACGGATGCTTCACGCCGGCAATCTCCTGCGTCGTCTCATGCCCCTTGCCCGCAATGATCACGACATCGCTGGGACCGGCGTTCGCGAGCGCAAACGAAATCGCCTCGCGGCGATCTGGCTCAACTCGGACGAGCGACGGCTTTGCCGACACCCGTTTGACGCCCTCAATTATCGCGTCAATGATCTTTGCAGGATCTTCGCTTCGCGGATTGTCGCTCGTGACAACAAGTGAGTCAGCAAGCTTGGCGCAGGCCTCGCCCATAAGCGGGCGCTTCATCGGATCGCGATCGCCGCCTGCGCCGAACACAACCCAGAGACGGCCGCCCTGCGGCGTAAAGCTGCGCGCGGCGGAAAGGACTTTTTCGAGGCCGTCGGGCGTGTGCGCAAAGTCAACATAGACCGCCGCCTTGACGGCAGGATTAGTAACGCGCTCAAGCCGACCCCAGCGCGGCGCAAGCGTCGGAATCGTGCGCTGTATGGCATCATACGGAACCCCGGCAACAAGGGCAAGCGCGGCTGCAAGGGCGACGTTGGACTTGTTGTAGTCGCCGACAAGCTGGAGCTTCGATAAGTCAAACACAGCGGGCTTTGCCGACACGGGGAAGACGTCCAGTCCGGGGATTTTGCGGCATGCCTCGTACATTCTCTCGCCTCCCTCGCCATCGATGCAGACGGCGAAAGGAGGTGCCTTGCCGGACGAATTTTCCCGTGCAATCCGCTCGGCGAACGAGAGTTTGACGCGGAAGTATTCCTCCATCGTCTTGTGGTAGTCGAGGTGGTCTTCCGAAATGTTCGTGAACGCGCCGCCAGAAAAAGACGTGACTTCGCCAAAGCCCACGCGGTTCTGGTGGATCGCGTGGCTCGAGACTTCCATAACGCAGTCGGTGCAGCCGTTTTGCTCCATCGCGGCGTATATCTCCTTCAGCTGCGCGAGCGGCGGCGTCGTGTAGCCGGTGTAGAAATGCCTTGACGAACTCGGCGAAGATCCAAGTCGTCGTCGTCTTGCCGTTGGTGCCGGTTATGCCCCAGAACTTCATTTCGCCGCGATCAGTCGCGCACGCCAGACCAGTTCTCGAAGCGCTTTGCGGCGAGCGCCTTGTATTTCGCGCCCGCGCCGCCGTTCACGAACGGATCTATCGTGATGCCGCCGCGCGCGGCAAACTTGCCGTAGACTTCCATGTACTTCGGCTTCAGGAGCTTTGCGAGATCGTCGTAAATGACATTCACGACATCCTCGTGGAAGTCGCCGTGGTTGCGGAAGCCAAAGAGGTATAGTTTCAGCGACTTCGACTCAACGAGCTTCTTCGCAGGGATGTAGCGGATCGTGAGAGTGGCGAAGTCGGGCTGGCCGGTCTTCGGGCAGAGAGTCGTGAACTCGGGCGCGGTGAACGTCACCCAGTAGTCGCGCTCGGGGTGGCGATTTTCGAACGCGTCGAGAACGGAGGGATCGTAGTCCTTCGGCGCGGCGACAGAGCGGCCGAGGGCGTTGAGCTTCTCAAGGTCTTTTCTCATGCCCGATATTATACCACAGCAAAGGCATCAATGGCGCGAAAACTCGCAACCGCAATAGGACTGGCGGTAGAGCCCGAGTTCCTTCGCGCGCGCAACGGAGAGCTTGAAGCCCTCGCGCTTCTTGAAGTCCTCGGGAAGAAAGCCGGCGCCGCCCTTCTCCGCAACCTCGCGCCCTGCGGCAAACACCATCTCGCTTGGCTTGTGCGGCGAGACGGTGAGCGAGGTGGTGAACGAGTCGAACCCGTGCGCGGCCGCCCATTCCGCCGCCTTGCCGAGATTGTAGCGGAAGCACCTCGCGCACCTCTCGCCCTTCTCCGGCGCGTCCTCGAAGCCCTTTGCGACCTTTTCGAGCCAGTCGGCGTGGTCGTAGGGGAGCGACGCGAACGCAACGCCGTCGTGGGCTGCGAGACGTTCGGCCTCCGCGCGCCTGTGCTCGAATTCCTCGGCGGTGTCGATGTTGGAGTTGGCGAAAAGCATAGTCACTTCCCGCCCCGCGTCCTTCAGCCGCGGCACGCACGCGCTCGCGCACGGCCCGCAGCAGACATGGAGCACCGTCTGCTTTCCACTCGCCTTATTTTCCTCTCGCACCATTCCCATGCCGATATTATATCACAACCAATCTGCCCGATTGGACTCTTGCTTCCGTCACGACAGCAATGGTCATTCGTTGCCCATTGCGGCAAAAAAGCTCCGCGGATCCGTGCCCTTCGGAACGACGACTTCCTTGCCATTCCAGCACGGCGACGGGACCAAGCGTCCAGTCTTCTCATCTGGAGTCGTTCCGTAGACAATCGTGTCCGGAGCGAGCGCAAACCTAATTTCGTATGGAAGCGCACCGGTTGCGAAAAGCTTCCGAACATGCGGGACGACTGGAGACAAGCTCACCTTCCGCACCGATGCGGGTGTCGCCAGGATTCCGTATTCGAATCCACCACGATGATGTAAAAGCCATCGCCCAAGCGCCACGACTGGACGGCCGCCCAATGTCGCGGGAACAAACACATCGCGGCTTTCGCCAAGATACATAAGGGCATTCGACCCTTCCTCCTCTTCTGACCAGAGAAAATCGCCCTCGACATGCAGACGACGGTTGACTTCGTTCTCGCAGAGGAATATATGGGTGTCGAAGAGTCCGTCGACAGGCAGGGCACGGGCATCGAGAGAAATTTTCTTCGTAGCATAGACAGTCGTGTTCGACCCCTTGGTGATGCCGTATGAGACGGTAACGGGGATGCCAACAGTTGCGCCGCAGAGCGATGGCGCACATCCGTCAAAGGCGTCTGACGCGATCAGGGGAGCAGCCGTCTCGAAGACCACGAGATTGAGTTTTGGCGAATCCGCAAAGGCCCTTGCCGCGATGTTGGTGACGGGGCATGACTTGAAGTGGACAGTCTCGAGGTCCTCCGAATGCGCAAACGCCTCGGGCGGAATCGCGCCGACATTGCCAGTGATATACAAATAGCGAATCCCGTTGATATTCGTGACACGATTGGTCGCCACTTCCTCAGGCAAGCCCTCAGGTCGTTCATCGGCGGTGCCATAGTAGGTAACTTCGTCGGGGCCCGTCTTCGCCATCAGCAGCTTGGAACACGGCTTGGGGCGGGCAACGACCAGCTCCTCCCCGTGGAGAGGCCCCTTGGCAAAGCACTCCGCAAGCCAGCCGTGGAATTCCGGCGACGAGTACAGGCGGTTCCACCAATTTGCGCCGTTCGGGTAGTAGCTCAGGCGCAAGTCGGCGCCGGCCTTCCTGTAGACTTCCGCCATCTTGTTGACCTTGTCGTCGATTTCATGATATGCCTCGCTCATTGCATACCACCAGCGTCCCGGGCGGTATCTGTTGACCGTGGGCTGGAAGGCTGTCGACGGCTCGACAACGCAGATGCCAGCATAGCGACCAGGGTATTCACGCATCATCGTGACGGCTGCGGAAGAACCAGTCCCAAGTCCGACAAGGACAATGGCGTTCGGATCGACCGTTGACATCCCCTTTGACTCCAGTTCGCGCTGTATGGCAAGAATCAGGTCCGCATACAGCTGGACAAGAAACAATGTGCCGATTTTATAATTGTAATAGAAAGGAATGCCGTCGTAGCAGCCTCTGCAGAAACTATAGCTGTGGGGATAGGAGATAAAACACCCGCGCACGAATGCAGGCGGCATAATCGCCAGTATATGGCAAGGGTGCCCCTCGGCGAAGGACGGTTCGCACACCGCATCAAAGACACCTGTCTGCCGGAACATCTTCTTGAGGTCGGTTCCCTGTTCGCCGCAGCCGGCAATATAGACTACGAGCGGGCATCTCCCATTGCCCGGAGCAGGCGAAAACAGGAATGGAATCTTCTCGACAACATTTGTAGGGTCGGCAGGCCTTGCATTCGGCAAATTGTCTGCAATGCACTTCCACCTCTCCATGTTGCTGATACTGGGAGGGAGTTTGTCTTCGCTCCGCACGTATTTGCGCCGAAACCAACCCGGGCGGAAACCATACTTGCCGTCAAGCGCCTTTAATTCTTCGTCTTCGTCGTAAGGCAGTATTTCTCCCGGACAGCCATACCCCGCGTCGACGCCGACTTCCGGCATCTTGAGCGGTCCGTACAGTTCGAAGAACCGGGTGTGGTTCTCGTTCTTCTCATACCAGGACGAGACGAACGACAGCAAATTATCGCCTTCGTGCAATATTTCGTTCTGCGTGATTGTGCAGGGCAGCTTCGACAGGTCTATTAGCGCAGACCCGATCTTGTGGCTGGCAACCTGGGGCGGACGATTTCGCACCGAATTGCCAAAATCCAAAATCGGCGCACGCGACTTTTTCGGCGGAGTCCGCCAATGTCCGGGATTGGCGTTCTTCCTGTGCTTTGCGACGACATACTTGGACGGACGGGTGGCTTCGGCCGGAACCGTCTCCCCCAAGTCTTCATCCACGCGAAACCGATAGCAGCCCGGGCAGACCGGCCAGGGCGAGGACAGCTGGTAGCCGTATCCATCGAGATCGCGGCAGGCGAAAAACGCCTCGCCGCAATCGCCGAATATAAGCCCGCACGGATCCTCCCAGTCCTCCGTCAACGCGGGATTCGGATGGAAGTCTCCCTTAGCGTAGTCACGGAAGAAGTCGGTGCCAACCAGCCTATAGCAGCTGTATTTCTCGTCCGCTTCCTCGCCGTCCTGCCAAAGCCAGAGACCACATCCATAACTGAGGCAATTAAGCATAAAGACCGGCGACCCCTCGTCGCTCTCCCACACCGCCTCTTCGTTCAATTCGCCACGGCAGCGTATGAATGTGCAATGCACGACCTTAGTGTGGAAGCCGTCCCCGTTTCCGTCAGCCATGATCGCGCCGCCCTGCCTTGCCAAGCAATCGACGAACAAACAGGAGACGATGTCTCGCCCGCCGTAGATCGCGCCGCCAAAGCCGTTGTTCGCAGCCACAGAACCGCCGTTGCATCCGTGGAACTCGCAGCGGAAAACATCGGTCGCCCCAGCAATCGCGCCGCCGTAGGACGCAGTGCAATTCAGGAACACACATTCGCTGACATATCCACAGCCGCTCAGCGCGCCGCCTGAACGCGCCCGGCAGCCGTCGAAACCACAACCCTCGACGGTTCCGCATCCTTTTATCGCGCCGCCCGCTTCCAACCCTGCGATGGTGCCGCAATTTATGAAATCGCAGTCCTTTGCCAGCGTGTCCTCTACGCTGTCGAATTCCACCCGCCCGTGGTTGATCAGGGTCAGGTTCTTGAAAACAGACCCCTTGCCGCATCCCTTGATCGCAACCGGACGGTCGCCTCTCCGTTCACCGTCGGGATCGCCGAAGACCACGGTGCCGCTCGGGCAGCTCCGCGCATCAAGGCGAATCTTGTGCCCCCCGCAATCGAGGAGGCACTTTTCGGACGCATTCCAAAGGTCGGTCTCGCCGACAACCATTGGAGCGCAATCCGCGGCAAATGTGACGACAAGATCCTGGTTGAGCCGTCCGCGTCCATCCGACGCCTCCGCGATTGCGTCAAGGAGCTGCGCCTTGTTTTGCACACTCACGGTGATTCCTAACGCATCCATCCCTGCAGTCGCAATCGCCGCAAGCAAGGCGACGGCAGCCAACAAGCGGTCTTTTGCATTCTTCGCTTTCACAAGTCCTCCTGTCTCCTCTCGCAACATTCCCATGCCGATATTATATCACAGCACATCTATCACAGCGCATCGCCGCTGCCACAGCAACAGATCATTTACAGACCTTGATATTGCGGGCGGCGAACCACTCGCCAAGCGACTTTCTCGATTCAGGCACAAGACTAGCGTCGCCGTAGAACCCCTTCCAGCGCAAGCCCTGGAGATGCTGGACCGCCGTGCGTGCAACAAGCACGTCGCCCTTCCACCAGTCGACGCCCGGATGGCCGCAGCACATGCAACTGCCGTTTTGGCCTTTGTCCTCGAACTTGAACATCGCGTTGAAATCGGCGATCTCCTTCGGGTCTGTCAGGACGAGAAGAACTGGGTCGCGCTCCGGCTTCCCACAGCATCCAAACCCGCCGTCGCGGATCACGACCCGGTCCGCGTCTGCAATCGCCGACTGGAATCGCTCCGTCTCGGAGAACAGTGGAATCACTACTGGATAAGGACTTGCCGAATCCGGTTCATAGTAGCTGAAAAGGTCCAACTTCTCCCAGCGAGAAAGAAGATCTTCTTTCGTCGGAACCTTCTTATCCTTCAATTCCAGAGTCATCTTCTTGAGGCGAGGCAGCGGACAGATGTCCGCGAGGGATGATAGCGGACAGTCCCAAACGGTCAACGATTCAATCGGACAGCTCTCCAGTCCGCGTATCTCACGGATTGGACACCGGATCAAGGTTAGCTTTTTCAACGGGACTCGCCCCAACATGGCGACATCCATCAGATTCGTACAGTCATTTAAGACGAGATCAACAGAGAGATGTGAATTAGTCAGCGTCGCCAGTGTGTCGAGCGGTCGAGCCGGGCTTGCGACGTCGTCAATTGAAAGCAACATCGAGACTGTCTTCTGAGACTTCTGCTCGCGCAAAACAGCGACTATGTTCGCAAAGTCCTGATAGGATATCTGATGTTTGTTTGTCTGGGATCGCACATCGGCAAGACTGTAATCCACGTCAATCCTTCTGCTGTCAAAGTCGATGTCACCCAGAGAAAACGACTTCTGCCCGCTCGACCCGAAATCATCACCCCATTCGTCCTCGTCTTCATCCTCGTCATCGTCCTCATCTTCTTCATCGATGCAAGATGCGTTTTGGGGATTTTGCGGGCGGATGCGTGCAAGATTAGAGAATACAACAACTCCGCCTACGACAAACACAAGAAACAAGACAAGCCATCCGCAGCTGCGGCACTTGCTGTAGTCCTTCAATCCCGCCCGCGCAAGGGCGTCCTTGAGTTCGTCTGCCTGGACGACCATCTCGGAAAGAGAAGGCAATAGCAGCGTAGTCACCTTTCCATCCATCAGCAGCACGACGCCGTCGTCTACAAAGAGATAGTACGCCCCCAGGTTTCGCCAGGCGACTCGCATTTGATTTGTGCCGCAGCGACATTCGTAATAATCGTCGGTCATCACCACGGTCGCCTCTTCGGAGTCGGAGAAATAGCGACGGCTGAGAATGTCGATGTTCTTCTGATAGCGAGCCCTACTGAACCTTATCGACCAAAAGAGCACAACGGCAATTGCAAGAAGAGAGTAGCTGAACCCACGCCCGCTGACGAGTTGAAGCACTTCAACTACTGCGCATACGGCAAAATACACACAGCCGAAAACCCACATCCCACGTGCGATTCTGTCGTAGACCTTGCCCGCGAAGCACTTTGTCGCCACCGCGTCGTATTTGCCTGTAAATTCAATATTCATGGTAGTGACTGTCCTCAAACTTATTTGTCGTCTGGAAACTGGTTATTGATCTCTCGCTCGCTGTCAGTCAAGAAAATGAGTTCAGTTACGGTATCTTCGGCGCGACTCGTGAAGTTGGTGACGACGACACCTTTTTCTTTGACCTCATACAGACTGACATAGTTGTTGGTCACAATCGAGCCGTCTTCCTGAATGACGCCAATGAGCTGGCTATCCGTTCTCTCTTCTCGTTCTCCGCACGTGATGGAGTTCGCCGACTGACAGTCAAGGCACTTCGCCTTTCCCTGAGCCATCGCCATCGCCCAGGCTTCGGTGGCCGGATCTTCGCTTATGCATTTCCGCGCCAACTCCTCCACCCGTTGCTGTCTCAAGGCAAGATCCTCCGGACTCCCCGGTTCGACGAATCTAACTTCAACCCGAATCATAAACACATTCATCAAGGCGACAATCACAAGCAAGGCGATTGTAAGTGCCCTGCGCTGATACAACCGATGCTTGATATACCAATAGGCACAGGCAACACAAAGCGCCCATACAGGGAATGGACAAACATATTGAAGCACCCACGAAGGGCACTGGTGCATAAACACCCCCCACACCAAGTCCTGCCAAACATCGAAGACGCAGCGAACAGGTGTTCCCCATGCAAGGCCTCCGAAGAAATGGTAAATCGTGGCGCAAGGCCGCAAAAGCGCAAGCGCCATCACAACCATCCAAAACCCAGTATTAACGCTCCGCAGGGGAGACACCCCTTTCTCGCTGTCATTTTCTGTCGCCATTTCGCAATCTCCTTTCATTTTTACAATCTGCGAAGAGCTCCAGGTGGAAAATGTGCTTCGGGGGGAGCCAGCCGATCGGCAGTTTCTCGACTTTAAATTCGGCAATAGGAATAACCCTCTTGTTGATGAACGGCCAAAGCCCGCCGACATATTCGGCTCGATCCTTCCATATCAAGAGCCGTGCGAAGCCAAAAAGCCCGCGAAACACCAGGAACAGCCAGTATAGCCACACCGCCGACAGTGCGACAAGAGTCAAAGGAGGACCGACAACCGGTATCAGCAGCAAGATTATAGTCACGAGCATCGACACTATCACTGCAATAAGCGCTCCCGTCGGCGCGCCGTCTAGCGAGAACGGACGCACTGTCACCGCCATGCCCGTTCCATCCGCCGTCGGCGCGATTTTCATCCCAATAGGCAATCGGCGCAACTGGGCCTCGCGCGCAGCCGCATACTCGGCGGCATCCCAGCGATTTGCGCGGTTCATTGCGATTGCGAGGACAAGCGCTGTAGACTCATAAGTCTTGACGAACGACCGCGACGAATCATGGAACTCGCCAAATGGACAGACTTTGATATTCTTCGCGCGCAAACTATTTTTCACGAAATCGCAAAACCCACCTTCAAACCACGTCCAAGGAGTCCGCACAATGCGTCGCGTCGGAAGCGGCAAAATGCCAAGGAGCCGTCTTTTGCAGACGACTTCTCTGCCCTTAGCCGTAATTTCCGCCTCGACAGGTCCGTCGAGAATCATCGCGATAAAGGCAAGGAAAGCAAATTCGGCTATAACAAGAGCAACAAGCAAAAATATGCCAGAATATTCCGCCAACAACGGCTGAAGCCATCCAAAGCAAAGGCAGAAAGCGACAGGCAAAAGCACTGCCGCCGAGAGCAGCGCGGCGAAACACTTGCGACGAAAAGACAAATCAGGCACAGCGACGCGAGCAGAGAAGCCGTCTTCTGTTCGGTGGAATTCAAGCGCATTGTCAACAAGTGAATCGTCAACAACGGCGGCGAGCCGGATGTCATGCGGTTCAGTGGGAAGATCTTCGACAATCTGGAACGAATGGGCGACGCCGAGCTTCACGGCGTCCTTCGGCGCGTCGGCAAGGAGCCGGTCATACCATCCGCCGCCATAGCCAAGCCGTCGCCCATCTCGCGTAAAGGCAAGCCCTGGCACAATCCAGCCGTAGACTTCCTTCGCCGGCACGATCTCAGCGTCGACGGGCTCCATAATCCCCATCGGGCCGCGGCGCAAGTGCCGCGCATCGAGCCCTTTCAAGACGGCAAGTTCGTAGGTCTCGCCGTTCCAGCGCGGGGCGACGACCTTGCAGCCGAACCACAGCAGCCTCTCAATGTAGGCGCGAATGTCGATTTCGTCTGGAGAGGCGAGATAGACTGCGATGGGGGAGCCGATTTCGAACGGGTCCATCACTTCACCAAGTTCCACGCTCTGCGCGAGCTTCGCGCAAATGATGGCAGACGCCTCGGCGCGCTCGGCAGCGGACAATGCCTTTCGCCGAGCGCGCATCTCGCGCCGAATCTCGTCCTTGCCGGACGGCATAGCGGCTCAGTAGTTCTGCGGCTCTATCTGGAAGTAGGCCTTCGGATGAGCGCAGACGGGGCAGATCTCCGGGGCCTTCTCGCCCTCGACGATCGCACCGCAGTTGCGGCACTGCCAGCGGTTCGGCCCGATGCGAACCCAAACTTCGCCAGTCTCGATGTTCTTGGCGAGCTTGCGGTAGCGCTCTTCGTGGTGCTTCTCGATTTCCGCGACCTTGGCGAAGAGGAAGGCGAGGCGGTCAAAGCCCTCGGCCTTCGCCTCCTCGGAGAAGCGCTTGTACATGTCGGTCCATTCCTCGTGCTCGCCGGCGGCGGCCGCAAGGAGATTGGCGGGCGTATCGCCGATGCCACCGAGCTCCTTGAACCACATCTTGGCGTGCTCCTTCTCGTTGAGCGCGGTTTCCTGGAAGATTGCCGCGATCTGCTCGTAGCCGTCCTTCTTCGCGCGGGAGGCGAAGTAGTCGTACTTGTTGCGCGCCTGAGACTCGCCCGCAAAGGCCGTCATCAGGTTCTTTTCCGTTTTGCTTCCTTTAAGTTCCATGACGATGGTGTTGCCTTATTGTTGGTTGGGGGAATGTGGTTGGCGGAGAGAGAGGGATTCGAACCCCCGATACCCTTGCGGGTATGCATGATTTCGAGTCATGTGCATTCAACCAGGCTCTGCCATCTCTCCTGCAAGTGGGTGGATATGGTATCAAATGTGACGTGGCGTGTCAATGCCCAGGAGCCCAAGCCCAGTCGAGAGCACCTTTCCGAACAGCGAGCAGAGCTTAAGACGCGCCGCGCGGACGGTCGGCTCGCTCTTGAGTATCGGGGAACTCTGGTAGAAGCTTGAGTAGAGCTGCGCCGTCTGGAAGAGATAGTCTGCGAGAACGCTCGGCTTGTAGGCCTCCGCCGCACGGACGACTGCACCAGGGAACTCGAGGAGCTGAAGCGCAAGCCGCTTCTCGGCGGGAGTCGCGACCAGGAAACTCCCATCCACGGGTAGGGGTTCGGGGGCGCCAGAGCCCCCGTCCGTTCCACCACTCGCCTTTTCAAGCAGCGAGCAGACGCGGGCGTAGGCATACTGGAGATAGGGGCCAGAATTGCCCTCGAGCGCCAGCGCCTTGTCCCAGCTGAAGTCGATGTCGGTGATCGGGTCGTGGGAAAGGTCGGAATACTTGACCGCGCCATAGCCGATCTGCTCGGCGAGAGTCTCGTCGGCTGGAACGGACGGGGATTCACCCCGCCTAGTGGCCCCTTCGGGCTCGCTGGCGCGAGGGGGATACGGCATCCCCGCACCCTTACCCATGGACGCGGCTCTATCTTGCACTATGGCCAAGGCGCGGCGCTTCGCCTCTGCAAGCAGTTCGTCGAGCTTGATGAGGTTGCCCTCGCGCGTGGAAATCGCCTTGCCCTGATAGGACATTAGTCCAAATGGAACATGGACGAGCTTCGTCGTGTAGCCCATCTTCGCAGCGATCGAGAACCACTGCTTGAAGTGGAGCTGCTGGCGGGCGTCGGTCACGTAGATGATGCGCTCGGGATCGTATTCCTCGACACGCGTCTTGACGCAGGCAAGGTCGCTCGTCGTGTAGTTGTAACCGCCGTCAGACTTGCGGACGATCGCGACGCCAAGCTTCTCGGCTTCTAGGTTGACGACGAGAGCTCCCTCCGACTCGACGGCGAGCCCCATCTCCTGGAGCTTTGCGACAACGCCGGGCATGGTGTCGTTGTAGTACGACTCGCCGCGATACGTGTCAAACTTCACGCCAAGCTTCGCGTACATGCGGTCGAACTCGCCGATGGAGATGTCGATAAAGCGCTTCCAGAGCGCGAGGTTGTCCTTGTCGCCCTGCTGGAGCTTCACGAGCTCGGCGCGACAGGCGTCCTTCCAGACACCGTCTTCTTCCTTTGCCTTCGCGGCGGAGAGGACATAGCACTTCTCGAGGTTGGCAACAGTGAGATTCTCGCGTTCCTCGTCGGTGAGTAGCTCGCGGTAGCCCTTTATGAGGATGCCGAACTGCGTGCCCCAGTCGCCGAGGTGGTTGTCGGCTATCACGTCGTAGCCGAGCGAGCGGAAGATCCTGTCTATCGCGCAGCCAATGACGGTCGAGCGAATGTGGCCGATGTGCATCTGCTTCGCCGCGTTGGGCGAAGAGTAGTCGATGACGATCTTCTTGCCCGCGCCCTTCTGAGGGATGCCGCAAGATGGCTTGGAATCCAGAGTCGAGAGCCGAGAGTTGAGCCAGCCACCAGAAACAGTAAGGTTGAGGAACCCGGGGCCTGCGATCTCGACCTTCTCGAACACGTCGTTGCCCTTGAGCGCTTCGGCCACTTTCGCACCTACTTCGCGCGGGTTGGCGTGCGCCTTCTTCGCGAACTTGAGCGCGTCGTTACACTGGTAGTCGCCAAACTTCGGATCGGTCGCGGGCAGCACCCTGACGCCGCCAAAGTCCTCGCCGGGATACGCCTCCTCAAAGGCCGCCTTCACTATGTCGCTGAGTTCCATAAGGTTTGATATTATACCAAAACGCCGCGCCCGCTGGCGAACCGCAACCCTCGCAATCCGTCAACAACGCGCAAACAGGCATTTTACAACGATTCCGTGGGGTCTGTCCCCAACTGCGCTACTCAAACCGCATCCAGTCAATGGCGGCGCGAGCATGATGGATTGCGCAGGCCTCGAACCAGAGCTCGTCGACCATGCACTTCCAGTCTGGATTCGCCGAAAGGTCTATCGCATATTCGTAAAACTCGCCGTCCACTTTTACCGGGCAGCTGGCGACGCAGCGCCTTTCGTCGATCGCGAGCCCGGGGCCGATGATTGGATGCTCCGCCGTTCCCCACTTGAGCCGCATATCCGGGTTTTTAACACCGCCCGAGCCCGCCTTGGCGTTTGGCGTCACGCGCATCCGCACGCGGAAGGTCTTGTACTTCGCGGCCTCGAACGGAACGACGCGCTGGCGGATGTTGTAGTTGCGCCGCGGGAAGTTGACCCAGAAATTGAGGCAGCCGTCCTTCGCCTCCAGCTCGCCGCCGCCGTAAGGCTGCCGATACCAGCCCTCGACCGAGTCCGCGAACTCCCAGCGCGGCGTCGGCGAGCGGAAGGACGGCGGGAAGTCGTACGGGCCCATGCCGACGTCGCCGGGACGGATGTTCTTCGGCCAGCCGCCGGCCGGTTTCTCGCAGAAGGCGTCGCGGATGGCGTCGTACATGCCGAAGCCGTATTCCTCGTTCGGCTCGATGTAGCTCCCCTCCTGCCATTCGTTGATCGGCAGGACGATGGCGTGCTTGCGGCCGTACTTGTCGCAGAACGCCTTCGCCCGACGGCAGATCTCGGCGAACTTCTCCGGCGTGCGGTCGGTGATGACGCGCGAGTGGGTGAACGAGCGCGGACGGTCGTCCCAGCCGGTCGGAATGATCACCCAGAACGGCAGGACATTCTGCCGCGAAAGCTCGTCCCAGATCTTCGGCGCGGTGGCGACGACGGCATCGTAGCCGAATCGGTTGCGCGTGTCGCCCGGCTTCATCGCCTCTGGCGAAAGATCCGGCGAGAAATGCTCGATGCCGTAGTGGATGGCGGCGCGATAGCCCTGCTCGACGCGGCGAAAAGCGTAGTCCAGGTCGAACTTCTTCGTCCGCCACATGTCGATCCAGTAGATGCCCGGGAGCCCGGCCTCGCGAACCATCCGCTCGCTGATTGCGAACGCGCGCTTGATGCCTTCGCCTGGCTTAAGCGTCTCGCCCTTCGCGGCCGCCTCGTCGATGAAGTCGCGGTCGAGGTTTCCGGCGTCCCAGATGCATACCGCAGGCTTGCCGTCGATGGTGTAGTATTCGGGCGTCTTGAAGTAGTTGTCGATCCAGTATTTGGTGACGGCGATCTGGTCCTCGGTTGAGTGCGACCCCGGCTGGTTGTGGTTCGCGTACATCATGAACCACTTCAGGTACCCGCGGTACTTCGCGCGGTAGTATCCCTTCAGCCAGTGCTCGAGGCGGCGGTAGCCCTTGTTCCAGTACCAGTCGACGCAGAAGCTCGTGATGCCGTGCTCGACCGCCCACTTGATCTGCCAGTCGATTGCCTCGGGGTTGCCCTCGTCGAACCACCCTAAAAGCGGCTTGCGCTCAGGGCACGTCCCTGCAATCACGTCCCATTCGGACATCTGCTCCGTGCCGGGATAGTAGATCGCGGTTATCTCGACGTCGCTTTTCACCGGCTGCGGCTCGGGGACGTACGCAAACGCCGTCGACGCACCGCCGGCAAGCAGCGCAAGAACGCCTAAAGCATGTTTGATTGTGCGCATATGGAATGCACCCGTATTAATCTTCATTGGACTCTACTTCACAATGACGATAAACCCGCCTGCCGTCAGCGGCAGAACCACGGTGCTGGCCGTGACCGCGTAGCCGTTGTCGGCAACCGCCGCGCCATCCGGCGAAATCGCCGCGCTGGGATGCAGGTATGTCTTGCTGACTCTGTCGTAGAGGCAGACTTCGCCGTTCACGCTGCACGGCAGCAGGTCGAGCGCGAGGTTGGACTGCGCGTCCCAGGCGCGGAAATGATAGAACCGCCCCGTGAAGTTGTTGCCATACGAGGTGTTGCCGTTGCCGTAGTGCGACGCAAAGAGCGCCAGGCGCCCGGCGGCCGTAAACTGTCCCGCAGTCGCCGAGATAACCTGGTTGCCGTCAACCGACAGGCCCGAGGAATCCGTCTCGATGAGGTAGGCGCGGTCCGCCTCCGCCTTGACCGCGGACGAGTTCTGGCTTGAGCCAAAGTCGAACCGCCAGCCCGCGTCCGCGATGTAGAACATGGTGTATGTGTTCGCCGACGTGGCCGTTCCGCGCGCGCAGAACGGAGTCTGGCTCGCGGACACGTCGGTGAACGCCAGCTTCATCTCGGTTTTCGTGTCCCTGGTCGGAATGAATTGGGTCTCGACGTATTTCGACGCACCGACCGTCACGTACTCGTATCTCACGTCGCAGGGAATCACGTCGTGCTCAAGGAGGAAGAACCTGATCTGCCCGTTCCACTCCGCCGGAACATTGAAGACCAGATTTGTCGTTGATGTCGCCTCGGGGATCTCGGCGACTTCGTCGCAGGCGCTCCAGCTGGCCGGATTGCCAGCGTCGCCTGCGCAGTTCCCATGGGCCACGTAGAGCCAGCGGGTGGCGGCGCCGGCGGTAATTGAGAGGCTGACTTCTGTGAGGCGGTTGTTCTCGTCGCGCATAGTCGATGTCACGTGCACATTCCTCTCGGCGCCGAAGTTGCCGGTCACCGCCCCGGTCTGGTCCTGAACGACATTGACATCGGTGCCGCCGGCGGACGCCGTAAGCCCAACGCCTTCGCGGTCGGTGAGGAACGTGCCGTCTATCCGGTTGTAGAGGCCAGCGACGCCGTTCGAGGAAGCCGGAACGATATCCAGCGCCAGCGTCTCGTCCACCCAGTGCTGCGACCATGCCTTGAGACCTCGAAAACGGCCCTTGGCCTCGTACTTGGTGGTGCCGTAGCGAAGCCCGAAGAGCGTCAGGAGATCTCCGCTGGAGAAGTTTTTCCCCGTGTGGTTCGCCACCGTCGTCCCGTTCACCGTCGCCTGTCCGTTCGACGTCACGATATGGCAGTCTATCCCGGGCTCGGACAGAGGCGTATTGGCGGAGCCGTTACCGCTGTAGTCGAAGCGCCAGCCACTGCCCGAAATGTAGAACAGCGTGTACGTCGATTCAGGGCCGGCCAATGCATTGCGGCATGAAAAGACGCAGGCCGTGTCGAGCGCGGTCGGTTCGTAGTCCATCTCGATCCTGGCAAGACCTGTCGCCACGAACGGCGTCTCGACGGTCTGGCGTCCGTCAACTTCGACGTAGTCTAGCCATCTGTCGATGGGCATGAATATGGATCCTCCGCTCAGGAGGAAAAACCTGGCGGTGCCGCTCCACTTGGACAAGAACTCATGCGTGTGGCGCGTCGTGCCGCCGGGGATGACGGCGACCTTTTCCACGCCGCTCCAGTTGTGCCAGTCCGTCCCCTTGTCCTCCGTATCGGACACGAGATACAGGAACGACGGCTCGTCGGCGGCGGTGAAGCCCAGTGTCACCGACTCGATGTCTCCACCGGCGCTGCGGTTGACCGACTCGATCGAAATATCCCGCCCCCATGCCGCAAAGGCCGCGAACAGCGCGATTGCGCCCATGATGTGCTTGACTGGCCGCGTGTACATCCTGGCAACTCCTTCCTTTGGTAACTTGTACTTTATGGTTGGGTATTATAATCCATTATGCGGCGACTTTTCAATATGAAATATTGGCGACTTGCATATTTTGGCGATTGTGGTATACTTCACTCCAATGAGCACCCAGTTTAGATATTTCGCGCAGGACAAGTCCTCCATGGGCTGGGGGCTTTGTGTCTACGACGTCGGCTGGCAGAGGATTTCGCCGCACACCGACTATCCAATGCGGCAACATCCGAGCGGCTATTACTACACATGGGAGACGGGGCGACGCCTTTCGGAATACCAGCTGTGCTTTGTCTTTTCTGGCGAAGGCGTCGTTGAATTCGCGCCGCGCAAACCAGTCGCGCTCTCCCAGGGGATGCTGCTTCTTCTTGCCCCTGGCGAATGGCACCGGTGCCGTCCCGATCCCGAGACCGGATGGGGCACTCTCTGGATCGGGTTCGGCGGGAAGATGGCGCGTTCCATCGTCCGCCGCGTCTTTCACCAGGACGGGAGCTTTGTCCTGCCGGTGGCGAAGGCGAATGAGTTCGAATCGTCCGCCATGCGGTTGGTGAACCAGATGCTGAAATTCGGCGAAAGGAGGCCCTTGTCGTCGGCAGGCGACCTCATGAGCCTTTTGGGGCGAATTGCGGAGGAGGATTTCGACAGCGAGGCGGTCACGACATCTGGCGCAATCCGCGAGGCGCAGTCCGAAATCATCCGCCGCGCCTGCGAAACGATCAACTTCGTGGAACTTGCCAAGTCCGTCGGCATGACCTACGACAGGTTCCGGCATCATTTTGCCATCACGACGGGATTCTCGCCGCTTCAGTTCCAGCTGGCGGAGCGCATGCGGGTGGCAAAGAACCTCGTTTCCAACACAAACCTGCCAATCTCGGAAATCGCACGGCGCACAGGTTTCTCCTCGGCGGCCTACTTCGCCCGATTCTTCAAGGCGGCGACAAAGCTGTCGCCAGCTGGATGCCGCAAGGCATCTCCCCGCCTTCTCTAAACTCCTTGTGTGCTGTGGTCAATTGGATTCGAGGATGAACTTCTCGAAGTCTGCCTCGACCTGGTCGTTCGTGACGAAGCGGATGGCGTTC
Organism: uncultured bacterium; assembly: GCA_902761275.1. Classification (GTDB taxonomy): domain Bacteria; phylum Verrucomicrobiota; class Kiritimatiellia; order RFP12; family UBA1067; genus UBA1067. The sequence goes on along the minus strand of CACWJS010000026.1, from coordinate 7,696 downwards.
CAGCCGGCAGCGCGAGAGCCGTTGACATTCTTCTCGACGTCGTCGATGAAGCAAAGCTCCTCGGCGGGAAGGTTGATGCGCGAGCGAAGAAGATCGTAGATCTCCCTCTGCGGCTTCACGATCCCCTCGTCGCCCGAGATCACCATCGCGTCGGCAAGCGCGATGAAGTCGGCGAAGCGCGACCTGAAATGCTCGCGAGCGAACTTGGGAGCCATGTTCGTGAGGATGCCGATCTTGAAACCGCGGCCCTTAAGCGCCTTCATCCACTCTAGCGTCCTCTCGTTGCGGTAGCACCAGCTTTCGTCGTCCGCCTTCATGAACGCGGCAGTCGTCTCGTCCGAGACGGATAGCCCCGCATCGCCCCAGATAAGAGCATACATCTCGCCAAGCGTGATGTGCCCTGCGTCGTAGTCGAGGCGGTGCGCGTTGAACCCGTCGACAAACACGTTCCAGTCGATGCCCTTCTCCTTTGCCAGCGCGATCACGCGCTGCGGCATCGTAGAAGTCGTCATCACGCCGCCAAAGTCAAAAACCACCGCACTTATCTTCATCGCCGTCCTCCCGCCAAGTTCACAAGACCGCCTGAGCCGACTCGAGATGCGGCACCGCGCCGGACTTCGTGACAGAAACCTTCGCCGCGCGCACCTTCGCGTCGGAAAGGCAGATGTCCTTCACAATCTTCGCCGCGCGCTCGATCATGCGGCACTTCGCAGACGCAAGCGCGGTGCGAATCCTCTCAGTCAGCGCCGCATAGTCCACGGTATCGGCGAGCGAATCGGTCTCTGCCGCGTCGTCTGTAATATCAAGCTCTACGTCGACGCGCAGCGTCTGAAGCCGTGTGCGCTCGTCGGGGCGATCCCCGATCACGCAGTCGACGTCTATTCCGTTGAGCCTGAGCGTCATTTAGGCACCTCGAAGCGGATTACAGAGCCGAGCCGGGGAAGAAAGTCCCGACGGGCTTCCCAGCGAGAAGCGGCGCGAGTACGCTCTTACGCCCGTTCGCGATGTAGGTGTCTATGCCCGATGCGACAGCGGCTTTGACCGCCTTTAGCTTCGAGTCCATGCCGCCCTTGGAAAGCGAGCCCTTCTCGCCGGCGCGCACAAGCCGCGCGATATTGCGGAAGCTATCGACTCGCGGGATCTTCTTGCCCTGGGCGTCGAGAAGACCGTCGACGGTCGTGAGTAGAACAAGCACATCGGCCTTGACGAGCCGCGCGATAAGGAACGACAGCCAGTCGTTGTCGCCGAAGGTCTTTCCCTTGAGCTCCTCGTCCGCAACGACGTCGTTCTCGTTTATGATCGGAACGATCCCCGAGCGCACGAGGTGGTCGAGAGACTTCCTAACGTTCTGCGCGCGGTGGTGGTCCTCGAAATCGAAATGGGTGAGAAGCACCTGGCCGATCTTCACGCCGTGGCCGGCGAAAAGCCGCTCGTACTCGTAGATGAACCGCGCCTGCCCGACGGCCGCGCACATCTGGACGTCGTTCACGTCAGCCGGTCGCGACTTGAGCCCAAGCGCCTCGACGCCTGCGGCGACTGCGCCCGACGAGACGAAGAACACTTCATGCCCAGACTTCCTTAAGGAACTCAACTGCGCGACAAGACGCTTAAGCGCCGCGTGGTCTGGCTTCCCGGCCTTGTTCGCGATCGCATGCGTGCCAACTTTCACTACGATTCTCATAAGCAGATATTATACCATAATCGCTTGCGTTTCAGTCCACATCGCGGACTGCGTCGACGAGCTCCTCGGACGTGATGAAGCGGCCCTTTGCGCGGCAGACGAGGATGCGGCCGATAAGCGCGCTCTCGAAGTCGGAGATGCAGACTCCGTCCTTGCGGTCGCGGAGTATCCGCATCAGGTCCTTCGCCGTGACGCTGTACTTCGGGTCCTTGCGCGGGACAAAAAGGTTTGTGACGGCAAGGAGCAGCATGACGACGGGCTTCAGGATAGCCGCGAGCACGCGATACTGGCGCGCCATCCCGAGGCAGTAGTGGAGCGGCCGCGCGGCGCAGAGCATCTTTGGAAGGAACTCGGAGACATAGAGGACAACAAGCGCCGAGACGAAACTCCAGGCGGCGCGGCCGAAGCGCGAGCCGCCCATAAGCTCGATCGCAAGCGCGGCGGAAGCCGACGAGAACACGACGCCGGCGAGGTTGTTGCCGATGAGAAGCGTCGTCAAGGTTCGCGACATGTCGGAAAGCGCGGCATGGACGAGCTTCGCCTTGCGCCCGCCCGCGCGGGAGAGGTGAAGGATTCGCTCGCGGCTCACGGAGAGGAAGCCAGTCTCCGCGCCGGCGCAGAACGCGGCGAGAAGGAGCGCGGCGATCGCCGCGAGGAAGAGAAGGAACACCGTCATGCGTCGTCCTCCTCCGTCCGTTCTACCGCTGCGTCGGTTTCCTCTATCAGCTCCTCGTCGGATGTCGTAGTCGGGCGAGAAAGCACCTCGAACTTGACGAGCGTGACGCGGCGGCCGCGACGCTTGAGGACGGTCGCGCGGCATCCGTCGGCCTCGATCTCCTGCCCGACATGCGGAATCCTCTCGGCGTGGAAAGTGACCCAGCCCGAGAGTCGGTCGGCATCTTCGGCCTCGAGCTCGAGATCGAGTTCGCGGTTCACCTCCTCGAGACTCGCGCGAGCGTCGATCTCCCAGACGTTCTCGCCTTTCTTCACTATCGCCGGCTCGTCGCCAGCGTTGCCGCCGAAGACCTTCGGGCCCATGATAAGCTCGAGGACGTCGTTGAAGGCGATGATGCCGGCCGTTCCGCCGTATTCGTCGAGAACTACGGCGAGACGTTTGCCGCTCCTCGCAAAGATGACGAATAGGTCGTCGAGCGTGATGTTCTCTGGAACGAAAATCGGCTCTTCCCTCTTTCCGGAGCGGACGTCGAGAACGGCCTCTATCGCGTCGGGCGTGCGGCGGAAGACGGGAAGAAAATGGTGCTTCGCGTTCGCAAGCGCGGCAGATTGGGCGTCTTCTGGAAGATCGAGGTCGAGACCTTCGATGTCGACGCGCGGTGTCATCTCGTCGTTTGCGTGGATCTCGGAAAGCCGCAAGACGCCCTCTATCATCTCTACGTCCTCGGCAAGCGACTCGTCCTTTTCCGCCGCAGACTCGAGAACCGTCATAAGTTCTTCATCGGAGAGCGCCCGCCTCTCGCGCTCGAGCGCAGGCGCAAACGCCTTGGAGGAAAGCCGCAGGACGTTGTTGAAAGGCCGCAGGACGAAGCGCCAGAACCTGAGAAGCCGCACGCAAGGCGGCGCAAGCTGCTCGGCATACCTGAGGGCGAGGCGCTTCGGCGTAATCTCGCCGAAGACGAGCAAAAGAATCGTCATCGACGGAACGGCGAGCCAGCTCCCACCGGGAACGTAGGCGCGGAAGGCAAGGAAGCCGAGCGTCGAAATCGCGAAGTTTACGAGAGTGTTGCCGACAAGCAGGGTCGAAAAAAGAACTGCCTTGTCGGCAAGGCTCTTGGTGATGAGGGCATCAGCGGCAGCACTCTTCGCGCGGATGCGCTCGCGCTGAGCCCCCGTTAAAGAGAAGAGCACTGTCTCCGCCCCGGAAAAGAACGCCGAGAGCAGAAACAGTGCCGGCAATGCGATAAGCACCGCCATGCGCGGAATTAGGCGCCGAGCTGGAGGCGCGCGAAGCGCTTCACCGTGATGGGCGCGCCGACTTCCTTCGCGACGGACGCGAGGTACTGCTCGACGGTCTGCTCACCATCCGCGACGTAGTCCTGCTTGACGAGGCAAATCTGCGTGCAGAACTTGGAAGCCATACCCTTCTTGATGCCGACGAGAGCCTGCTCGGGCGGGAGCTTGCCCTTCTGCTCCTTGAGCGCGTTGAGCTTGATCTCGATCTCGGCGTCGATCTCGGCCTGCGGAACGTCCGCGGGATTCACGTACTTGGGCGCGTTGGCGGCGACCTGGAGGCACACCATGTGCGCCGCCTCGTCGAGCTTCTCGCAGGGCTTGTCGCACGCGAGTTCGACGAGAACGCCGATCTTGCCGCCCATGTGGATGTAGCCGCTGAGGCAGCCGGCGCCCTCGAGCGTGTAGCGCTCGCTGCGACGGATCTTGACGTTCTCGCCAGTCTTGGTGAGAAGCATCTTGTAGTCGTCGTTGAGCGTCTGTTCGATGTCCTTGCCCTCGAGCGCGACCTTGGCCGCGTCGTCGACGAACTTGATGAACGCCTCGGTCTTGGCGACGAAGTCAGTCTCGCAGTTGACCTCGGCGAGCGCCATCGACTTCTTGTCGGCGGCAACCGCGAGGGCGACGATGCCCTGCTTGGACTCCTTGTCGACGCGCTTGGCGGCGACGGCGAGACCCTTCTCGCGGAGGTACTTGACGGCCTCTTCCATATTGCCGTTAGTGGCGGTGAGGGCTTCCTTGCAGGCGCCCATTCCGGCGGCGGTCGCCTCGCGGAGTTCCTTGATCTGCTGAATAGTGATAGCCATTTTCAAAAACCTTTCATTCCTTGTTGATGGGGTTCGGGGAAACCGAGGTTTCCCCGTCCGTTGCAATGTCACTCCGCCTTGGGAGCTTCCTCGGCGGCTGGCTCGGCCTTGGGCGCCTCGGCAGCGGCGGCGACAGCGGCCTCGGCCTCGGCGACCTTGGCCTTGCGCTTCGCGGCGAGATCGGCCTTCGCCTTGGTCTCGGCGGCTTCCTTCGCGGCCCTGGCGGCTGCCTTGACGCTCGCGGCGACACCAGACTTCTTCGCGGCGGCACCGCCGGCGGCGGGCTTGCGCGTGGAGGCCTTGGCGCGGCGCTCGGCGCGGGCGGCCTTCTCGGCCTCGTCGCGGCTCTTGCGCTCCTGCTCGCGCTTGCGGTTCTCCTCGGCGGCCTTCGCGCCGTACTCGTCGTTGGCGCCCTTGATGACCTTGACGAGACCATTGAGGATGAGCTCGACGCCCCTGACGGAATCGTCGTTGCCCGGGATCACGTAGTCGATCGGCTCGGGGTCGGCGTTTGTGTCGACGATGGCGACGACGGGGATGTGGAGACGGACGGCTTCCTTGACGGCGTTCGCCTCGCGGACGACGTCAACGACGACGACTGCGCCGGGGAGCTCGGCCATTTCCGCAACGCCGGTGAGGTTCTTCTCGAGCTTGTTGAGCTCGCGGCGGAGCATCGAGGCCTCCTGCTTGTGCTCGGAGAGCTCGCCGCCGTTGGCCTTCGCGGTCGCCTGGAGCTGGCGCATGCGGCGGACGGACGAACGGAGAGTCTTCGCGTTCGTGAGCGTGCCGCCGAGCCAACGCTCGGTCATGTAGAACTGCTCGACAGACTCGGCCGCGCCCTTGACGAGCTCGGAGACCTGCTTCTTCGTGGCGACGAAGAGGATCTTCTTGCCGGCGAGAACCGTGTCCTTGAGGAACTGCGCGGCCTCGTCGAGAAGAGCGACGGACTGCGTGAGGTCGATGATGTGGATACCGTTGCGCTTGTCGAAGATGTAACCTTTCATCTTCGGGTTCCAACGCTTCGTCTGATGGCCGAAGTGAAGACCGGCATCAAACATATCCTTGAGCGAGATGCCCGTAAGGGCAGACGTAGGCATTTCCATTTTGTTTTCTCCTTGAATCCTTTGTTCAGATTAATCCGCTTTGGCCGAGGATGGACTACCCCGACTCATTCGCTTCATCCCGCCCACCATGGACAAGATGGCGGTAAGTATACCAAAAACGCCCCGCTGGCGCAAGGGGGCTACGCCACGGAACCTGTGGAAACGAGGAGAAGAACGGTGGAGACGCGCTCAAGCGGAAGACCTGCGAGCGAGGCGACGGCAGCGCGATAGGCCGACATCTGGCCTGCGTAGGCCTCGCGCATTCTCGCCGCGAACTCTTCCTTCGTCTCGCCGCGGCGAATCGCGTTCGTCTTGAAGTCGTATACGGTCGCGCGTCGCGCGGCACCTTCGCCGCGGAACACAACGCGGTCGAACTGGCCGGACTCCCACTCGGCGCCGACAAGTCGCTCGTAGCTCCGCTCGCGCCAAAGCGCCGCAACGCCGTCGCCCTTCACGAACGCGTCCGTCCAGCCGTTCGCGAGAATCTGCCGCTCAAGGTCGCTCTTCGGCGCCGAAGGGTCGATCCACTCTATCGCCTCCAGCTGCGCATGGACGTCCGTTCCCCTCTGCCGCGCCGCCTGACGCGCGGAGCCGTCGGTGAAAAGCTCGCCCGCCGACATGCCAGAGCGGAACGCAAGCGACGGGAGACGGCGGCGAACGCTCTCGCGCTTGCCGCGCGCGAACTCACGCGACACATCTGCCGCGCCAGGGATCTTCTTGTGGTTCGCGACGAACTTCTCGTACCACTTGGGATCGCCAACTGTATCTGGCAACGCCTCGCGCACGAAATCGGAAATGTACATCGACGAACCGCTTTTCGCGGGCGGGCGGCATACGATCGTCATCGCGTTCTTCGCCCGCGTCATCGCAACATAGTAGGTGCAAAGCGACTCTTCCTCGACGCGCTCCTGCCGCGCCGCGCGTGCATCCGAAAGTCCCGGCAAAATCTTCGACACCTTCGTTCCGGGATCAGGGAGAACCCAGTCGTCCGCGACAAGCGCACCGTCCGACGACGCGTTCAGCGCGTCAGGCTCGTAGAGCGGAAGGACGACATAGTCGAAGCCGAGCCCTTTGGAGCGGTGAATCGTCATTATCTTGATCTTGCCCGGCTCGGCGAGATTGCGCTTCTTCTTCGCCGCGAGGAAGGCCGCGAAGTCGGAAAGACGCGTTCCCGGCTCGAGCCCAAGCTCGAACTCGGCCGCCGCGCGCAGCATGTCGGTAAAACGCGCTTCGGTAAATTCGCTCCACGCCTCGGCGGGATTTTCGGGAAGGCGCGCGCGCAAGTCGCGGAAAGTACGCACGAGCCCCTTCGCCGTAAACGACTGCGCGGCGAACTGCGACACCTCGGCGGCGAGCGGAACGCCGTCAGGATAAAGCGCCGCCGCGAGGGGAGTAGTGGCGAAGTGGTTGTATGCCTGCTGGTAGCCAGGATGGTCGGCAAGCTTCACGAGATCGATGAAGCCCTGCAAGGCGGGCGTATCGAGAATCGCGCTTTCGCCTTCCCACACGACGCCGCCCATTCCCTTGAGTTTCAGGTACGCGGCGATCTTCTCGCCCGTCGCGTTGCTCCTGACGAGGACTGCGGCGGCGATCGACCGCTTCACTGGATCGACGGCGGCAAGCGCGTTGAACACCGGCTCCAAGTAGTCGTCGAACTTCGGACTTGCTGCGACGACCGCCTGGACGAACCCTGGCATGGTCGGCTTCGCCGAGACATGCTCGTCCGCATCCCAACCGGGGAACTCGACGCGCAGCCGCCCGCGCACGAAGACGCGATTCACCGCCTCGACGACGGCGGGCGACGAGCGGTAGGTCTCGTTTAGCTTGCGCGTTTCGTAGGCATTGCTGTCCGCCGCCTCGCGGCTGAATATCCCGACGTCGCCGTTGCGCCACCCGTAGATCGCCTGCTTCCTGTCGCCGACGATGAATACCGACTTCTCGCCGTCCGACTCCTTCGCCTCTTCGACGAGCGGCGAGAGCGCGGCCCACTGCTCGCGGCTCGTGTCCTGGAATTCATCGAGAGCCCACGCGCGTATCTTCGCGTCGAGGCGGTATTCAAGCGCGAGGCGAACGTCGTCCGGAAGAGACGCGACGAGGCGCGGCACATCGTCGAAGACGAGAAGCCCCTTCCCGCGCAC
>CACWJS010000025.1 GCA_902761275.1 uncultured bacterium | reverse complement strand
CGAGAGTTGAGGGCGGATCGCTCACAACGGATATAATCGTAGGCTTCCCGGGCGAGACTGAAGAGGATTTCGTAAAGACTCTTGAGATATGTTCAAGAGCGGCTTTTGACGCTGCGTTTACTTTCCAGTACTCGATCAGGCCCGGCACGAAGGCTGCTGAGTTCCCTGACCAGATTCCTTCCGATGTTGTGACTGAGAGATTCGGAAGGCTCACAAAGCTTACAAACTCTTTGTCTGAAGCCTCGTGCAAGAGACTTGTCGGGCAGAAGAAAGAAGTATTGATCGAAGGAATAAGCAAAGCCGGCGGCGGTGTTTATTCCGGCAGGACTATTTCAAATCATCTGGTCAATTTTACTGTCCCCGATGAGATAAGAAACAGCGGATCATTCTGTGAAGACTCCCTTGAAGGACGCCTTTGCGAAGTTGATATTCAGTATGCCAGACCTTATTCGGTCGATGGCGTGATGGAGCGTTTTACCGATGGAAAATAACGACGGGCTTTTAAGACTTGCTGACATGAAGATGGAAGACCTGTCTCCCATGATGCAGCACTATGCGGAGATGAAAAAGCAGGTTGGTGACGCGTTCCTGTTCTACAGACTCGGCGATTTCTACGAGATGTTTTTCGATGACGCCATCGAAGGCGCCAGGATACTTGAACTCGTGCTCACGAGAAGAGACTGCGGCAACGGTCTTCGCGCACCGATGTGCGGAATACCTTTTCATGCGTATCAGTCTTATGCCGACAGGCTTGTAAGCGAAGGCAAGAAGGTCGCTGCCATCTGTGCCTCGCCCGCGACAGTGGCATCATTAGACTTGACTAACGCCAAAAGCGCCTTGTATAGCGGCACAAGCGGCTTGCCAGACGCCACAGCCTTCAGCACCTTTGCGCCCGTCTTCGTATCTGCACTTCGTCCAACGAACGGATTCCATTCAGGAAGGTCCTTTGTGGCCTCCTTGATTACTTTGCCAGCTTCAGCGACAGACTTTGGGTTTACCTCGCCCTTCAGCAGCGGCTCGCCGCCCTTATAGCCGAGGATGTAGAAGAAAGGATACTTTCCACCAGCATCGGGGCCGTCTTGCAAGACAATCCCGTTGTAAACCGGCGTCCCGCACACCTTTATGCCTGCAGCCGCATCGTTTCGCTTGATCGCAGCCATGATTTTTTCGTTGTCTTGTGCTCCGCGGTTAGAGCAGACGACGATGAGGTCGGTCGGCATCTTGAAATCGTAATACGAAGCGATGCCATCGACGCGTAGGCGGGTAGCAAGGCCAAGTGCCGCCTTCAACTGCTTCTCGGCGTCTTTCGCCTCAAACTCGACCACGACAACGACTTTGTCACGCAAATCGCTTGGGCAAAGTCTTCTACCAGCAACGTAATTCTCATCTGTCACCCCCTGCCAAACAGGGAAACCTCGCGCCACCGGCACAGTAGCCGCAGATTTTGCCGAAGGCGCAGCAAAGAGCGCCCCCGCAACAAACCCTAAAAGAATACACAATGACAGTCGATTACTTGAGTTCATATGCTTTAAGCTCCATTGGACCTGTTGAAATCGAGAACGAAATCCCGTCGCCAGCTTTCGCGAACGGAACCGCCTTGCCAGTCACGAGGTCTGTCAGTACATTGCCAGAAACGCCCGCTATCGTCACTTTGAGAGTCTTCGCCGCGTAGCCTTTGTAGCCAACACCGATGCGCACGGCGTTCTTAAGCTGATACGTCCGCACCTTCACGTCGGCATCGGCGGACGGCGCGACCTTGCCGTCCGTCGCCGGAAGCGCAAGGTAGGCGCACGCGAACGCGCGGTGCGCGTCGGCATAGCCGCGTCCGTACGTGTAGGAAGTGTCGGTGATCGTCCGCGCGTCGGAATGGAACCAGCTCAGCAACTCGACGGCCATCGAATACTCGGAAGGTCCCGGCGTGAGCATGTTGCCCTCGTACTTCGGATTGAGCGAACGCGACGCGATTTCGTCGTAGGCCATCGGATTCGAAACCGCAACGCCCTCGTGCGTGCGGAAGTACTCGAGGTATTCCGGCTTGTCGGCATAGCAGATGAAGTTCGCCGGACAGAAGATCTCGATGCCCGGGATGTCGGCGTAGAGCGCGGGACGTATGCCGTAGTCCGCCCGGCAGACGCCATGGTTCGAGTCGCCGAAGTTGCCCGTCCGCATCGTCTCGATATAGTCGGCGGCGGTGAGCGACTTGCGCTCGGCCTCGTCCGCGAGGTACGCCTTCTTCGCACCGCCCGGCGGCAGGTTCAGGAGCCGTGCGTTGAAGGCCCACGCCGTCGTGCAGGGGAGGATGAGCGAGAACTTGTCGCCGTCCCAGTTGTAGAACCACATCTTGAGGTCCGGACGGTAGCTCTTCAAAAGCTCCGCAACCTTTCGGTGGAAGTCCGCGCGCTTCCGGTGCCACCACGCGTCGTAAGCCTCCCGTCCCGCGCCGGTGACGTACGCAGCATGCTGCGCGTAGCGGCCGGGCGGAAGCTTCGTGCCCGTGTCGGCGGCGAAGCGCGCGAGGTCTTCCGGACCGTAGCTGACGCGCTGGCGGTCGCAGCGGATGCGCCAGTGGAATCCGAGGAGCTGCGGATTCTCATTCGCGAACGGCTTCAGCTGGGCGTCGAGATAGGTGCGGAAGTCGTCGAACGACGCCGGGTCGAGCAGGTTTCCGCACCAGCGCGCGAAACGGTTGGGCTTGGCGGGCTTGCCGTCCTTCTCGACGCACCGCGCGCTCTCTGGAAGCGCCTCCGAGCCGCCCCACTCGATCCGCGGGATGTAGCCCATGCCGACGCGCCGCGTCGTCTCGAGGTAGCGCCGGTGCTGGTTCGGCCGGTCGGGCCAGGGGGATTCTGCGCGGTCCGCGGCAGCCGGCGTGTGCGCCCAGTAGTTCTGCGGATCGATGGCCGTCGTCTCATATCCGGGAACGGGATCGCCGTAGTTCGCAAAGGCCCACTTGAGGATGATCGGCGAGACGGCGTTGTAGCCCATCAGCCGCGCGTAGGCGACGAGATCGTCCGGCGCGTTGTCGGCCTGCCGCTCCCAGTCGAGCGAGAATACGCGGCGCGGTGCGCCTTCGGGATAGCGGATCTCCGGCGCGTTCTTCTCGGGGTCGATTTCGTAGAGCTTGAGCTTGCCGACCGCGGGACCGCCGTCCCAGTTCGCGTAGTAGAGGTTCTCCTTCTGCTTGTTCGTGAAGTACACCCATACGCCGTGCTCGGCCGACGCCGACTCGGTGCCCCACGACCCGACCGTCTCGTCGTCGAGCGGAAACACCACATCGTAGTTCTGCCACTTGCGCGTGACCGGCCAGTTGTCGTAGGCGCCGTCCGGCGCGGTGCCGCTGCGGTAGCCGACGTCCATGTAGTTCTGCCCCGTCTGGATCTCCATCGTGAAGAAGCGCGAGACGTCGTCTGGATACTCGACGCGCAGCAGGTACGTCGCGTGGGGCTTGAGCGTCCCGCGTCCGATGCGGTACGCAAACCAGCTCGAATAGCCGCATTCGCGCGCCTTGCCCCCGAGCGTGTCGATGACGCGGATGTCGGCGGGAATCCCCGGCGTCTGGAACGTCGCGGCGTTGTCGACGCCGCTCTCGAGGTAGGGGTGCACGTCCTGCCAGACCGGCTTCGCGCAGTCGATTTCGTCGACGAGCTTGAGCCGTCCGTACGCGGTCTCCTCGAACTTCGCCGCCGCGGGCGGAAGCGTCAATGCGTCGCGTCCCGAGAAATTCATGCCGTCGAGCGTCGTCGTGCCGAGGTAGAGCGACGCGCCGGAAGCGTCCCTCACACGCGACGAAAGAAGAAGCGTCCCGGAAAGATAGGCCTTGCGCGATCCCGCGGCCGAGACGCGCAGCTTCGCGGCAAGCGCGCCGTCCGCCTCAGACAGCCTCGCGCTCGCCTCCGCGATCGCGTTGCCGCGACGGTCCGAAAGCCGCAGGTCGACGCTCTCCGCGCCGAGCCGCGCGAGATCCGCGGGGAACGAAACGCCGAACTCGAGGTCCTTCCCCTGCTGCGTCGCCGACACGTCGAACTCGCGGTACGGCACGCCCGCGCCGCCTGGAGCCGAAAGCGTCACCGGATAGGGATCGAACTCCGCCGTGAACGGGCCTTTCGCAAGTCCGCTGTTCTTGCCCTGGAATGCAACGTCGCCGCCCCAACGGCGTGTTGCGATGACATTCACCGCGCCATACTTCACGAGCTTCGTCGGCACAGCATAGACGCGCAGATAGCGGTCCTTGTACTTGTACGCGCCGTGGACGCCGCCAATCCTGACGCCGTTGAACCACACGTCGTCGTCCGCCTCCGTGGATCCGAGCGTCAGCGTGAGTGCGCGGCCCTTCATCGCCTCCGAAATGTTGAGCCGCTGGCGATACCAGCCCCAGCCATAGAGCTCGACGCCCTGCGCCTGCCAGCTCTTCCCGGCCTCCAGCGTGGTCCATTTCGAATCGTCGAAGCCGGGCGCGAACCACTTCTCCCTTTCGCCGCGGTTTGCGTGGTCGGGCGCGAACAGCCAGTTTCCGGCGAGATTCACGCGGACGACGTGGTTCGCCCAAGATTGCTCGTTGCACGGCGTTCCTCCAATCTTGATGTCGCGGATCTCGACCTCGGCATCCGAAACGGCCGCCGTCCGAAAACCGATCCCAGCCACGTTCTGGAATCCCTTCAGCTTGAAGTCACCAGTTTGCAACACAACCTCTTGCCACTCACCCGGTCGCGCCTCGAACGCGGTCTGGTAGGTGCCCGGCGTCTTGCCGCGCATCAGCAGGTGACAGGTCATGCGGACCGCCGCCTTGCCGCGCGAACGGCACATGAACGACACATACCCGAGCTGGTTGCGCGCCCAGACGTTTCCGTTCGCCGCTCCGTCGCCCGGCAAAAGCACCTTGACCGTCGTAAACGCCGTGCGCATCTCTGACGGGCGAATTTTCAAAACACCGTCTTTGATTGCAAACGCCTCGGCCGCACCCTCGGGCGGCAACTCCACCGTCCAGCGCGCGGCGTTCGCGCCGAGGAAGTCGACCTCGGTCGAAACGACCTTCACCTCGCGCACCTTCAGCGGTTGAAGCTTCGCAGGCGTCGCAAAGGAAGTCGGTTCAGCCGAGAAGGCAACAGTCGCAGACAATGCGCACGCAATGAAAACAAGCGTCTTCATTTCTTTCTCCTATTAAGTTGAGGATATCAAATAGAATCAGCGAATGATGATTGCCATTCCTGACTTGCCGTCGAGCGCCCGCACAAGGCCGGTTCCTGAAATCCACGGGACCTTGACGACGGCACCACCCGCAGAACTGTCAAGCGCGGCATACGTACCCTTCGACACGAGTTTGCCACCAACTGAAATGCGAGCGACAACTTCAGTCGTTCCGTCTGGAACGCAGATGACTCCGACAGCCGATCCGTCATCTCCAATGGCAAGGTTGGCCGAATCGGAAATAGCGTCAGACCCGAGCAGTTCAAGTGTCGCTCCCCGCGAAACTTCGACATCGCCAGAACCGAGAGATGAGCCCGCCGCGACAACAAGCGTTCCGTCGGACACCGTCGTGCCGCCCGTCCAAACATTGGAAGCCGACTCGATCTTAAGGACGCCGTCCTTCTTCTTCGTCAAACGACCAGCACCGGAGATGGCGCCCGACACCACATTCGTGCCATAATACGACGTCCCGTTCTTGACAAAGCAAAGCGGAACATCAAAGCTGACCGGGCCATTCAACGTCAACGCACCCGCAAATGTCGACTTGAACGTCGCGGCATTGACGACAACAACGCCGAGCGAAAGTTCGCCCGATGCCCCGCTTTCAACAACAATAGGATTCGAGATGGTAGGAGCCGAACCATCCAACAGTATCTTGGCTTCGGGACCGCCTGTCTTGCCGAGCCTGACGACATTCGAAAAATCGCCAAACGGCTTGTTGTTCTGAACCTTGAGACACCCGGATACGACGTGCGTCTCGCCAACAAACGAACTCGACGAGCTGCTGATTGCCACACAGCCGTTCGTATAATTCTGGTCGCTATCGACTATCAATTTCCCGCTCCCCGTAATCGTACCCGTAATCGAAATTGCAAAGGTACGCGAGTACGATTCATCTCCACGATTGACCAGCAAAAGGTCGTCGGCGAGATTGACCGTATAGCTGGAGCCAAGGTTCACACGCGCGCGCTTCGATGTATTGCTGATGACGGCATAACCGGAGCCATCGCCGTCCTGGTCGAATGTCAATGCGGGAATTGGCGCAGCTGTGCCAGATGGATTTTGAATTTGGAAATCGGCATTTTGCGTACCGGCATCTAGAATCAACGATCCAAGACGAATCCCGTCAGCCCCTTCTACCACGACGGAATTCTTCTTGGATGCCGCCGGGAAAATAGCAACGGCTCCCTGTCCGTCGGGGTAAACGACGTCCCATCCCGGATCGCAGCTGCTGCTACGCCAATTGACCGAGGATGTGCCGCTCGTGTTCACCCAAGTCGCGGCGTAAGCCCCAATTCCATACAGCGTGCAGAGCGCTGCCAGACATGTCGCCATCTTCGAAGCTTTCATTATCGTATCCTCCTTGTGTTATTCAAACATGCAGTTGCGCTGAGAGACAGCGGCATCGTCCGTGAAGAACGCGGGGCGCGCATCGTTCTCCAGCAAGGTCATTTCGACATTCTCGAAGCGGACGTTGTCCGCATGCCGCACGTAGAAGCCGTACGCCGGTAGCGCACCCTTGAACATGCGGTTCTCTGGATACCCCGCCGCCTGCTCTGGCACGGGCTTCGCGACATCCTCCGCCGTGCCACCGCCGGTGAGCGCGAACTTTACATTCCGGATCGTGATGTCCGTAGGGCGCCGTCCCGCGACACCGGTGATGGAGCTCGCGATGCGGCAGCTGCTCGTCGCCGTCACGTTCTCGATGAGAATGTTCTTGAGGACGCTCGGGCGCGCGCCCGTATGGCGACTGCCCTGGCGGATGAAGATTGGCGTCTGCACGCCGCTTTCCATCGTGATGTTGCGGCAAACGACATTCTCCATCACGCCGCCGTCAACGACTTCGAGCGCGATTCCGGAAATTCCACCGCCGGAGGTCTTCGCGCCAGGGACATGCTTCTTCCAGTCCCAGAACTTCGACGCCGTTCCCTCCCTGAGCGTGCAGTCGTGGACGTTCAAGTTGCGGAACGTGCCGTAGCTCGACGTCCCGCATTTGATGTAGTTGCAGTTCGCGGAGATCCGGCAGTCGCGCACTTCGCAGTTCTCGACAACAAAGTCAGGATTGTCGCTCTTGAAGCAGATCGCGTCGTCGTCGGAATCGATCGTGCAGTTCTCGATCAGCACGTTCTTCGCCTCGATGTCGAATGCGTCGTTGTTGTAGTTGGCGTGGCTGTGGATGGTCACGCCCTTCACGACCACGCCGTCGCATTCGCGGAAGTAGCACGACCACATGTCGGGATTGCGAAGCGTCAGACCTTCGAGGCGCACGT
Organism: uncultured bacterium; assembly: GCA_902761275.1. Taxonomy (GTDB): domain Bacteria; phylum Verrucomicrobiota; class Kiritimatiellia; order RFP12; family UBA1067; genus UBA1067. The sequence goes on along the minus strand of CACWJS010000025.1, from coordinate 16,416 downwards.
TTTTGCACCGGATGAAGTAGAGCCCACGCTGGCGTTCGTCCTCGTGTCCCATGATTACGGCGGCACCGCCCCGTCCGTCGATCACACCCTCGCCCGTGATGGCGACATCCGAGGCATCCTCGGCGAAAACGATCGCCCGCTTCGCGGCACCCGCGAAGCCCGACTTGTCCCTTTGCGAAAGAAGCCGCGCGCTCTTCTCGAGATGGAGCGTCGCGCCGCTCTTCAGCGTCACCCCCGTGATTTCGTAGTCGCCCGGCTTGACGCACACAAGCCCGCCGGCATCAATGGCGGACTGCAGCGCCGCAGTCGTCTCCTTTGCACTACCACAAAACGAAAAGTCTGCAGCCTGCGCCGTAGCGCAGAAGCACAGAAACATGGACAGATGCCTGCAGAATTTCTTCATGGTGGAAACATTATACCACACACGACTCTGCGGAAAGATAAAAAGTGCTAAATAATAACGCTACTTTTGCGCAAGCCTATTTTGCGTTCTTTTTGCGCCAATCGCGCATGGAAAGTCCTGTCTTCACTTTGAAGGCCTTGCGCAGGGCGACACCAGTATTGAATCCGCAAAGGTCTGGTATCGCATCAAGCGACTGACGCGAGTTCCTTAGAAGCTCGAACACCTTGGCAAAGCGCACTTCGTCTATCTCATCGTGGATGCTCCGCCCCGTCGCCTCACGAAAGTGCATCTCAGCTGTGCGGCGAGGTTCGCCTATGAACGCGATGACATCGGAAACGGACATCCCCTCAAGCGCCCGCTTGCGAATCATTTCAACGGCGTCGGCGACACGACGGCGGTCGCATGCGATGCGCCGTGTAGACTGTCTGATGACAACACGGTCAGTCGCGAATATCCTCACCTCGCCGTCCGGCGCGGCGGCCCCGTCGATTATCTCGCCAAGCAACTGGGCGGCGAGAAAGCCGCCGTGGGCGAAATCAGGAGCAATGGACGAAAGCGTCGGGACGAGACTTTCGCAAATCCGCTCGTCGTTGTCCACGCCGAGAACGGCAATGTCGTTCGGAATGGAAATACCAAGCTGTCCGCAGATGTTGATGATCTCCTCGCCGACATAGTCGTTCGCGGCGAATATGCCGCAGGGCCGCGGGAGGTTCCGCAACCAACTGGTCAGCTCCCGCTGCCGCGCGTTAGGACGCTGTTCGTGCTCGGGGTCGAAGACAGAACAGCCCCTCCCTGCCTTTGAGATCACTTTGGCAAACGAGTCGCGCCGCTCTCGGGCCCAAAACATTGGCAACCGAAACGTCGCAAACGCATAGTTTTCAAAACCAAGAGAAAGCAAGTGGCGCGCTGCTGCGCTAGAGATGTCGACAGAATCTGATCCAACGTAATATCCTGCTCCTCGCGTCGAACTGTCCGCGTCGAAATAGACAACGGGCAGTCCGCCCAGAGTTGTGGCGTTGAGTTCATCTGCGCCGCTCCCGCATTCGGCGATAACGCCGACCGGACGCCAAAAGTCAAGTTGCTGGCGGACATTTACCTTGTGGAATGCCCGTTCGATTACCTGCACATGCCAGTCACGCTTCCGAGCGTAGCGAAGGATACCCTCAAGTCTATTGCTACAAGCATGCCGCGTGGAAGATATGAAAAATAAAACAGTATTCATACAAGCAACGCGGCATTGAATGTTCGCGAGCTACGCCAATTTGTCACGCGATAGATGCGACTGGCTGGCCCTTAGTCACGGGCTTGCCATGCTCGACGAGGAAGGTGATCTTGCCCGCAGCAGGTGCCTTGATGGGGTTGAAGAGCTTCATCGCCTCAACGACGCAGACTGCATCGCCCGTCTTCACAGCAGCGCCGTCGGCCGCCATTTCTGGCTTGCCGGGGGCGTCGCTCCTGTAGAACGTGCCGTTGAGCGGCGCGAGGACGGGAGTGCCTTTGAGTTGGAGAGCAGAGTTGGAGTTGGAGGAAGAGTTGGAGGCAGTGGTAGCGTTTGCGGGTTGGTTGGCTGGCTGGGCTGCGGGGGCACTGGCTGCCGTTGCCTCGCTGTCGGCTGGAATCGGACCGCCCTCCTTGCGCCACTTGAAGTAGCCGAGCGCGACTTCCGGGAAGAGCGCGTAGGAGAGAATGTCCTCCTCGGCCTTGATCGTGTTGGGCGGGAGTTCCTCCGCGGCCTTGACGAGACCGGGCTTAAGCAAGTCAGCCGGACGGCAGGAAATCGGCTTGAGGCCACCGCAGAGCTGCTTTCTAAGCTTCGGCGCGATTGGCGCGGGCGTGCGCCCGTAGTAACCGGCCGCATAGCGCTTCGTCTCGTCGGTCACCATCGAGTAGCGCTTGCCCGAAAGGACATTGAGAACCGACTGAACGCCGACGATCTGCGACGTAGGCGTGACGAGCGGAGGATATCCAAGATCAGCGCGCGTCTTCGGCAGTTCCTCAAGCACTTCAGGAAGACGGTCAAGCGCATCCTGCTGTGCAAGCTGCGAGCGAAGGTTGGAGATCATGCCGCCAGGAATCGCGTGTACGAGAACGCCTGCGTCGACCGGCTCGACCTTCGCTGTGGAGGCGGGCTGTCGCTTCGTCTTGAGGTCCTTGAAGTAGCCATTGATCTTCGTAAGCGCCGACGTGTCGAGCCCGGTCTCGAAGCCGCAGCTCTCGAGAATCACCTTGACCGACTCCACCGGCGGCTGAGAGGAGAACGACGAGAGCGTCGAAATCGCGCAGTCAAAGCACCCTGCGCCCGCCTCGGCCGCTGCGAGATACATCGCCGCCGCCATGCCGCTCGTCATGTGCGAGTGGATCTGGATCGGCATCTTTGGCATCGCCTTGCGGAGCGCGGCGACGAGTTCGCGTGCGGCGCCGGGCGTGAGTATGCCGGCCATGTCCTTGATCGCGAGCGAGTCAATGCCCATCGACTCCTGTTGCTTCGCAAGCTCGACGTACTTTGCGACGGTATGGACTGGCGACGTCGTGTAGCACAGCGTTCCCTGCGCGTGGCCGCCGTACTTCTTCACGCTCGCGATGGCGACTTCGAGGTTGCGCGGGTCGTTGAGCGCGTCAAAAACGCGGAAGATGTCCATTCCGTTCTCGCAGGCGAGCGCGACGAATCGGTCTACAATGTCGTCGGGATAGTGCTTGTAGCCAAGGATGTTCTGGCCACGGAGAAGCATCTGAAGCGGCGTCTTCTTGCAGACTTTCTTGATGCGACGAAGACGCTCCCACGGATTCTCGCGCAAGAAGCGCATGCAGACGTCGAACGTCGCGCCGCCCCAGCACTCGAGCGAGTAGTACCCAGCGTTGTCGATCGTCTCGGCGATCTTGAGGATGTCGTCGGTGCGCATACGCGTCGCCCAAAGCGACTGGTGCGCATCGCGGAGCGTCGTGTCCGTGATCCTGACGAAGGGCTTCTTCTTGTTTACTGCCATTTTCACTTTCCTTTTTATGATCGACTATAAATTGATTTAAAGAATCTCAGTCACCACTCTCCAACTCCAACTCTGAACTCCAACTACTGACTACTGACTCCTAATCCACTCTCCAACTCCAACTCTGAACTCCAACTCCTGACTCCTGACCCCTAATCCACTCTCCAACTCCAACTCTAAACTCCAACTCATGACCCCTGCCCCCTAAACAGATATATCTTACTCTCTGTCCCCGACAGTAGCCGCCCGATGTTGGCGCGGTGCTTGAAGATGACGAATGCCGCGATCAGCGTAATGAGAATGCACTGCGGAAGATTGCGATAGCCCTCCGTACCAAGAATCGGGAACCACACGGCGACCATGAGGAACAGCGCCGCCGAGCAGCTGCCAAGCGAAATATAGTGCGACACGGCAAAGACAAGCGCGAAGAGCGCAAACGCCGTTCCGACGAGCGCGGGCGCAAGACCGATAAGCATTCCAAACGCCGTAGCAACGCCCTTCCCACCCTTGAACTTCATGTAAGGAGTGAGCATGTGGCCAACGACGCACATGACGCCGACGACGAGAGGAAGCCATGCTTCATCTGGTGGAAGTTCAGGATCAAGGGCCCACTGTCTCGCGGCAAGCGTCGGGAGAAGCCCCTTCAAGACGTCGCACGCAAAAGCAATAACGCCCCATTTCTTGCCAACCGTGCGAAAGACGTTCGTCGCGCCGATGTTCTTCGAGCCGACAGTGCGCACATCTACGCCGCGCATCTTGCCGATAAGAAAACCGAACGGAATTCCCCCTACAAGATATGCTACAAGCATCCACGCTGCCGTGATGACAAATATTTGCATGTCCATGTCGATATTATACCAAATACAGGGCTGTCGAAACGGTCAGAACTTGATCGACTTGCCGTCCTTGGCGAGCTTGCCGCGCATGCGCGGTTTTGACTTGCCGGCAAGAACGAGGTCTGCAAGCGGATCTTCGACGAAATCCTGCACTACGCGGCGGAGCGGCCGCGCGCCAAGCGCGGAATCGTACCCCTTCTCGACGAGAAACGCAGTCGCCTTCTTGTCGAGTGAAAGCGCGATGTGCGAATCCTTGAGCCGTGCCTGCAGCTTGGCAAGTTCGAGCTTCAGTATCGACTCCATATCGCCCTTCTCGAGCTTGCGGAAGACGACTGTCTCGTCAAAGCGGTTCAAGAGCTCGGGGCGGAAAGTGCGCTTCGCCTCGGAGAGAAGCTTCTCCTTAAGAAGGTCGAAACTCGTCTCGGCCGTCTCTGTCGCAAAGCCAAGAGTATGGCCCTCGCGCGCGAAGTCGAAGCCGAGGTTCGCGGTGCAGATGATTATCGTGTTGCGGAAGTCGATTACGCGCCCCTGGCCGTCGGTGAGACGCCCGTCGTCGAGAATCTGCAACAGCATGTTCATCACATCGGAATTCGCCTTTTCGAATTCATCGAAGAGAACGACGGAATAAGGCCTACGGCGCACTTTCTCGGTAAGCTGCCCGCCCTCGTCGTAGCCGACGTAACCGGGCGGCGCGCCAACGAGACGCGAAGAGGAATACTTCTCCTGGAACTCCGACATGTCGAGCGTGATAAGCGCCTTTTCGTCGCCATACACTTTTTCCGCGAGCATCTTCGCAAGGTGCGTCTTGCCGACGCCAGTAGGACCGAGGAAGAGGAACGAGCCAATCGGACGCTTGGGGTCGGCCATGAGTGCACGACTCCGGCGAAGCGCACGCGCAATCGCCTTTATCGCTGGAGTCTGACCGACGACGACTTCACCAAGTGCCTTCTCCATGCCGAGAAGCTTCTCTGCCGTCGTAGCGTTCATCTTCTCTACTGGAACGCCGCTCATCGACGAGACGGTTTCAGCGACATCACCCTCGGTCGCTTCTATGACTTCCTCGGCGTGAGTCTCTTTCCACTTCTTGAGCGCTTTCTGAAACTCGGCGGATGCAATCTTTATCGACTCGCGATATCGCGCCGCCGAATCAAAGTCGCCCGCTTTCACAGCTGCGTCCTTCTTGCCCTTTAGAGCGTCAATCGCCTCTTGCCGCGACGTGAGCGACTTAGGCCGCGCAGATGCGCCCATCCTTAGTCGAGCTCCAGTCTCATCCATCGCGTCGATCGCCTTGTCGGGAAGCTGCCTCGCGGGGAGATAGCGAGCCGTCAACTCGACTGCGGCGCGAAGAGCGGCATCGCCGAACTTGACGGAGTGGTGCTCTTCATATTTCGGGGCGATGCCCTTCAAAATCTGTATCGTGTCGGCGACTGTCGGCTCATCGACCTGCACCGACTGGAAGCGGCGCTCGAGAGCTGCGTCTTTCTCGATGGACTTGTGGTATTCCTTGAGCGTAGTCGCACCGACGCACTGAAGCTCGCCTCTCGCAAGCGCGGGCTTAAGGATGTTCGCCGCATCCATCGCGCCCTCGGCGCCGCCCGCACCCACCATCGTGTAGATCTCGGTGGTCGCCGTATCATTAAAAAAAAAACGCTTCGTCTCGTCGATGAGTTTTTTAAGACGCTCCTCGAACTGTCCACGATACTGCGTTCCTGCAACCATTCGCGCCATGTCTATCGCGACTACGCGCTTTGACTGCATCTTCTCGGGAACTTCGCCACGATGGATCGCCTGGGCAAGCCCTTCGACGACAGCAGTCTTTCCTACGCCCGCTTCGCCAATGAGGACGGCGTTGTTCTTCGTCCTGCGAGAGAGAATCTGGATTATGCGCTTAAGTTCCTTCTCGCGCCCAATCACGGGGTCGAGTTTCCCTTGCCGCGCGAGGTCGGTGAGATCGCGCCCGAAAGTGTTTATGGTCGGCGTCTTTTGCTGCTTGCCGTTCTCGCCCTTCTGCGAAGATGCTTCACCAGTGTCGCCCTGCCCTGGCGCGGCATCTTTTTTGCCATCTCCGTTGCCGCCCTGCGTACCGGCGGCGAGAAACTTTTCGACAGTGACTCCAGCGTTGAAGAGAAGCTGTGCTGCTGCATTCTCGCCTTCGCGCATCATCGCGGTGACAAGATGGACGGTGCTAATCGGCTTGCCCGGCCCGCCCGCCTCAAGCCCCGCGATGTCGAGCACCTTCTTCGTCCGCGCAGAAATCGGAAGCTGTCCACGCTGCATGACTGGCTCGGAAGAGCCCGAGATCATGTTCTTCATCGACTCCGTGAGATCGGAAATTGCAAGCCCGAGCCGTTCAAGACGAAGACACGCCTGGCATTTCGGGATCGCGAGAATAGAAAGCAGGATGTGCTCCGCGCCGATATGGTCGTGGCCGAACTGCCGTGCGCAACTTGCAGCGGCGTTCAGCGCGTCAATCGCGTTCTTCGTAAACATCATGCTCACATGAACTTCTCCTCGGCGCGCTCGTTGAGAACGACGTCCTCGAAGCGCTTGTTCATCTCGTCGGCACGCTCCGCGTCCTGGCGGTCGCGTTCCTGCTGAGTCTCGCCGTCCTCCTTCGACGTGAGGTCGACCGAAGCGAGCATCGACTCTATTTCCTTCAGCTCTATTCCGTCGAGCATCTTCTCTATCGCGGCGAGACGAAGCGGCGACAGCAGGTCGAAAAGTTCGCCCGGGCTCAGGAGCCGGCAGTTCTTGAGGATGGCGAGCGCACGGCAGAGAGAGTCGCCGAACACGCGGGGCATTTCCTCGAAAAGCCGGACGCGCGCGTTGCGCTCTTCGCGGAGAATGTCTTCGGCGACACGCTTTGCAAGCTCGGCAGAGCCGGAGTAGCGAAGCCGGTACACATGCCCAGCATCGCGGACGCCGTCGGCAGTGATTCCTGTAAGCTGGAGCTTAAGCGCCCGCATCGCGCGATGGACTGGCTCGAGCTCTCCGATGAGATGTAGACCCTCGAGGTGCAGATAGTCGCCAATACGGTAAGGGGTCTCAGCGCGTTCGCACGGGAAATCGACGAGTTCTGGCTCTTTTTTCGACTTATTGGCCTCTTCCGCCGCCTGTTCAAGCCCTTCAACAAGCCCGGTCATAGCGTTCATAATGGCGGCGACGATTGGCGGCGGCGGCTCATCGCCAGAGGAGACGCCAGAAACGGAAATAGACACGCCGGGCGGCAACCCGTCCGCGCCCTTGCGCGTACGCTGGCTCTTCTTCTGCCTGCGAACCCTCTCGCGGTTCGCGCACTCGCGGCAGACGTAGAGCTCCTGCTCTTCGCCGTCCTTTTCCAACTGGATCGCAGTCTCTGCGTCCTTCTGATGGCACAATTCGCACTTCATTTTAAGTGTAAATTATACCAAAAATCCGTCACATCGTGGGGTCGGGGGCAAACTCGCCCTGCTCGGGCGGCGGCTCGGAAGTGCTGAAGTTGTCGGTGCCGGTGCGCTCTATCTCGCGGTCGCCAAAACGCGTGAACTCGCGGTAGAAGTTGACCTTCACCTCTCCAGTCTCGCCGTTGCGGTTCTTCGCGACGTCAATTATCGCAAGCTGTTCGTCGTTGACTTCCTTCGATGTCGCAGTACGCGACGGGCGGCGAAGGAGAAACACGACGTCGGCGTCCTGTTCGATTGCGCCAGAGTCGCGGAGGTCGGAAAGCTTCGGTTTCTCTTCCTTGTCGTTGCGCTGCTCATTCGCGCGGGAAAGCTGGGAGAGGACGATCACCGGAATCTTCAACTCCTTCGCCATCGCCTTGATCTGCTGGGAGATCATCGAGACCTCTATCTGGCGGCTTCCCATTCGAGCGGCTTCACGGCACGTGCAGAGCTGCAGGTAGTCTATGACGATTAGCTCTATGCCGTGCTGCTTCTTCGCTCGTCTTGCGCGGGCGCGAAGATCCATGACGTCAAGCGCGGCCGTGTCGTCCACATAGATCGGCGCGCCCTTCAGCTCCTCGGCGGCAATAGAGAGATTCGAGATAAGCATCTGCTTCTCGCTCTTCGCGCAGAGGCCGCGGTTGAGCCGCCACATGTTCACGTGCGCACGACCAGCAATCATTCTCCTCGTCAGTGCCTCTATCGGCATTTCGAGCGAGAAGATCATCACGGGATGGCGCTTGCCGTCGTCTGACCTTACGGGAACGTTGTTCATGTCCATCCCGAGTGCGCAGCTCTCGGCGATGTTCATCGCAAGCGACGTCTTGCCGACCGACGGACGCGCGGCGATGACAATCATTTCTGACTTCTTGAGTCCCTGTAACTTCTCGTCAAGATGCGTCAAGCCCGTTGCAAGGCCGTCAAGCGTCCTTCCGTTCGAGTCGAACATCGCGTCGATGTGCCGATAGCTTTCGTCGACGGCAGATGCCCATGGCATCGTCGAATCTCGCCTTAGCCCAATTTCTATAAACGACTTCTCTGCGTCGCCGAGAACGGCCTGCGCGTCGGGATATTCGCTCTCATCATAGCACTTCTCGATCGTCGCCGTCGCGCGGTCGATCATTGTGCGCCGCAACTGCTTTGCGATGATTATGCCGATGTAATATTCAGCGTGGGCAGTCGTAGGCGTCTGGTCGATAAGCGACTGGATATACGCGGCGCCGCCAACGGCCTCAAGGCGACCAGAGCTCGAAAGCTCCTCTGTGAGCGTCAGCGCGTCGAGCGGTCTCGAAGCACGCGCCATCGCCATCATCTCCCCGTATATCGCCCTGTTGCGCGGATCAAAGAAAGTTTCGGGAACAACGCCCGCCGACTGGCAGACGTCCATAACGCGCTCGTCGCGCCCCGTCGTATCAAGCAGTATCGACCCGAGCACAGCCCGCTCGGCGTCGACGTTGTTCGGCGGCGTCTTCATGTCATTCATGGGGGCAATTATAGCAAATGGACGTATCGACGAATCGCCGTTGATGTCTACAGGTGTCTAACGGATGTAAACAAGTTGCCAACAGGGGCAACATTCAGCGCGGCAACGCAGACATGCGCTTCGAGATAGTCGCCTCATAACCCTCTTCGGTAGGACGATAGTATTTCTTCGGCACCGTCAGATACGCCTGCTTTACGTAATGGTTCGAAAAGTTGTGCGGATACTTGTATTCCGTAACGTCGGCGCTTCCAATGGCCTTGACGTGCTTGTTCTTGAGATGCTCTGGAACTGGCTGCACCGCGCCCGCCTCGACATCGGCCATCGCCTCAGAAATCGCCATGCAGCTCGCATTCGACTTAGGAGCCGTCGCAAGGTAAGTCGTTGCCTGAGAAAGATTTATAGCACACTCTGGCATGCCTACGAACTCGCACGCCTGCATCGCGGCGACCGCGACAGATATGCCGCGCGGATCTGCGTTGCCGATGTCCTCGCTCGCGGAGATCACAAGCCGCCTCGCGATAAAGCGCGGATCCTCGCCCGCAGTCAGCATCTTGCCAAGCCAATAGACGGCGGCATCCGGGTCGCTCCCGCGAATCGACTTAATGAAAGCGGAAATGGTGTCGTAGTGGCCGTCTTCCTTCTTGTCGTAGCGGACTTGGCGCCGCTGGACACATTCCTGAATGACCTCAAGCGTCAAATGCACCGCGCCATCATCACCCTTCGGCGTAGAGCGCATCGCGATCTCAAGTGCCGTAAGCGCGTGCCTCGCGTCGCCGTCGCAGATCTCCGCAAGAAAGTCTCGCGCATCGTCGTCGAGCTTGGAAGGCGTCGCACCATACCCCTTCTCCTTGTCGGCAAGCGCCCTTTCAAGAAGTCGCGCGATTGCCGCGGGTTCAAGCGCGTGAAGCTCGAACACAAGCGAGCGCGAAGTAAGGGGCGTATTGATGAAGAAATTAGGATTATGCGTCGTTGCGCCAATCAACACAACCGTTCCATCCTCTACATACGGCAGAAGGACATCCTGTTGCGATTTGTTGAATCGGTGTATCTCGTCGATGAAAAGTATCGTTCCTTGTCCACCCAGCTCGTTTCGAGCCCTTTCGCAAATCTTGCGGATATCAGCGACGCCAGAGAGAACGCCGGAAAGCCGCACGAAATTGCGCTTTGTAGTCTTGGCGACTACCTCAGCAAGCGTCGTCTTGCCGCATCCGGGCGGTCCGTAGAGGATTATGTTCGTGAGACGGTCGGCTTCTATCACGCGGCGAAGTAGCTTGCCCTCGCCAAGTATATGATCCTGCCCGACGACTTCTTCAAGCGTCGTTGGCCGCATCCTTGCAGCGAGTGGTTCTGTCTCGTGCCCTTCCATCCTTATTCGCTGAACACGTACCAGTTCACAACCGACTTCGGAAACAGCTTGCAGACGGCATAGACCTCCGCGAGCTTCATCGCCTTTGGCGCATATATGAAGCACGTGTCAGTCCTGTCGTCCTTTGCAATCGACTCAAACGGCTGGATCGACTCGATGAGCTTCGGATCGGTCGCGTTCGGATCGCTCCAGTCTTCCTTTATGACCGTAAGCGAGGGCTTACCGTCGACAAAGCGCACTTCAAAGGGCTGCGTCAGACGTTCCTTGCGATCGCGCCAGCTTTCACGCGGAAGGAACGCGCGATAGAAGAACTGCCCTTCCTTAAAACCGTTTACCTTCGTTTCGGGAGAGTCGAGTTCCGCCAGTGCACCAGCGAGTTTGATCGCGTCGCCTACCGACATCTCAGGCGGGAAGTCAGGTGTCATCTCGTGTTTTCCGCCGTTCGTTTCGCCCGTCCACGTGAACTTGAACGTGCGCTTCTCGCCCTTCGGAATCTTGACCGCCGGCTGAAAGCGCCCGTATGTCGAGGTCTGATCGAGAGCGTCGTCAAACTGCATCAGCGACTGCGGCAGGTTGTAGAGTGCAAACACTGCGAGCGGCATATTTGTCGCGGCTACGGGAGAACCGTCCTTCTCGCGCGTGCCGCCCGTCCAGACAATCGGTTGCTTGCGCTCGCCTCGCATATCGCGGACAAGCGACCAAAAATCTGGCTCCATCTTTACCTTCGTCCCAATCGGCCAGAAACGGCAGCCCTTCACCGACGTCGGCTTGCCGAGTGGCATCCCCGCCTTCTCAAATGCAGCAGCAATGTCCTTCACGCTGTCTTCGGTGAGGAACATAGACTCGTAGTCGTGGTCAGAGTCAGGGCCCGCGAGAAGAAACTCTATCTGCGCATCGAGCCCGCAGTCTGTCGAGACGGCGGTGAGCGTAACGGAATTTGTCGCAACGACGATGGAGGCAAGAATAGGAAGAATCATTTTAGGCACCTCTCCTTTGCGCGTTTGAAGCCCTCGGCCGAACGGGCGATAATCTTCTCGTCGACCGCGCAGCTAAGACGAATGTAACCGGCGCGACCAAAGCCAGAGCCGGGAACGGCGAGTATCTTTTCCTCGAGAAGAGCGTCGACAAACTTTGCGTCGTCACCACCGGGCGCCTTCGGGAAGAAGTAGAACGCGCCGCGAGGCATCGTGAACTCTATTCCTGCATCGGCAAGCACCTTCGCCATCAGGTCATGGCGGCGCTTGTAGATGTCAAGATCAACTGTCGTGTCGCAAATCGCCGCCGCAAGACGCTGGCCAATGACAGGCGCGTTGACGTAGCCAAGTGTGCGGTTTACGAGCGTAAGCGTCGTCATCATCGCACCGTTGTCCGCCGCAGAGAGAGCTGGGTTCACGGCGATATAGCCGATTCGCTCGCCGGCCATCGAAAGCGTCTTCGAGAAGCTCCCGAGGACAAGCGCGAACTTCGAGAGCGGCAATATAGCGGGAACTTCCGCACCATCGTAGGCGAACGCGCGATAGGGCTCGTCGGAGAGGAGGAAAAGAGGACGCCCGCCCTTCGCGGCGCGTTCGGCGTTGACGCTCTCCACGACGTCGACGAGCGCCTTGAGTTCGTCTTTCGAATAGATGGCGCCAGTCGGGTTGTTTGGCGAGTTGACGAGAATTGCGCGCGTCTTCGGCGTCACGGCCGCTGCAATTGCGGGAACGTCAAGCGAGAAGTCCTCGTGCGTCGGAACGGGCTTGAGGACGCCACCGAAGTGGCCGCAGTAGTTGCCGTATTCCACAAAATACGGGCTCGGAACAACTACCTCGTCGCCTTCGTCGATTGTCGCCCTGAAGAAGCACACAAGCGCACTCGCCGCGCCGACCGTCATCATCACGTCCGCGCCCTTTAACTCCATGCCCTGCTGCTTCGAGAGATATTTCGCAATTGCCTCGCGCACGGCGGGAATGCCTGCATTCGGGCAATAACCAAGTCCAAGCGGCTGTATCGCGTCGTCTGCCAGTTTGTGCAAGACAGCTCGCGCGGCCTCTGGTGGCGGCACGTCAGGGTTGCCAAGCGAGAAATCGCATACGGCATCTTCACCGAACTGCTGTTTCAGTTCGATGCCCTTCTCAAACATCTTGCGGATGAAGCTGGACTTCCCAGCCGCAGCGTGGAAAACATCTGTTACTGTCTGCATTTGAATCATTCCTTGAGTGCTATTATATCAAAATTTACCCGCGTCCGAGACGTCTGCTGCGTCAGGAGATCGTGTGTCGTCTACCTTGTTTTTTGGCGATGACTGTGGAAAACCGACCTTGACGAACACGGCGTCGTGGTCTGATATCCTAAGCGCGGGAAGCACCTTTGGGGGACTCTCGACGCCGCAACCGCGCATGAAAATGTAGTCGAGCGTACTCCCCGCGTGGCGACTGCTTCCTGGATGTGTTATGCGCCCATCCTTGGGAACGCCCTCGAACGCATCGACAAAACCAGCATCGAGAATGGTCTGAAACAACGTGTCCTTCTCAAACGACTTCGAGAACCGATCGGCATTGAAGTCACCTGCAATTATCACTGGCGCACGAAACTTGCCGCGCTTCGGCTTCTCCTGTTCGACAAGCTGCTCTATCGCGTAAGCGCGTTTGAGTCGATTAGTCTGGGCAATGGCTTCTGACGTCTGACCATAGTTGGACTTTAGATGAACTGCATACACAGTTGCAGTCACAGCTGGCGACACGACAACTTCCGCATGTGCATATCCACGTGGCGGAATCGTGTCCTTGTGCGTCTTCCAGCGGCTCCAGTTCGCCTTTGCGACTGGAAGAGTCGTCATGATGACGTCCTGTTGCTGGTCGAAGCGGTCACGCCTGCGGTATGCGGTGACGACGGCGACGGAGAGGTTTGTCCGCCCTATCGCGGTGCAAAGCGCCTGGGCAGTTTCAAGGTCGCGTATTTCGCTAAGGCACAGGAGAATATCCTCTTTCCCCGAGGGGTCTACTTCCGATATTCCGTCCGCGAGCATCTGCCCTGCGGCGCGAATTGTCGCTCGCTCAACCTGATCATTTGCCCTATGCTCGGCTCGCCCGGACGGAAACCACTCGCCGTTCCAGGTTCCGACTACAAGCGCGAGAACGAGCGAACTTGCGAACATCACCCGATTTTCTTTATCACCGGTGCCGGCGGCTTGTTGTAGACGCGTGAATACGGAGGCACGGACTCCTTGATCCAGACGTTGCCGCCAATCTCGGAATCGTGGCCAATTGTGGTGTCGCCGCCGAGGATCGTCGCGTTCGCGTAGATTACAACGTTGTCTTCGATGTTTGGATGGCGCTTAAGCCCTTTCACAAGCGCACCATTAGCGTCCTTGTCAAAGGAAAGGCCGCCAAGCGTGACGCCTTGGTAGAGGCGGACATTGCGTCCAATTATAGTAGTCTCGCCAATTACGACACCAGTTCCATGGTCGATGAAGAACCTCTCGCCTATCGTCGCGCCCGGATGAATGTCGATACCAGTCTTGGAGTGCGCAAGCTCGCTCATGACGCGCGGGATGATCGGGACTTTAAGCTTGTAGAGGACATGCGCGAGACGATGAATCGTCACGGCATAGAGCCCGGGGTACGCCATTACGACTTCCATTCGGCTCGTAGCCGCAGGGTCGCCGTCGTACGCGGCCTGGACATCGGTGTCGACGAGACGGCGCACTTCTGGAAGCGCCGCGACAAATTCGTCGACGATTTCCTTCGCGTCACGCCCAGGGCAAAGCAGCACAATCTCCTTCTGGAGATCGGCCGCAATCTCTCCGACCGCTCCACGCGCGGTCAAGTCGCCGTAGACGCACGGATGCAGCGCCGCGAGTCCGTGGTTTACAATATGCGCTATTCTCTGCGGAAGTGTCATTGACGCCTCCTTCTTATGCGTGCCACGATACGCGACGCGCCGAGGTTCTTGAAGCCAAGCCACATGAGGATCTTGCCGATGAGGTGGCGGCTCTCGGCCTTGACCTCGAGGATCTCGATCCCCTCCTTGTCGCAAAGCGCCTTGAAGTCCTTAAGCGTAATGCAGTGGATGTTCGGCGTGTCGTACCACTGGAACGGGAGCTGCTTCGAGACTGGGAGCCGCCCCGTGAGGGCAAGCGTAAGGCGAATCCTGTAGGCGGCAAAGTTCGGGAACGAGACGATTGCCTCGTTAGCAATCCTGAGTGCTTCGCTCAAGAGCCCACGCGGATTTCTAACTTCCTGAAGTGTGTCCGAGACGATTGCCGTATCGTAATATCCGTCTGGAACGAGCGAAAGGCCTTCGTCGACATCCTCCCAGAAGACGTCGTGTCCGTCGGCAATCGCCTCTTCGTAGCGATCGACGTCGATTTCAACGCCGTCGCCCTTCACGCCCTTCCTGTCGCGAAGCACGTCGAGAAGAGTGCCGTCGCCGCAGCCGATGTCGATTACGCGCGAACCCTCCTTCACCATCGCAAGGACGTTTTTGTGGAGACGCACCTGCCACTTCATCACCTTGACAGGACGCTCGGAGAGAAAACCGCCAACGACCTTGGAGAGGTGCTCAATGTCCGTAAGGAACGAATCGTGACCAGTGCCGCTCTCGAGGTGACAGTAGCTCACGGACTTTCCGGCACGCAGAAGCGACGCAACAATCTCCTTCGACTGCCACCACGGGAAGAGGATGTCGTTTTCGTACGAAACGACGAGCACCTTCGAGTTCACGCGGGCGAGCGCGGCATCAAGCGTACCGTAGCGGTCGCAGGGATCGGAGAGGTCCATCGAACGCGTTATGTGAAGGTACGAGTTCGCGTCGAAACGGCGCAGGAACTTCATCGCCTGGTAGTCGAGGTAGCTCTCGATCTGAAAATACGTCTTGAAAAGGCGGTCGCGCTTGGCGCGTTCCTCTGCTGGCGCGTGAACGAAGTTGTCCTGAAGCTTTCTCCCAAACTTCTGCTGCAGAAGCTCGCGCGAGAGATACGTTATGTGGGCAAGCTGGCGCGCGGCGGCAAGCCCCGCCTTCGGCCCCTTGCCGTCGCCTTCGAGATAGTAGTCGCCGCCCTTCCAGTTGGGATCGTCCGTGATGGAGTTGCGGCTCATGACGCTCAGCGCAATCGCCTGGGTGTTCAAGCTTGCACTCGTCGCGATAAGGCACGCCTTCTCCATGTCGTCCGGGAAGCGCGTCATCCAGTTTACGACTTGAAGACCGCCGTAGCTCCCGCCGACAAGCGCGGCAAGTTTCTTCACGCCGAGCTGCTTAAGGAACATCCTGAAGACGTCTACCGCGTCGTCGAACGTATATTGCGGGAACGAAGAGCCGTAGGGTTTTCCTGTGTCGGGATTGATCGACATTGGGCCCGTCGTTCCTGTGCAGCCGCCGAGGACGTTTGAGCAGATGATGTGGTACTTGTTCGTGTCGAACGCACGGCCGGGCCCAACCATTTCCTCCCACCAGCCGCTTGGCTTTTCTTCGCCTGGCTTTATGCCCGCGACATGCGCGTCGCCGGTGAGCGCATGGCAGATGTAGATTGCATTGGAATCGCCAAGTGGCGCGCCGCACTCTTCGTATGCGACTTCGATTTCCTTCAAAACGCCGCCATAGGCAAGCTTGAGCCCGCCGTCCGGCAGGTTCAGCTTCATTTTCTTCAATTCTACAACTCCAACGCCCTCAGTCATGATTGGCGGATATTATACCATATTCCGCGCGCATCATACGTCAAAGCGGGCGCAGCGAGTTATTTACGCAAAGTCAATGGGATGGGAGCGCTGGAGCGCGACCACGAACCCCGGGCTGTCGCGGCAATCGCTTCGCGATCACGATGCCACCGTGTTGCGCCAGGGCTTGAGCCGCTTCGCGGCTCGCCCGCGCATCGCGGCGGCATCGACCCTTCGGGTCTGCCGCTCCACCCGGGCACGAATGCGGGCCTACGCCCGACACGAATGG
>CACWJS010000024.1 GCA_902761275.1 uncultured bacterium | reverse complement strand
ATCGTTCGATTATGCGCGGGAGCATGACGCCAAGCCCGAGAAGTCCGGCCAGCCCAATGGGCAGTATCCGAATGAGAATCTTCATCCACGCGCCCTTTGCGGCGCCGACGAACGACAGGACGAAAGTGACGAAGAACGAGATCGGGACCAACGCAATCGCTCCGCGGGAATACGTGCGGACGATACATGCCGCGGACGTCGCCAGGGCAACGACGTTCAGAATGGACTTGCGCCATCCGCCAAGGAGAAACAGCGCAAAGTAGATTCCGGCGAACAGGTGCATTGCCATCGCGAGGCAGTTCTGGTGCGGAAACGCGCCGTCGGGCTGGTAGACGCCGGCAAAATGGTCTTTTGCAATCAGAATGAAATTCCAGACGACGAAGAAGGCAAATCCGCCGACAATCGCCTTTACATTCTCCGTCATGCCGAGATACGCCCTTATGGAAAGGTAGACCATGTAGATCATTATCATCTTCCACGTCTCCATCCAGGAGAAGAGCATGCTCTCCGCGTTCGCATACGACGGAAGGCACAGGAAGAAATACACGACATATAGAAACGCACCGAACGAAGGAATCAACTTGGGGAGGCGGCGCTTGAACGCGGCGGCGACGAGAAGCGCAAACGCGAGGAGATGGACGAAGCTCACCTCCATGCCGCGCGATGACCCCCTATAGTCCTCGTAGGAGAAAAAGTTTATCGCAGTCGACTGATACAGCCCAAGAGCCGCAATCATGGCGAAGACCGCGTACTTGATCCAGCGTCTGTTGAAGGAGAGAGCCACGCCGAGCGGCAGCATCGCAAAAAGCGCAAGGAAAAAGACGGCGTATTTCATTACGTCAGTCTTTGTTATTGCGGTCCATGCCGAAAGTATTAGCGCGCCCTGCGATGAGGTTGAATATCTGCGCCGACGGCATGAGCTTGTTTACGAACACATTGTACTCCGCCAGGTCGTCTTTCGGCACATAGATTATGTCGCCGGCCTTGAGCGGAACGTTGCGGCACTTTCCGGCGAGTATGCCGTCGACATCCACCTTGTAGAGCTTCGGATGCGAGAGACCGTCCCTTATTATGATGACATGGCTCCAGTGGGTATCCTTCATCCAGCCCGCGGTCGTCAGCGTCTCGATCAGCCCCATACCAGCCTCAAAGAGGCGCTTGTGGGGATGCGCGACCTCGCCGCAGATGATGACAGAAGCCTCCATGCGCTGCGCTATGAACACATAGTCGCCCTTGCGGACTCGGATATTGTGCAACGCGTCTCCCTTGCTGATCGCCTTGATGAAGTCCACCGGCAACAGTTCGCCATTTCTTACGAAAATCGAATGTTCGAGGTCGGCGACGTCAACCTCCACTCCGTTGAAGAGCCGCTCTGCGCTCGATCCTGCCATGGCGTAGAAGTCCGCGAGCCTCGTGGCGTTCGAGACGCCATACACGCCGGGTCTCGCACACGCGCCGGCGATAGTCGCAGTCTCGCTCTGCACGTCGATGATGGTTATGCTCACGACGGGGTTCTTCACGTAAGGGGCGAGACCCTCGCGTATCGACTCGGCTCCCTGGGCTATCGTCTGTCCGCTCAGCTTCACCTGCCCCATGAAAGCTATGCCAACCATTCCGTCGGGACCTATGCGTGTCTTCATGCCGAGGTCGGGATGGTCGTAGACGCGGATCTCTATCTGGTCGCCGGCGTTCATGTGGTACGCCGGCTCCTCTTCCATCTCCAGCTCCATAAGGCGCTTTCTTATACGCGCCTCGTCCTCCGCCGTGCGCCCGCTCTCGTCTATGACGGCGCTTTCTTCGTCCTCGCTGGAGATCTCGAACACATCGTCGTAGCTTGTCGTCAGCCTGTCGGTGTAGCATCCCAAAAGCGCGGCCGCGGCTAGACAGCAGATGGCGGAAATCCTCATGAAAGCACCTCCATGTCCTTGCGAACCCTCTTTGCGCTCGAATCAGCGGCTATGGCCATCACGATCTTGCCCGACTGCTTCAGGTGACGGCGAGCAAACGCGAACGAGCTCCGCGGCGTGCTTCCCGAACCGACCATAAGCAGCACTGCATCGGACATCTCAAGAAGCTGGTCGAAGAAGGTCCCGCCTACGCGCACGACGTCCTCGATGCGGATGAAGACGTTGTCAAACGATTCGCCGAGCGCGGCGATGTCCGCCTTCAGCATCTGGAGCTCCGCGGGGGCGAGCGCGAAGCGATTAGCCACCGGGAACCATCCGTGCTGTCCGCTGCGCACCACGCCGATCATCTCCTCCGCGCCCTCTGGCGGAGTGAAATCGGACTGCGAGACAATGTCCAAGAGGAAGCTTCTCGCGCCAGACATCGTCGCCGTGAAGTCGACCGCTTCCGCAAACGCAACGTTCCGCTCCGTGCCTGGGAGCCGGCACACGAATATTGTCTTGGCGTCCTTGGCCGCGAGCAGGGTCTTCAGCGCCACGACGCCCATCGCCTCGCGCGCCTCGTCTTCCGGCATCGTCCCGGACTTGGGAAGCGATCCGAGGAACGATATTCCGTCATAGACGGCTATCTCGCGTCCGTCGCGAACCTTGCCGAAAAGAAGCTCGACGACAACTATCAAGAAAAGCAAGCCGCCCGCGACCACAAAAGCGCCGCCGACGGCAAACACGACTTTCTTCATGCCGAACGGACCGTTGTCGTCCGCTCCATCGGACCGCTCGATCTGCCTAAGGTCGTTTCGAAGCGAGGCTATCGCATAGGAGATGCCGCTGAGCTGGTCGTCGATATCCCTAACGGCGGCAGTCAGGTCGGTACGGCGAACCTCTATGCGCTCGTAGTCCATCACAATCTTCGCAAGCTCTGACGCGCGCTTCTCGTTGTCGGATATCTCCTGCGCAAGCGCATCGCGCTTCTGCTGGATCGCCTCGAGCCGTGTTATGCATTCCGCAAGCTCCCCCGCTGCCTTCTCGATCTTGTCGATCTTGTCGATGTTCAGCCCCTCTACGCCCTTGGACTTCAGGAACTCCTCGAGTTCCGCCATCCTTTCGCCGCGCTCCTGCATCTTTCCGGCCACCTTGGGATTTATGTCCGTGTACTTCTCGCGCAGCTGCACAAGTTCGCTGTCGATTGCCGCTATCGCGTCCGCTCTCTTGCGTATCGCCTGCGCGTTGGCAATCACCGCCGCCCCGCTGTTCCCGACAATCTCCTCCTGCTTGCGCTTCTTCAACTCCTCGTTGGCGGCTTCCACGCCGAGTGCGGAGGCGTTCTTCCTTTGGTCGGAAACAAGCATGTTCAGGGCCAAAAGCGACTCCTTGGGGGAAAGCGCGCCAGTGGTCGTCTTGAATGCCGCCTCCTCGGCGTCTATGTCGGAAATCTTATCCATCTGCTCCTTGCGGCGGGCCTCCAGCGACTGACGCCAGGTCTCGAGATCCTTCGAGCGATACTCCACGTATTCATCGATGAGAATGTCGGCGTATGCGTTTACCTTGGCATAGGCACCCTTTCGCGTCTTGGAGGCCGCCGTAAGAGTGAACAGGTTGCTCTGCCGACGACTCTGGTCGATCTTCAGGTCAACTGTTAGGCACATGCGCTCCATTGGCTCCATGTCGACAAGTTCATGCACTCTGCGCTTGAGGGACGGCCTCTCAAGGATGGTCATTAGCTGCTTGTCACCGAGGGCATCGATTCTGGACACTTTCTTTGGCGAGAAAAGAAGTCGCGTCGTAGCCTCAAAGCGCTTCACGCTCTTTGCCCCGCGCATCCACAGAAAAGCCGAGAAAAGCGTGAGAAGCGACAGAAAAACGACAACAAAAACAAACCACCAGCGCAAGGCGATGCCCAGCACTACCTTCTGAAATGCGATAAGACCGCGCAACCTTGCGCGCTCTTCTTCTGTAAGTTCGTCTTCCTGCATTTATTAGGCGTATATTTAATCATATTTCGGCGTAAAAATCAACTAGGCGTGAAGAAAGAGTCCGCCAGTCATATTGAGCCGCCGCTGCACGTCCGGCCGCAGAAAGCCGCGCACGAAGATCGCTCTCCGACATGAGGCGCCGCAATGCGCCATCCATGGCATCAAAATCGCCGGGGGCAAACGTCAGCGCCGCCTCGGGATGCGAGGCACAGAGTCTGCCAAGCCCGCCCACGTCGCTCGCCACGACAGGGAGCCCGGCAGCCCAGGCTTCGAGAACAACGATTCCAAACGGCTCGTGTCGGCTCGGCAGGACAAAGACATCTGCCTTGGCATACTCACAGAGAAGCTCTGGGCTCCCAGGCCTAAGCGCGCCTACGAACGCGACGCGGTCTGCTACACCAAGTTCGACGGCGCGGCGCTCAAGCTCGGCGCGATAGTCCTGCTGAGTGACGGGGCCTACGAACCGCGCCGTCATCTCGGGATGCTTTGCCAATGCCTCGACTATCATCATCTGGTTTTTCTGCCGGTCAATTCGGGCGACGCAAAGAAGAGTTGTAAGTGGGTGAGTTGTGAGTGGGTGAGTGGGGGCATTCAGCGTGTCCACCCTCACGCCCACACTCCCACGCTCCCTCACTCCCACACTTTCAAACATCGCCGTATCTACGCCGTTTGGCAAAAACATCACGTGGGGGTGCTTCGCCCGGTAGCGCTCATATTCGTCCTCGCCAACGCAGACTATACCGTCAAAGTCCTCGGGCACGCGGCGCGTCCAGCCCATCGCGATGTCGACCATCTTTCCCCACGGGAGCCGTCCGCGCGTCGGCGCCTTTAAGCTTTTCGCCTCTTCGTCAGGCACATTGGCCCCACCACCGTGAAGAGAAACAACGCATTTAATCCGCCCTACTGACTCCTGCCCCCTAACTCCTGGTCCCTGACTCCTGACCCCTGACCCCTGACCAGCAACTCTTAAACACAATTCGGCAATACGCGCCATTGCGTGGCAGTGGATGACATTGGGCTTCCATTCGCGAAGTGCCTTGCCAAGCCCCGGCACAAACGGATTGCCGCCCTTCCTGTCGAGTTCGTCTACAAGACGCTTCGGCATCGGCCACCACGGATAAATCGGCTTAAACCGCAGTATTTCAATGCCTTCGACAACTTCCCGTTCCCCGTTACCCCGCCACAGCGCGGTCGTCGCAAAGATCCGAACTTCGTGCCCCGCCGCCTTCTGCGCCTTGGCGATATTCCAGACGACCTGCTCCGTACCACCCCAGTCATCAAACGAAAGCCGTCTCAAAACGTGCGCGATTCTCATTCGTCACCTCCTATCCCGCGATACCTCTCGAAAAGAATTTGCAGTACAGCGATTATCCGATCCTTTGCGACTTGCCGCGCCGTGCCGAAGCGCGAAAGCGGCGGCAATATCTGGTCGATGTCGGTGCCTGTCGTCTTCAGCACACCGTCGCGCAGCGAACCCTCGAAGAACTTCACGGCCTCGTCCGGCTTCAAGTTTTCCTTTTCGATCAGCTCCGCGAGGTCGCGACGCTTCCTCTCGCGCACGAACGCCATCCACTGGTCAGCTATGTTGCCGTCCGCATTGACCTCGGCGATAAACGCCTCGATGAGCTCGCGCTTCGACCTAAGTTCGAGGGAGCTGCCAATCGCCTTGTCTATCGCGCCCTTCAGTTCCTTGTCCTCGCAGTTCTCTCGCCTATACTTCTCAACGAGCATCAGGATATAGTCGATATTGACATCCACCTGCCTGACGAGTTCCATCTCGAAAACGATGTCGTCGGTAATCGACTCGCGCTCGACCTTCTCGTGAGAGCGGTACTTGCCGTACATGTCGAGGTAGATGCTCTGATAGTCCTGCTGGTCACGCACCGCGAGCAAATCACGCCCCTCAAACTCATCAAACGCAGAAAGAATGTTTCTCATCCTGAGGAGGCCGCCCCAAAGCGAGATGAAGTCCTTCTCGGCCTTTTCGCCTACGATGGGAGTGCCGAGCGGGAAAAGCGCAATCAGTTCCGCGACTAGATCTTTGTAGCCCTTCACATAGCGACCCTTGTCGTCGACATAGCCGTTCATGTACTCATCAAAAGTGCGTATGAGGACGACGCCCTTCGCGCCCTTGTCGCCAAAGAGCGCAATCGCCTCGTCCGTCGCCTCTTGTAGATCGCGGAAGCACACGATATTGCCAAACCGCTTCACCGAGTCGAGGATTCTGTTCGTGCGTGAAAACGCCTGTATGAGCCCGTGCATCTTGAGGTTCTTGTCGACCCAAAGCGTGTTCAGCGTCGGCGCATCGAAACCTGTGAGAAACATATTCACGACGATAAGCACGTCAACCTGCCGCGACTTCACTCTCTCCGACAAATTACTGTAGTAGTTCTGGAACCGCTCGCCCGATGTGTCAAAGTTGGTGCCGAACGCCTCATTATAATCGGCGATAGCGTTGTCGAGAAAATCGCGGCTCTGTTGGGGCAACTGTGAGAGATCTCCGCCCGAGTCGATAAAGCCGTCCTCAACATCATCTTCATTTGCGCTGTAAGTGAAAATTGTCGCCACCTTCAGCCGCCGCGCCCCCTCAACAGACATCTGCCGCTTGAACTCGTCGTAGTAGCGCATCGCCGCCGGTATCGACGAGACGGCAAGAATCGAGTTAAAGCCCTGATATCTGGAGTTGAAGCGCCGGTATGTCTTCTGGTCGAAGTTGTCGATGATGTACTTCACCACCGCCGATATGCGGCGCGGGTCAAGCATCGCTTCCTCGGTATCGATGGCGGCGACCTGCTTGTCTCTCGCCCCTTCCTTCATCTTGACAGTATTGACCGTCGATATTCTGAACGGCAGCACATTACCGTCTCTTATCGCATCGACAATCGTATAGGCATGAAGCTGATCGCCAAACGCCTCGGGCGTCGTGCGAACGAGGGCGCTTCCAATCGCGCCTGCGTTCGCCGCGAAGATGGGCGTTCCTGTGAAACCAAAAATGTGGTAGCGGCGAAACGCCTTGGTGATCTTTCGGTGAAGCTCTCCGAACTGACTCCTGTGGCACTCGTCGAAAACGATTACCACTCGTGACTTGAAGACTGGATGCTCGGCCGTGCGCGTGACGAACACGCCAAGCTTCTGAATCGTCGTGATGATGATCTTCGCGTTCGGGTCACCGAGCTGCGCCTCGAGAATCTTTGTAGAAGCGTTAGAATTCGCAGCACCCTTCTGGAACCGGTCGTATTCTTTTATGGTCTGATTATCAAGGTCTTTCCTGTCGACAACGAACAGCACTTTCTCTATGCCATCCATTTTCGAGGCGAGAATCGCAGTCTTGAACGAAGTCAAGGTCTTGCCGCTTCCTGTCGTGTGCCAAACATACCCGCCCCCACGCGTCGAACCCTCCCAGCCGTGATTGCTGGCTACACGCAACCGCGAAATGATACGCTCGGTCGCGGCAATCTGGTAGGGGCGCATCACGAGCAGCGTCTCGTTCGTGTCGAACACGCAGTAGCGTGTCAAAATGTTCAGAATGACATGCTTCGAGAAAAAGGTCTTCGCGAAATCTACAAGGTCGCCGATCGTGCGGTTCTCGGCATCAGCCCACCAACTCGTGAACTCGAACGAATTGGAAGTGAATCTGCGACCGCCGAGCCCGCCGCGACGAGACACGGCCTTTTTGAAATCCTGTAGATGCCGCCTACGCGTCGTGTTCGAGTAATACTTGGTGTGCGTGCCGTTCGAGATGACAAAGATCTGAACATAGTTGAAAAGCCCCGAGCCACCCCAAAACGAATCGCGACCATAGTGTCGTATCTGGTTGAACGCTTCGCGTATCGCAACGCCGCGCCGCTTTAGTTCGACATGCACGAGCGGCAGGCCGTTGACCAAAATCGTGACATCATAGCGGCAATCTCTTGCACCGCCCTCTGCCTCATATTGGTTGATGACCTGAAGCCAGTTGTTGTGTATATTCGCCTTGTCGATGAGCCGTATGTTCTTCGTCGTACTATCGTCGCGCTCGAGAATTTGTATATAGTCATCCTGTATCTTGCGCGTCTTATCGCGCTCATCCTCGCGCTCGTCGGCGATCTTGGCCTTGAAGAAGCGCTCCCATTCGCTGTCGGTGAACTTTATATGGTTCAACGCCTCAAGTCGGCAGCGAAGGTTGGCGATCAACTCGACCTCGGTGTGGAAATCGAGGTATTCATAGCCCTGCTCGCAGAGAAGCGCGATGAACCGTTTTTCGAGCGCGGCTTCGCTCTCGTAGAGAAGCGAGTTCTGCTTCTCTGGCTCGTAGCTTCCGACGACCGTATACTTGTCGGTCTCGGCAACTAAGGCGAGCTCGCTCATCAACTGGCCTCCTTGAAACTCAAAAGTTTATCGCGGTAATACTCGTACTGCTTCTTGCGAAGCGCGATTTCGGCAGGCAACCCCTCCGTCAGCGAGTTGCAAAGAGCGTCAAAGCGGTCGAGTAATGTAATAATTCTTCGCTGTTCTGCAATAGGCGGGAGTGGCACAAGTGTTTTTTCCACCTGCGATATTGTATAATGGGCAATCGTTGCTCCATGTGACACAGTATTCAAATAATCTCTAAATTCAGTAGACATGAAATAATAGAAAAGAAACTTGCTTTCAAATCTATCAGTCTTTTGAATGCAAATTAAATCGGCATCTTTAACATAAAACGGCCCTTCAAATGGAAGAATGTAAGGCAAACCAATAGATCCACCTCCAGTAACAAATACATCACCTTCATGAAATTTACCTGACTTAGCAGACAATTTCTCAAATAGCTCATGCGAAATAAAAACCTTTCCGCGAGGATTCTCGATATGATTGTGCCAAGAAGTAACATCGCTTGATCGGTAAAAAGGAACACCTTCCTTTTTCCATTCATTCTTATGTACCCTTGCTGCAGAAAACACCTTCGTCAAATTTCCAATCTCAATTCTTGGAATATCGTCGCCGAAAGAAAACAAACTATCTCGATAATGCTCATATTGCTTCTTTCGCTTCGCCAGCTCCGCTGTCAGCTCCGCTGTCAAGTTTGCGAAATTGTCCAGGTACTGGACAATTTCGCGCTGTATGGGAAGAGGCGGGAGAGGGATTAAAAAATCTTCTGTAACCTTTAACGAAATTTGCGGAAACGCCCCCATACCTGAAGCTGCTTCCCTAAAATGTTCCGCACTATTCTGAAGCACATAGTATAAGTATTTTACAGAAATCTCTTCCTTCGCCGTATATGCCCACATCTCATTCTTAAATGTAAACGGCTTGTCATAGAAAACAAAATCAATGACACCTCTTGATTGCACTAACACTGCTGGCACTCGCGTAATATTTGCATTTGGTATGTCTTCTTCTCTCGCATCAACAACAGTCTTGCCGCCGGCAAATATTCTAATCTCACCGTCCTTACGCCCAATCGCCTTCATCTGCGTCGCCGTAATTGGTGTGCCACGCAACCGCGTATATGCATCTTTTATCTTCTTGTACTCCACTCCGTTGGGGCAGAGGCGGGCGATCATCTCGCTAAGCTTGCTCATGACATGGCTTTCATTTCACTCAAGACCAGCGCTTGAAGCTCTTTCTGCGGAATGAAAAGCTCATAATCGCTGACCGCTATTGGTTTATTGACGTCCTGCAATGCAAGCTCCACGTCAAGACGATCCTTTTCCGCACAAAGTATGATGCCTATCGACCTGTTCTCGCGTTCCTCTCTTTCCAACTTGTCAAGGAGCGAGAGGTAGAAATTCATCTTCCCCACATATTCACTCTTAAACTCGCCGATCTTCAGATCTATTGCGACAAGGCAGTTTAACTTCCGGTTAGAAAAGAGCATATCGACAAAATACTCCTTGCCGTTGTATTCAAGCCGATATTGATTGCCAATGTAGGCAAATCCCCTGCCAAGTTCAAGCATGAAGACCTTGATCTTCTCGATCAGCCGCCTTTCCAGTTCACGCTCCGCTACCGGCTCGGTCAATCCGAGAAACCCAAGGTTATACGTGTCCTTCAGAAGATCGGCGGCCATTGAAGCCTGTACCGCAGGCAAGGTGTTCTTGAAGTTGTTGGCTCCGGCCCTTCGCGAACCGGACATGACATGCATTTTCATCTTGACGGCGTTGAGCAGCATGTCGCGGTTCCAGTTACCTGCCGCGCATTCTGACGCATAATACAACGTCTCGGCGTCCGAAAGCTTCTTGTTCAGAAGAAGTAGATTATGCCCCCACCTTAAAACTGCTACAGCTTGTAGCAGTTTCTTGCCTGACTTGGCATACCGTTCGTAAAAGAGCTTCATGTTCCACATGTTGCGCGGCGAAAGTCCCATTTCTGGGAATCGAACCTTCAAGTCGCGCGACAGTCTGGGGACTACACCGCTGCCATACCCGCCTTCCACCTTGCGATCGTGTAGAAGTTTGCCTAGATTCCAATAAACCGACATGGCCGAAGCATTAACTTGGACGGCCAGCGCACTCCTGGCTCCAGATATCTGCGCAACAGCAGTCTCCAACAGCATCTGGTAGTCGGCTTCGGAGATAGAAATTCGCCGAGACGGCATCAGGAGGCCAGCTGTTTTCTTACCACCTTTTCTTACCACTTTTTTCTTACCACCTTTCATCCAACACCTCACCTTAGCTCTGCTACGATCTTGTCGATTGCGGCGCGCAACTTCGTCTCGCGCTCGACGATTTCCTTCAGCTCGGCCTCGAGCTTCACGATGTCGACCTTCTCGCGCGTGTCCTTTTGCTCAACATAGGTGGAGACCGAAAGGTTAAAGTCATTCTCGGCGATTTCGTCTCGATGCACAAGCCGCGAGCGGTGCTCGACCTTTTCCTTACGCTCCGCAACGAGCGCAAGTATGCTCTTGATGTTGGCCTCGGTCAACTTGTTGTTGTTCGTGACCTTCACGCACTCTTCGCTCGCGTCGACAAAGAGAACGGCATTGTCGCGCTTGCCCTTCTTCATCACCATAATGCAGGTCGCAATCGAGGTGCCGAAGAAAAGGTTGTCGGGAAGCTGTATCACGGCATCGACATAGTTGTTGTCGACGAGATACTGGCGAATCTTCCTCTCCGCGCCGCCGCGATACATGATGCCAGGGAAACAGACTAT
The DNA here is from genome assembly GCA_902761275.1 of uncultured bacterium. Taxonomy (GTDB): domain Bacteria; phylum Verrucomicrobiota; class Kiritimatiellia; order RFP12; family UBA1067; genus UBA1067. Next base: position 13,543 of record CACWJS010000024.1, on the reverse strand, counting down.
CGCCGCCGTGCCGTTCGTCGCAAGGAACGCGAGCGAGTGCATGATGAACGCGAGATCCGCCTTTGACTTCGGTGCGAGGACTCCGGCAGGCGAGAAACGCGGGTCGTTGATGAGCGTCGCGTCCGCGTCACCCTCCCAGCGGATCGAGTACGGCGGATTAGAAACGATCACCTCGAACGGCTGGTCATCCCAATGCTGCGGTGTTGTCAGCGTGTCACCGAGCGCGATATCGAACTTGTCATAGTCGATGTCGTGCAGGAACATGTTGATGCGGCAGAGGTTGTAGGTCGTTATGTTTATCTCCTGCCCGAAGAAACCGAGACGCACATGCTCCTTGCCGAGAACCTTCGCCGCCTTGAGAAGAAGCGACCCCGAGCCACATGCCGGATCGTAGACCTTGTTGACTTCCTTCTTGTCACCAACGGCAAGACGCGTCAGAAGTTCGCTTACTTCCTGCGGCGTGAAGAACTCGCCGCCGGACTTGCCTGCGTTCGAGGCGTACATGCCCATCAGGAACTCGTAGGCATCGCCGAACGCGTCGATCGTGTTGTCCTTGTAGTCGCCGAGCTTCATCTCGCCGACGCCGTTCATGAGCTTTACGAGACGATCGTTGCGTTGCTCCACCGTCGCGCCGAGTTTCTTTGAGTTTACATCGATGTCATCAAATAGTCCGGCGAAGTCGCTTTCGCTCTCGGTGCCGCGCGCGCTGTCCTCGATTGCGCGAAAGACGCCGCTCAAGGTCTCGTTCAAGTTCTCGTCTTTCGCCGCTTTCTCCCGCACATTCGAGAAGAGCTGGCTTGGAAAGATGAAGAAGCCCTTGACGCTCACAAGATCGCGTCTCGCAGACTCGGCTTCGCGGTCGCTCAGCTTCGCGTATTCAAACGATTTGTTTCCCGCGTCCCATTCGCCGCGATTCACATACGAGGCAAGGTTCTCGGAGATGTAGCGGTAAAAGAGCATGCCGAGGACATACTGCTTGAAATCCCAACCGTCGACGGCCCCTCTGAGGTCGTTCGCGATCGCCCATATCGTACGGTGCAGCTCTTCTCTTTCTTGTTCTTTCATGCCAGCATTGTATCAAACTCCACGATACTTGCCCAGAACGTGCAGAAGCGAGAGCCACGAAAACTTGACGAGCCCGTAGGCATAGCGACGCCAGAGGCGCCCCGGCTCCTGTATGATGCGGTAGATCCACTCAAGCCCAGACTTCTGCATCCACTTGGGAGCGCGCTTGACCTTGCCTGCGATGAAGTTGAACGTTCCGCCGATACCGACCATCGCGCCGACGTCGAGCTTTGACGCGTTGCGTCCCATCCATAGTTCCTGCTTTGGGTTGCCAAGGGCGACGAAGAGGATATCCGGCTTTGCAGCGTTTATGCGCTCTACGATCTCGGGCTGCTGTTCGTCAAGTTTCACAAAAGCATCGTCATGTCCGACGAGTATGGTAGTTAAGTGGTTAGGTGGTTGGGCTTGTCCGCCGTAGCCTTGGCGAAGGTGGATGGTTAGGTGGAGCTTCTTAAATGCTTCAGATACTGCATCCTTGTCGCCGCCAAGCACGTAGACCTTGAGCCCTTCTTCGGCGCAACGACGGCAGATCGCAGGCACCATGTCCGCGCCTGTGACACGCGCGGGAAGTCCACGCCTTAGAAGCCGTGACAGAAGGACAATCGGCATTCCGTCGGCCGTCACGAAATCGGCGTTCCTGAGATATCCCCAAAGTTCGTCATTCCCGCCAAAGGGCCAGCCGCTCACCGCGTTCGCCACAAAGTCGACGTTAAGAGTGGCGACGAAGGCAGGTTTGGACTCCAACTTTACTCTCTTTGCAAAAGAGATTATGCGCTCGACTGCTTCGGACTGGGTGACGCGTGCAACGGGTATGCCAAAAAGCCGCGAGACGCTTGATGCGCGGCGCATGTCGTCCATAAGCCCAACGATCCCCTTCGCGTGGTCGGCCCACGAGAACTTCTTGATGTGCTCTAGACCCCTTGCGACCCGCGCCGCGCGCTCGGCCTCCGTCTCCGACAAAAGACGTCTGAGTGCAGAAGCGATATCGTCGACACTCTCCGGGTCAAACGTAATCGCGACATCCGCGGCGATTTCGCCGAGCGAGCCATTGTTGGAGCAAGCGCAAGGAATCCCCTTCGCCATCGCCTCGACAAGAGAAAGACCGAAGCCCTCAAAGAGACTTGGGAACACGTAGAAGCCGGCTTCTTCCCAAAGACGCGGCATGTCCTCGTTGGCGACAAAACCAGTGAAGCGGATAAGGTCAGCGTGCGGAGACTTCGCGGCCGCCTCGTGTACGACCTCGGCGTCCTTCCAGTCCGCTCCCGCGATGACGAGCGGATGCGCTTCAGCGAGACTACGCGGCAGACGCGAATACGCCTCGATAAGCCGGACGTGGTTCTTGCCGGGATGCTCGATGCGGGAGATGTAGAGAATAGAAGAGTTGGAGTTTTGAGTTGGAGTTGGAGAGTTGGAGTTGGAGTTTTGAGTTGGAGTATTGAGTTGGAGTTCTGAGTTGGAGTTGGAGAGTGGAAATTGTCTATCTGTTCTCCAACTCCAACTTTTAACTCCAACTTCTCCGGTCAGTCCATTGTAAAGCACCGTCACATCCTTTTCGCGGCAGTGCCAGTACTTCACCATGTCGATCTTCGTCGCCTCGCTCACGGCGACGAGATGCTGCGCCCTCTTGGCGAAGAACGGCAGGACGTGCGCGAGGTAGAACATCCGAAGTCGCGAGTACTTGCCGGGGATGTGGAAGTTCGCGAGGTCATGGACAGTGGCGGTCGTCTCGATCGGATACCATGCGCAGACCCTTCTGTTTGCCGCGCAGATGACGAATCCGTCGAACTCCTTCCTGTGTCGCCGCAGCCAGAACGGAAGGACGAAAAGATGCCACAGCATCGAGAAGACGGCGCGCCGCGTCCAGCGCGGGGCGAAGACAGAGTTGAAGGTTGAAGGTTGAAAGTTGAAGGTTGAAGATTGAACTTTCGGCCTCTCACCCCCACACTTTTCACTCTCAACTTTAAACTTTTCACTCTCTTCTTTGCGAGCCGGCGGCTCGCAAAGAAGAGTCAGCTCGTGTCCCTGCGCCGCGAGAGCCCTCACGACCTCGCGCACGTACGTGGAGATTCCGCTTTTCCCTCCGTCGTACGGTATGCATGACACGAGCAGTCTCACGGCTATATCCTCCCGAACAGAGCCCTCAGTTTTTCGCCCGTAACGGGTTTTGAGATGACCTTTGCGAACAGCGACAGGTCGTAGGTCGATCCAACGTCTACGTCGGCCGTGACCGCAACGATCGGAATCTCGGCGAGGCGGCGGTCGCGGCGCATGGCCTCGGCAAGCTGCGTGCCGTCCATCTCCGGCATCCACATGTCCGTGAGGACGACGTCCGGCGTCCACTCGTTCATCACCTCGAGTGCCTTGACCCCGTTCTCGGCGTAGCGTATCTCCTTTATGCCGAGGTTTCCGAGATGGATGCCGAGGATCTTGCGGTTCATCATCATGTCGTCAACTACGAGGACGCGCTCGGGCAGGGCCTCCGCCATGGCCTCGGCCGAGGACTGCGCTGCGGTGCGCGCCACCTCGACGGTGTCAAGGCCTGGTATCTCGATCACAAACGTAGTGCCCTTCCCGAGCTTACTGCTGGCCGTGATCGTTCCGCCCGCGCTTTCGACCATGCGCTTGACGATGGGGAGTCCCAGGCCAGTGCCCTTCTGCTCGCCGTTCGCCGACTTCATCCGCGTCGCGATGTCCTGCACGAAGGGATCGAAGAGCTTCGACATCTTGTCGTCGGAAATGCCGCAGCCCGTGTCCGACACCTCGATGTGCAGCGCGCGGCTCACCGGAACCCAGCGCGCCAAGACGGATATCTCGCCCCTCTCGGTGAACTTCGCAGAGTTGCCGACGAGGTTGATGAGTATCTGGCGCATTCCCTGGTTGTACAGCTTTACGACCGGGATCTCCCCGTCGGCGTCGATCCTGAGCTTTACGCCGTGGCGGCGGACGCGGTAGCCGAATATGGCCGGAAGCTCCCTGAGGAGCTGCGCCGTGTCGCACTGTCCGGAGCGCATGTCCATCGCGCCAGCATCGAGCTTGGAAAGGTCGAGAATGTCGTTGATGAGTTCGAGAAGCGCATTGGAGCTCAGCAGGATTCCTTCGGTATATTCGTGGCGCAGGGACTCTTCGATGTCTCCGCGCGCAAGGAACTCGGCGAAGCCGACGACCGCGTTGAGCGGCGTCCGGAGCTCGTGGGACATCATCGCGAGGAACCGCGTCTTCGCCTGCGCGTGCTCCTCCGCGACCGCCGCCGCGGCGTTCGCGCGCTTCGTCTGCTTGACGAGAAGCGTTACCATGACGGAGCTAAAAGTGACGACGATCACCAGAATGACAAACACGATGACGGCGATCCTGTGCGTAAGCTCCTCGCGCGTAAGGCCGAACACGCGGTGGACTACCTGCCGCTCCGCCGCATCCGCCATGAACATCTCCTGGAGGAACGCCTGGTCGATGCCGGTCATCACCTTGTTGAGTATCGATACGAGTTCCTTGGGAACGTTCGGCCTCGCGAACATCTCGAACTCCTGGTACATGTCCTCCGCGCCGATATCCTGTGCGATGCTTTGCGGAACGGGTATCGAGAAGACGGACTTTGCGCCGTATGTCGCTGACGACGCCTTGACCGGGTACGGAATCCACAGGTCTGTGTCGCCGCGCAGGAACTTCGCTTCGGCAGTGCTGATGTCCGTCTGGGGCGCGAGGGAGAACTTGAGTCCCGTTCTGCTTTGCAGTTCGGCAAGGAGATCACCGACGAATCCCGCAGGTTTGCCGTTTTCGTCCGTGAGCGGAAACGGCCACGGGGAGAAATCTATCATAATCGGGCTTTCGTTCTGCTGTCTACGGGCGAGCCAGCTGCTCTCGGTCAACGAGAGCGCCGCCATGTCGGTGCGTCGACCGTAGTGGTGCTCGCTGATCATCCTGAGGTACTTGGGGAAGTCATCGCATATCTCGTCTATCGCCTGCTCCAGCTCCAGAAAGAGGTCCTTCCGCTGGAGGGACGTGCAGATGTACATCGGATGCGACGCATAGAGGTGCAGCGCCTTCTCGTCCTTCAACTCCGGCATCTCGACGTCGACGCAGGCGTCGATGTCGCCGTGGAAGTATGCCGCGAGCATGGCGCGGTCGGACGAGAACTCGACGCAGCTGATGGACTCGTCGCCGTCGAACTGGCGGCGCGCGCGCTGCGAGCTGATGGTGCTGGCGAGAAGGCCGACCTTCATCCCTTGCCACGTCTTCGGATCGCCCGGAACGTAGGGACTGTCGGGATGCGCCCAGAGGTAGACGCGGAGCATTCCCATCGGCGTGTGCGGGTAATGGAACTTGTCGCGGCGGGACGCTGCGTAGCCAATACCGCCGACGAGATCCAGCCGGCCGCTCATGACGTCGGCGATGCTCTCGTCGTAGTCTCCGTATACGTAGTCCATCGTCCAGTGCGTGTGTCCGACGATCGACTTGAGCCACACCTCGAGCGCACCCGAGCGCTCGCCGTCCGGCGTCACCTCGAACAGGTCGCCGCGGCTGTAGGACGCGACGCGCACGCGCTTCTGCGGCTTCGGTATCCCGAGGTGCTTCTCGCGCAGCTCGTCGTACATGTCTATGTGGTCGATGTAGCAGGAGCGGTACGCCTTCTCCAGCTTCCTGAGAAGCTCCGGCTTCTTCTTGCTGACGGCGAAGTAGACGTTGCGCGATCCGATCGGAACCACCTCCACCACGCCTTCGGGACGCTTTCCAAACGGCGTGTACAGGAAGAGCGCGTCAATCTCACCGTCGTGCAGCGCCTGCACCGCGCCGACGCTCGTCGGAATCTCCACGTACGTCGGCGAGAGCCGCGCGTGCTCAAAGTACTTCGTGCGGTCGTCGTTCGATATCTGCCCCTGCGACACGGGCGAGTAGCCAATCCTCATGCGCGGCCATTCGGTGATCTTCGTGGACATGAGCTCCATCGCGCGCGAGGGGGTCGCGTAGAGCGCGAAGTGCATGCGACCAAGCGGTTGCTGCGGGAAGTCGAAGTCCTCCAAGAGCTTCTTCGTGCGGAACGCCGAGCAGATCACGTCAGCCTTCGAGACGTCCAGAAGGTGGTCTTCGCCGAACTCCACGCGCGTCGTCTCTATGCCGGCGGACTTGAACACGTCGTTCATTATCGCGACGCAGAACTCGTTGTCCGCGGCCGCCCAGAAGTCGAGCTTCGCGTCGCGCTCGCAGTCCGCGACCCTCACGACTTCGGCGTTCGCCGAAAGCGAGTGTAGAATTAAAAATGTAAAATGTATAATTAATGACCAAACAAGTTTTGCATTTTTCATCTTCGTTCTTCCAGCTTTTACACTTTCCACTTTACATTTTACACTCTTCAAAACTTTGCGTCTTCCACAGTTGGAACGATCTCAAAAACTCGGCTCACCTTGGTGATGTCGAAGACGATCTTGGGGCCTGACTGGAGCGCGGCGAGCACGACCTTTCCGCCGCCGGCCTTCGCCTTCTGGAGAATCTGCACGAGAACCCCGAGCCCGCTCGAATCGATGTGAACCATGCTGCTCAGGTCGAAAAGCACGTTCGTGCCGTCTTCCATCTGCGAAAGGATTTCCTCCCGAAGTTCCGGCGCAACGGCCGCGACAAGCCGACCGTCGACGTCAACCCTTAACAATTTGTCCTGCTTTGTAATGTTCCAACCCATTTTTGTCATCCTTTCTGTTATTACCTTATATTTATCCGTGTAGCCCGCTGCCTGCACTTTGCACAGGAATGCAAATGAGAATAATTTGTCATGATCTTTTCAACCTTTCAACTTTTCAACCTTTCAACCTTTCAACCTTTCAACTTTTCAACCTTTCAACTTTTCAACTTTAGTTAAATATCTCCCAGTCGCGCATCAGCGCGTCGTCGGGGGCTGCCCTGTCGCAGATATGCCGCTTGACGGACTCAAGGATCCTGACGACAGGATTCAGCGCGAAAGTGCGAATCTCGCCGATGGAACGCCGCCGCACCAGCCACCGCGCGGCGTTTCGGAGCGTGCGCCTGTAGTCGTCGTTGCCAACGGCGGCAATCACCTCCATATACCCGTCCAGCCACGCTTCACGCGCCGTCTCCAGATCGCACACTGGCTCTTCAGTCGGGCGGAACTTCCACTCGACAGCGCGGGCATAAAGTCCATTGTCGCCCTGCGCTGCAAGCGCCGCCGCACGTTCCTCGACGCGCCAGTTATATAGCCCGCGCGAAACGAGGAATGCATCACCCACGCCAAGAATGCACTTGTTGATGTTACGATTGACAAAATCCCGATTCCTGACGAGTTCGAGTTTCGAGTTGGAGTTCGAGAGTGGAACCGTTCCTTTCTCCAACTCCAACTCTGAACTCCAACTTTTCTTGCTTTCGGTCATCGCGAAAAGAAGCCCCATCCCACGGTTCATCATCAGCCGTGCAGCTTCCATCCACGGCAGTTTCGCCGCGTCGATCTTCGCTATGCCAGAAAAAAGCTCTTCGCCCTTCTTCCCAGCGACGTCGAAATAGCCGCGCACGAGCTCCTGCACCATGATCCGCTCTTCGTCGTGCTTTAGCCGCCAGGGGATCTTCACCGCAAAATCCACGTCAACGCCAAGTTTCGTCGTCCACTTCTCGGAGACCGGCTTCAAGGCCTCACCAATGGCGGCGATCGTTTCTTGCTCCGGCACACCGTCCTCTGTAATCGCAAAGAAGTCCAAATCGTTCGAAAGAGTTGGAGTTGGAGTTTTGAGTTGGAGTTCTGAGTTGGAGTTCTGAGTTGGAATTGGAGAGTGGAATTTGTCTATCGTTTCTCCCACTCCAACTCTGGCCTCCAACTTCTCCCTTACCCCTCCCTCGCCACGGCCATAGCCGCCGCCAAGGACGACACCGGCGAGTCGGGGAATGCAAAGCGCGGCTATCTCGCGCCCCATTTCGACGCAAGCGTCATCAACGAGCTGGTCCAGTTCCGGGCAATTACCTGAAACATGCCGTCCCATTAGATGTACTCGTCCCCCTTTTTAGCCATGAAAAGTATATTATACCAAAAATCCGCGCTTCCTGCGGTTATCGCCGAATTGCGCACTTTCACCATCAACCGCCCCCGCCACGCACTGCGCCGAATAGAGGCGCGTATCCCAAATATTAGACTGCTTGATTTCACGGCAGGAGCTTTTTGAGTGCTTCGAGATTTGCGGGCTTCAGCAGTATGCCGTCAAAGCCCTTTTCGGCGTATGTGTCCTTCATCTCCACTTCTGCAGTGAAAAGATAGACGGGGAGTTTCGCAAGAGCGGCGCTCGCGCGAATCGCCGCTACAAGTTCCATGCCCGTCATCTCCGGCATCCATGCGTCTGTCAGGACAAAGTCGAACTTGGGCGCATCTGGAGCCGTCAGCATCTCTAACGCCTCGCGTCCGTTGTCGGCAAAGCTGATGTCCTTGACGCCAAACCGGCCAAACATCGCCTTGAGGACAATCTGATTCATCTTGGTATCATCGACGACGAGAATGCGGAGAGAGTTGGAGTTGGAGTCTTGAGTTGGAGAATGGTGCTTTTCGCCCTTTCTCGAACTCGAACTATTCTCTCCAACTTCACTCTCTACCACTCTCACCCTCGGAACGACTATCGAGAACGTCGTGCCTTTCCCGAGGGCGGACTTTATCTCCATATCGCCGCCCATCGCCCTCGCGAGCATGCGGCAGATGTGGAGGCCAAGGCCTGTTCCGCTGCGCGGACCTGAAACGACCCCAACCTGGACAAACGGCCGCGCGAGCTTCTTCATGTCCACTTCGCTGATACCGCAGCCAGTGTCTTCGACCTCAAGGCGGAACACTCCCGTCTTGCCGCCTGCGTCAGGCTCAAAGGACGTCCTGACCTCGATAAAGCCCTTCTTTGTGAACTTGATGGCGTTGCCGACGAGATTGAAGATAATCTGCCTTAGGCGGTGCGGATCGATCATCAGGTTTGGCGTTCCCCCTGCGCGGCAGAGGATCTCCAATCCCGGCTTCTGGTGGGTCGCGCCGAACGACGCCGCAATCTCCCTGACGAGCCGCGCGACGTCGGTTGGCTCCAGCTCGATGTTCATCTTGCCCGACTCAAGTTTCGAAAGATCGAGTATGTCGTTAACGAGCTGGAGGAGCATCTTGCTGCTAACGAGGATCGAATTCACGGCGAAGTCGTGCTCGGCCTTTGTCTCGAAACCCTGCTTGAGCATTTCGGAAAAGCCGATGATGGCGTTGAGCGGCGTCCTTATGTCGTGGCTGACGGACGAAAAGAACAGACTCTTCGCCAGCGCCTGCTGGATGCGCTCGCCAAAGACCGCGTTCGCCCTGTTGTCCTTCAGGGTGATGTGGAAATGCGAACGAAGCGTCTCCCTCGTAAGCGGCTTCGTCGTCATGCTGTTCATACCGGCGGAAATAGCCTTGTCGAAGAGCGTGTGGTCGGTATCGGCCGAGATCCCGATTATGGGGAGCGTCCTCGCCTTCGGATTGGACGACGCCCTGAATTCGGAACAGGCGTCTATGCCGCTTTTCCCGGGCATGTTGATGTCGGTCAGGACAAGGTCTATCTTGTCGCCTTCCGGCCCGTTCAGGACCTCCAGCATTTCCTCTCCGTCCCGGACCTTGACACATTCCGCGCCGAGGTCATTGACGATGTTCGCGACGATCTCGAGGTCTATTTCCTCGTCATCCGCGAGCAACACCCTGTAGCCTTCGAATCCCTTCATCGCATGTGCCCTCCGTTTTACTGTTTAAAGTTTCCAGAATGTCCGTTGATTATCGCCACGACTTCGCCATGAAGCCCTTCCAGCCTGGCGAGGCGGTCGGCCGCACCGTCAAGACCGCCAAGCCGGGCTATTTCCACGATCTCGCTGCAAAGCGCATGCAACGGGGTCAGCCCGAGCGAGGCATAAAGCCCTTTAAGGTTGTGCGACGACGCAAAGAGCGCCGCAGGATCCTTGGCGTCAAGCGCCTTGCGCATCTGCACAATCGCCGCGCTGCTCGGCAGCTTCGCAAGCATCCTCTCGTAAAACGGCTTGTCGCCCATGTACGTGTCGCGCAAAGTCATTTCGATGTCGCACCCCATCTTGGCGAGAGAAGCGAAGATATCTTCGTCCTTCTCGGGCGCACAGGGACGCGACCCTCCCGCCGCGACGCGTTCGCGCAAAAGCCTTTCGAGAGTCTTCATCAGCATCGGCACTCGTATGGGTTTCGCTATATGAGCGTCCATTCCCGCGTCAAGCGCCTCCTTTACGTCCGTCTCAAAGGCGTTTGCGGACAAGGCGACGATGGGGATTCGCCTTATGCCGGGAAGCGCCAGCGCGCGAATCGCCCGCGTCGCGGAGTAGCCGTTCATCACCGGCATGTGCGCGTCCATCAGGATCGCATCGTAGAAACCGGGGCCGCCGCGCAAGACCTTCTCGACGGCAACCTGTCCGTTCTCCGCCTGGTCGACGGCAAAACCCGCATGAGAAAGGACGGTGAAGGCGATTTCGCGATTGATCTCGTTGTCTTCCACGAGGAGAATGCGCATCTTCGAAAAGTCGATAGGCTCGGCATCCGACGCGCAGGACTGGCTCTTCGCCATCTCCTCCTCGGGAGTTGGCTCTGGCGCAAAGGGAAGCGCAAGCCGCACGACGAATTCCGTGCCCTTGTCCTTTTCGGACTCGACTTCGATCGTACCTTTCATCAAGTCGACGATGCGCTTCGTGATCGGCATGCCGAGACCCGTCCCCTCTGCTCCGTTCACGGAGGAAGTGCGTTCGCGCTCGAACGGGTCGAAGACGCGCTTCAGGAAATCTCGGCTCATGCCGAGTCCGTTGTCCTTCACCCTGAGTTCGTAGAAGCCCTCGCCGTCTTTCGTGGAAGGATTCTCGACGAGCGTGGCGGTAATGCGCCCTCCGGCGGGCGTAAACTTCCATGCATTGCTGACAAGATTGAGGAGGATTCGGTTCAGACGGCTCCTGTCGCACATGACGCGGCGATGCGAAACGCGCGCGACATCGATGCTGAAATCGAGGTCCTTCTCATCCATCTGCGCGGCGAAGAGATCGGCGAGTTCGTCAAAGACGGCGACGAGATCGACAGGCACCGGCTCAAGCTCAATCTTGCCAGACTCGATTCGGCTCATCTCGAGGACGTCGGTGATGAGTGCCAGGAGATGGTGGCTCGACGACTCCATCTTCGATATGTATTCACGGAGCGTGGCTTCCGGCACGCCCTGCCTTTTGGCGAGCTCGATGTAGCCGATTATGGCGTTCATCGGCGTTCGGATGTCGTGGCTTATGGTGGAGAGGAACGCGCTCTTTGCACGATCCCTGGCCTCGGCCTTCGCCTGCGCTACTTCGAGCACCTCCTCGCGACGCCGCTGCGTGGCGTAAAGACTGAACATGATGACAAGCGAGAAAACCAGAAGCGCCATCTGTACGATATCGTAGCCCTGCCTGTCGGCGTTAAGGACGTCCATAAGCCCGTTGACGTAACCTTCCTCGTCGTGGAGGGCGTGGGCATTGGTGGTGCCGTGGTATTTTTCGCAGTGCCGCGCCGAATACTCGACTATCGAGCCAACCGTGCGCCCTGTCGCCCGCTGCGTCGCGAGCCGCACCCACATAAGCGACGAGAAGAAGATGAGGATGACGATGCCAGTCCAGACGACCGGAGAACGCCCGAACCGCTGGTGCGTGTCGTTCTTGAAGGCGTGCCAGTAGAGCGCAAAGCCGCCGATGCACCAAAGCGCCAGGACGAGATACGACTCCGCCGAAAGCGCAGTTCCTGAAATGTAGTTCGGCACGAGAAGGAGAAGGCAGAAGACGATCGACATCACGACTCCAGCCAGCCCCGTGGCGCAGGTAAGCGTGTCGCCGGCCTTCTTCGCCAACTTGAAAGCGGATGCAGAGGTCACGCAATAGGCGACGGCCGCGCCGATGCTCGAGACCTCCACCGGCCAACCGATCACCGTGCGACCGAAAAACGGAATCACAAGCGAGACTCCGACGACAAGAAGGATTGCGTTTCTCGGCGAAGCGTTCCTGTCGAGCTTCCCGAGCCATTGCCAGCGCGGGAACACCTCGTCAATCGAAAGCGCGTAGATAAGCCGGCTCATCGCCACTACCGCGCCGACGATGCCGGTGAAGATCGCGGCAAACATCGTGCAGCCGAGAAGCGCGACGCCGCCCTGCCCCATCGCCGTGCGCACGGCGGCGAAGGTCGGCATGGAGTCGAGCCCGGCAAGACCGCGACTTCCCGTAAGGTAGTCGGTCCACGTGGCGAAGCCGCCGGGATGCGAAAGGACGGGGAAAACAGCAAGCATGGCGTACATCGCGGCAGACGCGGCAATCGCCGCCACGAGGACGCGCCACAGCTTCTTAAAGGAAAAGCCAAACTCCGCCGAGGAATGGGAAACCGCCTCGAAGCCGACGAACGCCCAGGGCATCATGGCAAGTATGCGAAGAATCTGCGAAAGCGGCTTTGCGCCGTTTGGCGCAAACGCAGGTGCCATCGCCGGGAGCCCCCCTTCGTGGCGCGAAAGAGCGAAGAAGAAGCAAGTTGCAACGCCAATAAGCATGAACACCGCGAGCGCGGCCTGTATGCGCCCAGCGAGGTACTTGCGCCAGAGGCAAACGACACCCGCGACAATCATTACGGCGACGGAAAGGAGAACCTCGCCAAGATAGATGTCGAAGCCCGCAAGCGTATCGTGCCAGCCAAACTGGAGAACGTCGCCGAACATATAGCGGACGAGCAAGACGAGAGCAGTCGCGTTGGCCCACAGGATCGCCATGTAGGCGAGCGTCAGCGACCAGGCAGCGAGGTAGCCGTAGTCCGAGCCAAAGGCCCTTTGCGCGTAGAGGTAGGCACCGCCAGGCCCGGGGAGCGTCGTGACCATGCGATGGTAGTTCCAGCCGATGATCGCCATCGCAAGCGCACCGACAACTATGCCGACAACCGTTCCGAGCGGGCCCGCCGACGGCAGGAACTCCGCGCCAGGCATCACGAACGCGCCCCAACCGACGGCAAGGCCGAAGGAGAGCCCCCACGCCGAAAGCATCGACAGATGCCGCCCGATTCCGACCTTTGTGCTGGTGTTTTCGCCGTTCACCGTTTTTTTCGCTTTGCGGTTGTAAACGCCTCCACAAGCTTGTTGTAGGTCAGCGGTTTGAGAAGTATTCCCGAAAAGAGCTTGTTCCTGTCGTCGCGCTGGAACTCCGTATCGGCCGTTACGGCAAAGACGGTAAGCCGGGTGAAGCGCGAATCGGCGCGGAGCTTCTCGATCAGTTCGATGCCGTTCATGTTGGGCATCCAAAGATCTGAAAAGACGAAATCGTACGGATTGTCCGACCTCTCGGCCAAGACAAGCTTTGCAAGCGCCTCCCCGCCATCGCACGCCTGGTCGACCGACGTGACGCCGGCATGCGCAAGGAGGGAAGCAAGAACCTCGCGGTTGATCGGAGAGTCGTCGACAACAAGGACATGCTTAGGAGTGAATGAGTGGGTGAGTGGGTGAGTGGG
>CACWJS010000023.1 GCA_902761275.1 uncultured bacterium | reverse complement strand
CGAGACCATAATGGAAGAACGCGGAAAGTAGTTTTCAACGCAGAGTCGCAGAGACGCAAAGTGCGCAGAGATCGGCACAACACTTTCCCCGCTCTGCGTACTCCGCGCCTCTGCGTTAAATAACTAGGATAGAGAAAAATGCAAGTCGGAGTATTGGCGGTTCAGGGCGCGTTCGCCGAGATGGAGGCGTATTGGCGCGAAGAGGGCGCTGACGTATTTGAGATACGCCAGCTCGCCGACCTTGGGCGGCCGATGGACCTTCTGGCGCTGCCGGGCGGCGAGTCGACCGTGCAGGGGAAGCTTCTCAACGACCTCGGGCTTTTCGCCCCCATCAAGGAGCGAATCCTCGGCGGGCTTCCCGTCTTCGCGACATGCGCGGGGCTGATCCTGCTTGCGGAGAAGATCGACGACCCTGGTCGGCGCGACGCCACGAGGCCCGAGAAGTGGTTTGGCGTTCTTCCGGTGGCGGTGAAGCGCAATGCCTACGGGCGCCAGCTCGGCAGCTTCACGACGCGCGGCGATTTCGACGGCAAGCACGATTTCCCGATGACGTTCATCCGCGCACCCGCGATAACCGACGTCCTGTCGGATGAAGTCAAGGTGCTTTCGACCTTCAGCGGGAAGCCGACATCCGTCCGCTGGCGCAACATAACCGCCTTCACCTGGCATCCGGAGCTCAACGCCACGGCTTAATCGCAAAAATGGTATAATGTCCACATGACACTCCAGCAGCTCAAGTATGCAGACGCAGTAGCGACGTACGGCAGTATCAGCGAGGCCGCGCGGCGCGTCTTCGTCACGCAGCCGACGCTCACCGAGTCGATTCGCGCGCTCGAAGAAGAGCTTCGCACAGCCATCTTCTCGCGGTCGGCGCGCGGCATCGCCGTCACGCGAGAGGGAGAGGAGTTTCTCGCCTCGGCGCGGCAGATTCTCGACGATGCAGCGCGGATCCAGGAGAAGTACACGGGCAAGGCGGTGAGAAAGCCGCAGTTCGCCGTCTCCTGCCAGCACTACGCCTTCGCCGTCGAGGCCTTTATGGAGGTCGTGAAGGAATGCGATTCCGCGGCTTACGACTTCACCTTGCGCGAGACGGTCACGAGCGAGATAATCGACGACGTAGCGCGCCACCGCAGCGAGATCGGCGTAATGTACCTCTCGACACGCAACGAGAGGGTCATCTCGAAGCTCCTCAAAAACGAAGGGCTCAAGTTCGAAGAGCTTTTCGTGTCGCGTCCGCACGTCTTCCTCGGAAAGCGACACCCTCTTGCCAAGCGCAAGGGCGGCGTCGCCCCGGCGGAACTCGACGACTATCCTTTCATCTCGTTTGAGCAGGGAACCGAGAACGCGCTTTACTTTGCGGAAGAGGTCATGCCGTCCATCGACCGAAAGAAGAACATTCGCGTGCGCGACCGCGCCACCATGACCAACCTCATCCTCGGGCTCAACGGCTTTACCGTCGCCTCCGGCGCGCTGTCGAAGGAGCTCAACGGTCCCGAAGTCGTCGCCGTGCCGCTCAAGATGGACGATATGATACGGGTCGGGCTCGTCGTGCAGAGCGACGCGCCTCTATCTTCGGCGGGCAAGACCTTCGTCTCCGCCATCCGCAGCCGCTGCGCAGAGCGCAGCTACGCTGACGCCGGGCTGTGACGGAATGTACGCGATGTCCGATGGAATAGAGAGAGAAGAGGCGCTGGCGCTCCTGAAACCGGAGCGTAGAGTAGAGCTTCGCGAGCGCGCGCACGAGACGACTCTCAATTGCGTCGAGAAGCGGTTTGACTTCTGCTCGATCATCAACGCGCGCTCTGGGCGATGTTCAGAAAACTGCAAGTGGTGCGCGCAGTCGGCGCATTGGAAGACCGGCTGTGAGACATACGGCTGGGTCGGAACAGAGGCGTGCGTCAAGGCGGCGAAGGAAGCGGCGGCTAATGGCGCTGACAGGATAGGCATCGTCACCTCCGGCCGCACGCTTTCCCGCGAGGATGTCGAGAACGTCTGCGCGGCATTGAAGACGATGCGCGAAGCGGCGCCGAAAATCGGGCTTTGTGCCTCGCTCGGACTCCTCTCCGAAGAAGACCTCGCAAAACTCAAGGCGGCGGGGCTCCAGCGTGTCCACTGCAACCTTGAAACCGCGCCGTCTCTCTTTCCGTCGCTTTGCACGACGCATACAGCGGCCGACAAGTTTGCCACCCTGCGCGTCGCGAAGAAGCTTGGCTTTCAGATATGCTGCGGCGGCATAATCGGAATGGGCGAGACGGACGAGCAGCTCGTCGAGTTCTGCTTTGCGCTCAAGGAAATTGCGCCTGATTCCATTCCCGTCAACGTGCTTCATCCAATTGATGGAACTCCGCTTGCGGACCGTGGCATCCTCGACCCAGAGCGAGTCGTCGACTCGGTCGCGCTTCTGCGGCTCGTGAATCCCTCTACGCCGCTTCGCTTTGCAGGCGGACGCCGCGACATGTCAGACGAGACGGCGGCAAAGTGCATCTATGTTGGAATGTCTGCTGGCATCGCGGGCCCTCTTCTCACAACGCCTGGTGCAGACTTCGACGACGACAGGCATCTTGCCGTCCAGGCCGGTTACTCTGTTGGCGCAAAGAAAGCAGTATGCTGACAACTTATATTATTGGATCGCTCGCGCTCATCGTAAAGCCCGGACCAGATTTGACCTGCACAATCGCGACCGCGCTTTCGGACGGCAAGGCTCGCGCCGCAACGCTGATGCTGGGGCTCGTGGCCGGTTGTTGGCTCTGGATACTCCTCTTGACTGCGGGCGTCGCCTCGTTCTTCACAGCCCACCCTGCGACGATGTCCGCGATCCAGATCGCTGGAGCCGCATATATTGCGTATCTTGCTTATGGCGCGTTTGCGGACGCAATCCGCAGTTTCCGCGCCGCGTCACCCGACGCGCTCCGTCCCGCGAGCGGGCGTGGCTTCCGGCTTTTCCTCCGCGGGATTGCGATGTCGATGTCGAACCCGCTGACGATTCTTTTCTTCCTTGCGTTCCTGCCTAGTTTCACGCACCCCGACTCGACTCTTGCGCCGGCTGTGCAGACGCTTCTCCTCGGTACGCTTTTCTGCGCCCTTGTGCCTTTTATCTACCTTCCAGCGATTGTGGCCGCCGACTTCTTTCGCGCGAAACTCGTCGGCTCAGTGAAGGCGACGGCTACCCTGAAGCTCGTCTCGGCTCTGATGCTCGCCGCAGTCGTCGTGGTCTTGGCGGCAAATATCTCTTTTCAATAGATTTTTCCTAAGGCGGGTCTGGCCGGGGGCGACGCAAAGTCGGCCGCGATTTGATATAATCTGCGGCGATGAAGATTTTGTTCGTTTGCCACGGGAACATCTGCCGCAGTCCAATGGCGGAATTCGTGATGAAGGACTTGCTTGCCAAGGCGGGAAGGTCCGACGTCGTGGTGGAGTCTGCCGCGATGCACGAAGACGCTATCGGCTGCGACACGCATCGCGGCACTAGGGTCAAACTTGACGAGATGGGCATACCGCATCCGCGGCGCGAGGCGTGGCTCCTCACCTCCGAAAAGGCGGCTGAATACGACTTGATCATCGGGATGGATCGCTACAACATGTCGGACCTTGAGTATCTCGTCCGACCAGAGGACCGCGGCAAGCTGAAAAAGCTCCTTTCCTTCGCCGGGTCGAATCGCGACGTCGCAGACCCGTGGTATACAGGCAACTTCGACGAGACGTACGACGACGTGCTTCTCGGCTGTCAGGCGCTCTTGGACAGCTTGCCTTTTTGCTATAATACTGACCACAAGGACAACCAAGGGGATTCCTAAGTGGCGAAGAAAAGCGGATTTGCAGTCAATGTCGAATACGGGGCGCTGCGGCTCGCGTGCGGGCTCGTCAACGCAATTCCGTATCCGGTGGCGATGTGGCTTGCGTCGTTTGCAGCCGCTTTCGCCGTTCGCGTCTTTCGCTTCAAGCGTGCGCGGACGATGGAGCGAATTGCGTCCGTGTTTCCTGAGATGACTAAACCTGAGCGGCTTCGTATCGCCGTCTGCTCGCTCGCGAACGTGCTGCAGACCGCAGTCGAGATGATATGCGCGCCGCGCCTCACCCGCAAGTGGATGGATCGCCATGTTGTCGACGGACAGATGTACAAAAACCGTCTTCAGGCATACGTCGACGAGGGGAAGGGCGTCGTGATAATGGTGCCGCACTCGGGCAACTGGTATATGGCTGCGTGGGCTATGGCCGCCTACGGAATTCCACTCTTTGCAATCGCGGCGAAGCAGCGCAATCCGAAGATCGACGCGTGGATGAAGCGGCAATATGGAGCTATCGAGGTTCTCGAGCGTGGTAGCGCGAAGACGCTTGTAGAAATAAAGGAGAAGCTTGAGTCTGGCCGCGCGTTTGCGATACTCCCAGACCTTCGTGTTCCTCAGCCAGATGTCGAAGTCGATTTCCTTGGCGGCAAGGCGAATGTAAGTCACGCGGGTGCGATGTTTGCCGTTAGATGCGGCTCGCCGATCGTCGTCGCCGTTATGCGCCGCGAGAACGGGAAGCATGTCTTCGACCACGTTGGAACTCTCCGCCCCGATCCCGCGGCGGAGGACAAGAAGGCCGAGGCCGCACGTCTCACGCGCGAGGCGATGAAGATGCTCGACGAGCGCATCAAGGCGCATCCTGAGCACTGGTACTGGTACAACAAGCGCTGGATACTCCAGCCGGTGGCCGCGAAATGAAGAATAAGCACCGTCTGCCGTTTCCGATCCTCTTTGAGGACGACGACGTAATCGTGATCGAAAAGCCCGCCGGGCTTCTCGCGACGCACACGAAGCTCGTCGGCCGCCTTGCGCGCGAAAGCCAGCTTACCGCAGAGAATATTCTGAACGACTACGTGCGCAAGGGGCAGGCGAAATCGAAGAAGCGCGTGTGGCTCGTCCACCGTCTCGACCGCGAGACGAGCGGCGTCATGATGTTCGCGAAGTCCGAGGAGATTGCGGAGAAGTTCCGCGCCGACTGGGCGAGCCTTACAGAGAAGACGTATCGCGCCCGTGTAGAAGGATTGCTTGAAGAAGAGAGTGGAAACTTCGAGTCCTATCTTCTTGAAGACGCCGACGGCTACAGGGTAAGGTCAGTTAGGGTCAGATTAGGGTCTGATAATGGCATCTCGACTCGGAAAACCCCTAAGGCGACGCTAAAAGACGCTAAAGACCCTAAGGCCAGAATTGGCAAGCTCGCACGGACCGAGTGGCGGCGGATTTCCACGACCGACGGCACTACGCTCGTCGAGGTGAAGCTCAAGACCGGCCGCAAGAACCAGATTCGTGTCCACTTTTCCGAAGCGGGACATCCGGTGATAGGCGACGAGAAGTACGGCGGCGAGCGTGCATCGCGGCTCTACCTTCATGCGCTGTCGCTTCGTTTCCGCCATCCGCGCACCAGCGAATGGCTGGAGTTCACCGCCCCACCCCCCAAAGGCCTTACTGACTCCTGACTCCTGACCCCTAACTCCACTCCAACTCCAACTCTGAACTCCAACTCCTACCATGCCAGCTGTATTCTTCGACATTGACGGAACTCTCTTCGACACGCGCGCCGACCTCGCCGGAACCGTGAACCATACAAGGCGCGACCTCGGCCTCGCCGAGCTTCCGGTCGAGACGGTCATCACGCATGTCGGGCAGGGTGCACGGTATCTTCTTGAACATTCGATCCCAGAGGCGACGATTCCGTACGAGGAGCTGTGGAAGATTTTCCACAGCCACTACGCCGAGCATTGCTGTGAGACGGTTGTTCCATATCCAAATGTGCGAAGGACCCTCGATGAGCTTAAATCGCGCGGATGGCTTCTTGGCATCAACACGAATAAGCCCAACTTCGCGGTAAAACTCATCCTCGAGAAGTTCGGCATGGCGCGATACTTTGGCCCTGCGATTGTCGCCGGCGGCGATGGAGTGCCGCTGAAGCCAGACCCCCAGTCGCTGCGGGAGTGTGCGTCGCGTCTCGGCGGGCATCGCCTCTCGTCGCACGACTGGATGGTGGGCGACAGCTGGACGGACATGCAGGCGGCGGCAAATGCAGGTGTGAAGGGCGCTTTTTGCACTTTTGGCTTCGGGCGGCTGAACGACTCTCGTTTCACGGTCAAGATCAATCGTTTTGAGGAATTACTGCGCCACTTGAAAGCCGAAGAGTAAATATGGTAAAATATCCGCTCATTTCAGTTGAAAGGAAGAATCAATCATGAAGATGACATGGCAGCCCTCGAAGCTTAAGAGGAAAAGGAAAATCGGCTATCGCGCCCGCAAGGCGACAAAGGGCGGACGCAAGGTTCTCGCGTCCCGTCGTGCGAAAGGCCGCAAGCGCCTGACGCAGGTCTAAAGGCTTGGCGAAATGTCCACGCGGCTCCCCGGCGCGAAGTACAAGCGTGTCTTCGACCGGGGGCGTTCCATAAAGGGGCGTCTCCTCGTCGCGTGGCATCTCTCGTCACCCGACGCCGACCAGCAGGCCGGCGTCGTCGTTTCAAAGAAGAGCTTTCACGACGCGGTTGACCGCAACCGCGCGAAGCGCCTGATGCGCGAGGCGTACCGTCTGCTTGTGAAGAGCGGCGCGATGCCCGAGCGGACCGAGTGGGTCTTTATCGGGCGCTCCGCCCTTAAGGACAGGAAATGCCAGGATGTGATGGAGGAAATGGCGCGTCTCGCCTCTCGCGCATCGTGACGGCGCCGCTCATTCTGCTCGTCCGCGCGTACCAGGTAGTGCTGTCGCCGGTGATGGGCGGGGCTTGCCGATTCGAGCCGAGTTGTTCCAACTACATGATCGGGGCATTGAAGACGCATGGCGCGGTGAAGGGAACGCTGCTGGGACTGTGGAGGATATTGCGATGCCATTTTGGGCGCTGTCCTCGCCTGGTATATTTGGGCAGAGATGGGGCGTGCAAAGGAACGCGCCAAGTATGCAGCCGAGCAGGCGGCGATTGCCGCGACGAATGTGACGGTCGAGGCCGTTGCCGATGTGGGCACGGCTAACGCGACCAACGGGACGGACGTGACGGACGGGACTGTCACGACGCCGGAGACGGTAAAGCCCGCTCCCGTGCATCCCGCGACGCCCGAGAAGATCGTCGTCCTTGAAAATGACGAACTGAAGCTTGAGCTTTCGACGTGGGGTGCGGTCGTCAAGAAGGCGACACTTAAGAAGTACGCGAAGGACCGCGGCGAAATCTCCGACGAGAACCCGCCTGTCGCTTTTGACTTTGCGGATTCGCCGCTTGGCGCGGGCGAGGTCGTAGAGTCGTTCGAGGTGGCCGAGGAAAATCCCGATTCCGTCCGATTCGTCAACGGTGGCAAGAGCCGCACCATCCGCCTCGGCGCGGACTACCGCATCACGCTCGAGGACGAGGGAATCGGCGGTTCCATTTCCCTTGGGCAGATGCGTATGGGAGACTCGAAGAACGATCTCCTTTCCGTCGACAGCTGGGCGATGGATGCTGGCAAGGGCAAGGAGGGCGTAATCCACCACTGCGAGGGCGACTCTCCCCTAAAGGGCTATCTCGTAGGCGGGCTTTCGGGCGGCTGCAGCGGCTCGAAGAGCGCGGCGGGCATGCCTGAAGAGGCCGCGATAAAGTATCCGGGCGCACAGAAGTGGGTCGCGGTCAAGAACCGCTTCTTCGTGACGGCGTTCTGCTCGTCGACCGCGGCAAACGCCGGTTTCGAAGCGACTGTCGCGCGCGATTTGGCCGCGTCCAACTACCGCCCCGCGTCCGTCTTCGCCAAGGTAAGGCTCGCGGACGATACGGCGAAGCGCACGAGCGTCTTCTACGTCGGCCCCAAGAAGCAGTCGCTTCTCTGGGACCTCGGCATGAAGGACGTGATGGAGTTCGGCATGTGGCGGTGGCTCTGCTATCCGCTCGTCTGGATTCTCAACTTCTTCAACAACATGATCCCGAACTACGGCGTCGCGATCATTCTTCTCACGATTCTCGTCCGCCTTCTCTTCTGGCCGCTTACGCACAAGTCGACCGTGGGTATGAAGAAGATGCAGGAGCTCCAGCCGAAGATGAAGGAGATCCAGGCGAAGTTCAAGGACAACCCGCAGCGGCTCCAGCAGGAGACGTGGGCGCTCTACCGCGAGGCGAAGGTTAACCCGATGAGCTCGTGCCTGCCGATGCTTATCCAGATTCCCGTCTTCATCGCGCTCTTCAACGTCTTGAGGTCCGCCGTCGAGCTTCGCTACGCGCCATTCCTCTGGATTGGCGACCTCTCTGAGCCGGAAGCGCTATTCTCGAGCTGGTTCCCGTTCGGCGGGCTCAACATCCTCCCGATCCTGATGGCCGTCTCGACCGGGCTCCAGAGCGCGTTCACGCCTTCGACCGGCGACAAGAGCCAGCAGAAGATGATGATGATCTTCATGCCGGCGATGATGCTCTTCATGTTCTACTCGTTCCCGTCGGCGCTTTCGCTCTACTGGTTCCTCTCAAACCTCTTCTCGATCGTGCAGATGTGGATCATTCGTCGCCAGACGGCTGCCAAGACGGCCGCGAAGGGCGAAGTCCTTATGGGAGAGGTGATCGACCCGCCCGTCACGCGGCAGATGCGCCGCCACGGAAAGTGATTTGAAGGAGAGCAATGTTCGAAGGCGGCATGACGAAGCTTGAGGCCAAGTGGGCCATCGCGCGTGACGCGATAGGCGGCGGCCGCCTCTCCGTCATAATGCCGGTCTACAACCTCGCGGACACGATAGAGGCAAACGTCGCGGAGACGGCGCGGCTTTTTGATTCCCACGGAATAAGGGCTGAGCTCGTTCCAGTTGACGATGGCTCTACGGATGGCACTGCGGCGGCGCTTACCCGCGCGGCAGAGCCGAAGTACGAGCATGTCATCGTAAAGCCCGTTATATGCCAGAGGAATGGCGGCAAGGGCGCCGCGCTAAGGGCGGGGTTTGACGCGTCGACTGGCGAATACGTAATGCTGCTTGACGGCGATCTCGACATCAACCCGAAGCAGACGCCGTGGTTCTTCGAGGCGATGGTCGAGAAGGGCGCAGACATCGTGATCGGCTCAAAGCGCCACAAGAGAAGCGTCGTGCAGTATCCGTGGCATCGCCGGATCGTGAGCTGGGTCTACTTCACGCTCGTCAGGATCTTCGTCGGTCTCCCGATAACCGATACGCAGACTGGCATGAAGCTCTTTCGCCGCGAAGTGCTCGGCGAGTCGCTTGGCCGCATGCTTGTCAAGACTTATGCTTTTGACTTGGAGCTTCTCGCAATCGCCCACCAGCGCGGCGCGAAGATCGCCGAGGCGCCTGTAGTGATTCGCTTCGGCAACAAGTTCGGCGCGCTCAAGGCGAACACGGTAAAGACAATGGCGCTCGACTCGCTCGCCGTCTTCTACCGCTTGCGCGTCCTTCGCTACTACGCGAAGGCCGAGGTTCCTCCGAAACTCGACCACGATCCGCTCGTCTCGGTGGTGATCGCCTGCCCGCGCCGCAGCTGGATGCTAGACGAGTGCCTCGGAGCGCTTGCGAACCAGACTTACCGCAACTTCGAGGTGATCGTCCTTCCGGATGCCGACTCTCAACTTTCAACTTTAAACTTTAAACTTTCAACTCTACCGACAGGGAAGGTGAGGCCGGCCGAGAAGCGCAACCTCGGCATCAAGGCGGCGAAGGGCGAGATCATCGCGTTCATCGACGACGACGCCTATCCTGACGCGCACTGGCTTGAATACGCAGTTCGCTATTTTGGCGACGAGACGATTGGTGCCGTCGGCGGGCCAGGAGTGACGCCTCCGGGCGACTCGTTCCTTGCGCGCATGGGCGGGCGTGTCTACGACAATCTGCTCGTCTCGGGAAACTACCGCTATCGCTACAAGGCGGGCGGCGTGAGGCGCGACGTTGACGACTATCCGAGCTGCAACCTCTTTGTCAGGAAGTCGCTTCTCGATTCTTTCGGCGGCTATCGCACCGACTTCTGGCCGGGCGAGGACACGCTTCTCTGCAAGGACATAGTCGACGCCGGAAAGCGCATTGTCTACGACCCCTGGGTCGTCGTGTGCCACCACCGCCGTCCGCTTTTCGGGGCGCATCTGCGGCAGCTCGGCCGCTACGCGTTCCATCGCGGATATTTCTGTAAGCGCTATCCGTCAAATTCGCTTCGGCTTTCGTACTTCATTCCGACGCTGTTCGTCGCGTATCTCTTCATTTGGGCGATTCTCGTCGCGATCCCGCAGCCGGACATTATGTCGGTCGAGCTATTCTGCATTTGGCAGGGGCTTATCTCGATGCCGATGCTCGCGTACATTTTCCTTGTCTTGCTGACTTCCTTCTCGCTCAATCCCGCAGTTTGGGTCATAACGCTCTGCGGCGTTCTTGCCACGCACGTGACCTACGGCATCCGCTTCCTTGGTGGGCTCCTTGCGAAAAAGGCCCCCTGCGAATTCATCGGCAAAGACCACGCTTGACGCATAGGGCCTGCGTTTTTTTGGTATAATAAGCGCAATGTATTCCGACATACCGCTTTGGCTCTCGATTGTGATGATCATCGGGGGGCTTGTTGCCCTCGCATGGTCGAGCGGTGTGTTTGTAGACGGCGCGGCTCAAGTAGCCAAGGCGCTCGGCATTTCTCCGTTCGTGGTCGGTATGGTCGTCATCGGTTTCGGGACGAGCGCTCCCGAGCTTTGCGTAAGCGCCTTGTCGGGGCTTTCGGGCCATGCCAACCTCTCGCTTGGCAACGCATATGGCAGCTGCATCTTCAATGTCGCGGTTATTCTCGGCGTCTCGGCGTTTATCTGTCCGCTCGTCGCGCGGCCATCAACAACGCTTGTCGCCGGCCCTGGGCTTGTCGCCATATCGCTCTTTTCCATGTTCGTTCTTCGCGACGGCCGCTGCACTCGCCTTGACGCCGGAATTCTCCTCGCTGCCTTTGCCCTCTTGATGCCGCTTTATTGCTGGTTTGACCAGCGCACAAAGGGCGCAGCGACAGACAGCGCCGCATCCTCGCTAGGAGCCGACAAGAAGGGCCTTCCGCTCGCCGTCGTAAAGGTGCTTGTCGGGCTTGCCGTTCTCGTCGGCTCATCGCATATCCTCGTGTGGGGTTCTGTCGACCTCGCCAAGACGCTCGGTGTTTCCGATCTGATGATCGGGCTCACCATCATTGCTGCGGGCACTTCGCTTCCGGAGCTTGCGAGCGCCATCGCCTCGGCGCGTCGCGGCGAGCACGAGTTCGTGCTTGGCAACATAATCGGCTCAAACCTGTTCAACATGCTCGCGGTCGTGGGGCTTGCTTGCGTCATCTCGCCTGTTGACGAATTCTCGCCATACGTTCTCAGGCGCGACCTTCCGCTAAACGCGCTCCTGTCGCTCTCCATCCTCGTCTTCGGCCTCAACTGCCGTAATCCGAGGGAGCCCGGAAGGATTCGTCGCCGCGAGGCGGCGGTCTGGCTTCTTGTCTTCGTCGGCTACTCCGTTGTGATGTTCCTTCAAGAGACGGGGCGGCTGTAGAAAAACAATTTAACAATAGGGCATAACATGGCAAGAGTTATCGCAATAGACGGACCGAGCGGCGCAGGAAAGAGCTCCGTATCGCGCATCGTTGGCAAAAAGCTTGGCTTCCTCCACGTCGACTCTGGTGCTCTCTACCGCATCATGACGTGGCAGGCGCTCGTCAAGAAAGTCGATACCGACAACCCCGACGCGGTCGCGGCCTTTGCGCCGACTGTCGATATCGAGTGCCGCCCCGAGAACGGCGCGATCGCCTACTATGTCGGCGGCGAGCCGCCGGGCGAGCGCATCCGCACGCCCGAAATCAACGCCCATGCCTCGCAGGTTGCGACCGTGAAGCAAGTCCGCGACAAGATCACTGCGCTCCTGCGCGATATGACGCGCTTCGGCGACCTCGTAGTCGAAGGCCGCGACATCACGACCGCCGTTTTCCCCGATTCTCCCGCTCGCTTCTACCTCACGGCGTCCGCCGAGGCGCGCGCTCGCCGCCGCCAGAAGGAGGAGGTCGAGAAGGGGATTGCCAACCAGTCTGCCGCGGCAGTCAAGGCGTCGCTCCTCGCGCGTGACGCGATAGACTCCACTAGAAAGTGCGCTCCGCTCAGGAAGGCGGACGGTGCAATTGAAATCGACTCTTCCGACCTGACGCTCGAGCAGGTGGTCGATATCGTTCTGGAGAAGATACATGAGACTTTCGATTAAGATATGCCTGATCGTCCTTGCCGCGTATTTCGCAGCTGCCGTCTACGGCGAGGTGCAGTACCGCGTCGCCCTTGCGCGCGACGTGACGCCGGCCTACAACGTCGTCAACACCAAGGAGCGCTACCAGCCGCCGTCGGCCGAACACTGGCTCGGCACCGACAACCTCGGGCGCGACGTGGGGCTTCGACTAGTGCAGGGCACGCGCATCGCGTTCCACGTCGGCATAATGACGTCGCTCATCGCGATTCCGCTCGGCGTGTTCCTCGGACTTCTCGGCGGTTACTTCGGCGGGAAGGTAGACTCGGTAGTCGTTTGGCTGTGCGCGACAGTCGCATCGATGCCGGGGCTTCTCTTCATCCTCGCGATTTCGCTCGTCGTCGGACAGGGACTTCTTGGCCTATACCTCGGCATCGGCTTTACGACGTGGGTCGGCGTATGCCGAACGATCCGCGCCGAGGTGATGAAGCACCGCGATCGCGCATACGTTCAGGCGGCGAAGGTGCTCGGATATTCGCATCTCAGGATAATGTTCCGGCACATACTGCCGAATGTCGCGCACATCGTCCTCATCCAGTTCTCGATACGATTCCCGTCGGCCGTCGCGACCGAGGTGTTCATCTCGTTCCTCGGCATTGGCGTGCAGGGCGAGCCGTCGTGGGGCGTCATGATCAACAACGCGCGCGCGCGGCTTTGGCAGGGCGTCTGGTGGGAAATGACTTTCACGACACTTGAGATCTTCGTGCTCGTCCTCGTCTTCAACCATCTTGCAGACTGCTTGCGCGACCGTCTCGACCCCGCGCTTCGCAGCGAAAGGTGACAACATGAACAAGTTCATTTTTTCGATATTTACCGTTATCGCTGGCCTTGTCGCCCTGGCCGAGCCGTGCGTGTTGGAAAAGGGTTACAAGTCGCCTGCCAAGCAGTCAGTTGACGAGGTTACGTCGCTACTCGGTGAGCTTATGACGGACACGCCCGCCGAGCCACAAGCTGCCGAGCCGTCGCAAGCCGTAACACCCGAACCACAAGCTGCCGAGACTGCCGCCGGCAAGATGCCGGCTCCCCCAGTCACGGCTGCTCCCTCAGTCACGGCTGCTCCCTCAGACACGGCGGCTCCCCCAGTCACAGCGGCTTCTCCAGTCACGGAGACTGTAACTGGGAAAGCCGGCATCTTGCCGGCGACAGTGCCGACAGATGCCTCAGTCACCAATGCCGAGTCGCAAGTCGAGAAATCCCTCCCGAAGAAACCAAAGGAAAAGAAGCTGACTGGCCGCCCTGCGAAGATCACCTCTGACACTACCGTCTACAACCGCAAGGAGGGTATCGCGAGCTTCGAGGGCCATGTTCACGTCGACGACGAGCAGTATCAGATGCATGCCGACCGCGTGTTCCTCTTCTTCGAAGTCGATGCTGACGCGACAAACGGCGTGCGACGCGCAAAAGGCACTAACGACGTCCATCGCGCAGCAAAGGGCACAAACGACGTGGACCGCGTGGCAAAGGGCACGAACGACGTTCACAAAGCTGGGAAGGGCACGGACGACATGCGTCGCGCCGCGGGCGATGTCCGCCGTGTTGTGGCGATCGGTCATGTCGCGATGACGAACGATGCGCACCGCGCGTATGGCGCGAAGGCGACTTATTCAAAGAAGAACGGCCTTGTCGTCCTCTATTCGGGCGACGGCATCACGGCCGAAGTGCGTGACGAGTCGAAGGCGCAGCCGCAGATCGTGCGCGGCAAGCGCATCCGCTTCTGGATCGACTCCGAACAGGTAGAGGTCGACGAGGCAGACCTCACAGGTGCGTTAGAAATCAACTTGAACATCTAATAAATCAACCACCTGACTATCATGAGCGAAAAGATCACAATGAAGGACGGGAAGCTTTGCGTTCCCGAGAACCCTGTTATTCCCTACATCGAGGGCGACGGCACAGGCCCCGACATTACGCGCGCCGCGATGACGGTGTGGAACGCCGCGGTCGAAAAGGCCTACGGCGGCAAGCGCAAGATCGAGTGGAAGGAAGTTCTTGCCGGTGAGAAGGCGTTTAAGCAGACTGGCGAGTGGCTTCCGCAGGCAACCTTGGACGCGTGCCGCGAGAACCTCGTCTCGATCAAGGGCCCGCTCACGACTCCGGTTGGCGGCGGAATCAGGTCCATCAACGTTGCGATGCGTCAGGAGCTCGACCTCTACGTGTGCCTTAGACCCGTCCGCTGGTTCAAGGGAGTTCCTTCTCCCGTGAAGCGCCCCGAGCTCACCGACATGGTGATCTTCCGCGAGAACACCGAGGACATCTACGCTGGCATTGAGTGGATGAACGGCACGCCCGAGGTCGAGAAGGTCAAGGCGTTTCTCCTTGGCGAGATGGGCGTAAAGAAGATCCGCTTCCCGAAGACGGCGTCGATCGGCATCAAGCCCGTGTCGCTTGAGGGTACTGAGCGTCTCGTGAAGGCGGCTCTCGACTACGCGATTGACAACGACCGCAAATCGGTGACTCTTGTCCACAAGGGCAATATCCAAAAATTCACCGAGGGCGCGTTCCGCGACTGGGGCTACAAGCTTGCGCAGCGCGAATACGGCGCGACCTTGATCGACAAGGGGCCGTGGTGCGAGTTCAAGAATCCTAAGACTGGCCGCATGATCACTGTGAAGGACTGCATCTGCGACGCGTTTCTCCAGCAGATCCTTACGCGCCCCGCCGAATACGACGTGATTGCGACATTGAACCTCAACGGCGACTACGTTTCCGACGCGCTCGCCGCGACGGTCGGCGGCATCGGCATTGCGCCAGGCGCGAACATCAACTACCAGACCGGCGTCGCGGTGTTCGAGGCGACCCACGGTACTGCGCCTAAGTACGCGGGTCTTGACAAGGTCAACCCCGGTTCGCTCATCCTCTCCGGAGAGATGATGCTCAGGTACATGGGCTGGACCGAGGCGGCCGACAAGATCATCGCCGCGATGGACAAGGTGATCGCCGCGAAGACCGTCACCTACGACTTCGCCCGCCAGATGGAGGGCGCTACCGAAATCAAGTGCTCCGAGTTCGGCGCGGCGCTCGCCGCTGCGATGTAGCGACCGGCAATTTTTCTAAACGAGGACCAGACTGCCATATTTCATTTCGCCGCGCCGCCCGATGGTGAGGCCTGCGCCCGACCTGCTCGCACGACCCGCAGTTTGCGGGCACCCCATCGGCATGATTTTGACGCGCGCGCCTTCACGCGCGCCCTTTACGCTGGCGGTCAAAATCACGACGGGCCCGCAACCATGCTCTCGTGCGCCAGTCGGCTCTCCGGCCTCGTCGCTTCGCTCCGACCATCGTTTGTCGCGGCGATAGTCGCGCGGTCGAGAATAAGACGCATGCCGCCGAAACACGCACCGCCGCGTCCGCGCCCTAATTTTATCCGACACGAGCCGACCCTAATCGACTCTGGCTGTCTCTCGCTTAATTTCGTCCGCACCGTAATCTCATATCAAATACCAGCAGTCAGAGTGTCTGATTTTTGTGCGGCAGATTTGCCGCGATTTTGCCAAAATTTACGACTCCACTGTGAGCTGATTTTGGTATAATGTTCATGTTCCGCGAGAGCGGGGCTATGGCGCAAAGGGGAGAAATCCAATGCGCCGAAAGACAATTTGCGCTGCAAAGCGGTCGTCATAGGAAATGTGAGAGTTTCAAGTAGAACGACACTTGCAGAGAAAGTGCATGCACACTTCCTCTCTTTGTGTTTTCTACAAGGCAATCTCACAGCCTCCTATGGAACACGAAGAGAGGTTTTCTTTTTTCGTTCCGATTGCCGAGTGGCATAACAACTGAAATAGAAGGGAACGAGAGAGAAATGAAAGGGCTGGTGATGATTGTTGCCGCGATTTGCGTGGCGATATATGTTGCGGCGGCTGACGTGCCGTCGGACGCGGATGTGCGTGCGGTCATGAAATACGTCGAGGAGCTGACGAAAGGCGACCTTGCGCAGATGCGCCAGAAGAAGATCACCAAGGAGCAGTACGCTGACGCGCTTCTTGGGTATGCGGCGGACGAGAAGAAGTCTGCCGCAAAGTTCGCGCTTTTCAAGGATGCGTTCAAGGCGTATGCCGATGCCAAGAGCTGGGGAAAGGCGGATGGCGTGTATGGTGCGGCGCAGGCCGAGGGCGGCACCGAGTATGCGCTTGCTGTCGTGGGACACACGACAATATCTGGCGCAGCGAAGGATCTCAAGGCGCGTATTGAGGGGGACAGGAAGAGCTACAGGCAGATCGGCATATTGAAGAGCAAACTGAAGAAGACTCCTGACGACGAGTCGCTTTGCGAAGCGCTTGGTCAGGAGTACGCGGCGGTCGGCAACTGGGATGGTGCGCTTGCGTCGTTCCTGACTGCGCCAGGCGAAGTAGCCAAGATTGCGGATTGGGAGTTGAACAAGGGTGGCGCATATACGGCGTCGAAGGTGGCCGAGTTCTGGTGGGGCTATGCGGACGGCAAGCCGAAGTCGAAGATGGAGGCGTTGCGGCTACATGCGGCGATGTGGTACGAGATTGCACTTGGCGAAGGTGCGTATTCCGGCAACGAATCTAAGATCGTGCAAGGACGAATCGACGAGACGAAGTCATACGGCGGCGCGGCAATGCAGGACAAGGCAACGCTTGCAAAACAAGTCAAGGAACTGAAGCCAATTACTCTGCCATTGAATGGCAAGACCGTTATTGAGTTCGTTGGCGTTCCTGCGGGTGAGTTCATGATGGGGACGGAAAAACCAGAAACGGCTTGTGCTAATGTCCCTTCGCTGGTTAAATATCACAAAGTAACGATATCTCGTCCATTTTGGCTTTCAAAATGTCAGGTGACTAAGGAACAATGGGATTCTTATGAGAAAACTGAATTGACCGCTTTCCAAAAGGCAGTTGGAGGCCCAAAGGTTGCCATCGCCACGACATTTATAGAAGCAATGGATTTCTGTGAGCAGCTTACAAAGCGATTCAGGAGCAAACTGCCAAAAGGTTATGTTGTTCGATTGCCGACCGAAGCGGAGTGGGAGTATGCCTATAAAATCAAGGATTCCAATGTTGATAGTCCTTACTACAATTGGGAAGAAAATATTTCTAAAATAGCTGTTACGAAGCAAGATGTAATCGAACGGGCAACGAAGAACAGCATCCGTGAAACACCTGAAGATATTAAACCAATGGAGGTTGGTACGAAGATGCCAAATGGGTTGGGGCTTTATGACATGTTAGGCAACAGAATAGAGTTTACATTATCAACATGCAACTCTAACCTTTTCTGCAATCCCAATCGAAATATTGGTCATGTTAGCAACAAGAATCAGACGGCTATAAATTATCAAGATAATGAAATAGATCCGTTGCTTTGGTGTGACAATATGTCTGCTTGGTACATAATGCGTGGAGGATGGTACCTTTGGTCGACAGAGCTTTACGGGAAAAAAGTTAGCCCGATCGATTCTTCTATGTGCGGAACCCTTCGCCTCTGCATAGGCCCT
Source organism: uncultured bacterium (assembly GCA_902761275.1). Taxonomy (GTDB): domain Bacteria; phylum Verrucomicrobiota; class Kiritimatiellia; order RFP12; family UBA1067; genus UBA1067. Next base: position 21,396 of record CACWJS010000023.1, on the reverse strand, counting down.
GACTTGATGAAGGAGAAGGGGTATTCCTTCAAGTCCGGTAAGAAGAAATGATTGCGACGATGAGCGGCAGGGCGCTATTTGACGATGAAAGAATCAGTTCCAATATGTGTCACGGGAACGGATGAGCATTGCACAGTCCATTATCGCAAGTATATGAATCTCGTCTGCAACATGTTCATAGACAATCCGATATGGGCCGCATTGAGTTTGCCGGAGGCGTTCAAAATCTGGCGGAAGCGTCCAGAAACATTCTTCAGGAATCCTGTCGCCGAGTTCCGGAAACGGAGGAAGCAGACGTGCCGTTTCTCCGAAGTCCCTGTTCCAGCGACTGGCTATTTCCCGTGTCTTCTCTCGAAAAATGAGCCGAACAATGGCCATGCGCTGGCTATGGGCGTGCTTGGACCATTTGACTCTCACCGGGAATTCCTTTTCGATTCCATTTCATCGAGCATTTTCTCGATTTCGTTGAAGGATTCTTCATCGGAGAGACATTCGCCTTGTTCAAATTGTTTGCGGGATATGGCAATGGCTTTCGCCAGCTCCGCCTTTTCGCGCCACATTTCGATCTCGTCCCATGTGTTCTCAAAGTCGCTAATGCCGATCATGACGCTTGCGGCGCGTCCGTTATGCGTGATGACGATGGGACGATGTGTGCGAGCCGTGCGCTCAAGGCAGTCGCTGAGCGTCCGCCGACATTCGGTAAAAGGCACGACATCCTCGTCAAGGCGCGGGCGTCGTATCGGGTGTGTTGCTGTTCGTGTCATGGCCTTTTGTCCTCAAATGGAATATGCGAGCATTGTACACTATTCTGCACACAATGTCAATGGAGCACTGAGATGACCGAAAAGACAGAGCCGTTATACAAGGCGGGTCAGGCACTTGGACCATACCGCATCGTGCGCTGCATCGGGTGCGGCGGCATGGGCGAGGTTTACGAGGTGGAGCACGAGAGCCTTGGCGTGCACTACGCGCTGAAGGCTTTCGCCTACAGGGGCGGGAAGTCGTGGCCGATGCTCCGTGCGAAGTTCATGGAAGAAGGTCAGGTTTTGGCGCGGCTTAAGCATCCGAACCTCGTGCGCGTGTTCGACCTTTCGATAGACGGTGCAACGGGTGTTGTCTACTACGCTATGGATCTCGTTCTCTACAAGGATGGCAACCCGTATACCCTTGATGACGTGGACAGGACGAGCGTAAGCGAGGATCACATGTTCATCTGGTTCCGCGACCTGTGCAACGCGCTCGACTACATCCATTCGCAGGGCGTGGTTCACCGTGACGTGAAGCTGAACAACATACTGCTGAACGCCGACAAGCATGTCACGCTCTCCGATTTCGGGATTGCGCACATCTTCGGCGATGGGTTGTTGAAGGCGTCGGCGGGCGCATGTCCAACGAGTGCATTCGACACGCCCGGCAGCCGGATGGTTCTTGGCACGAACCATTACACGGCGCCGGAGGTCGAGGATGGCGAGGAGCCGACGGCTGCGGCTGACACGTATGCGCTGGGTGTTGCGATGTTCAAGATGCTGACGGGGGTCTGGTACGAGCCTGGCGTGGATGTGCGGGCGTTGCTGGCAGGTGGCAGGTGGAAGTGCCGTTGGACGGAGATACTGCCTGCGATGCTTGCGGTTGAACCGGCGGAGCGTCCGCAGATATTGGCGCAGGCTGTCATTGGGCTTCTGCCAAGCGCAAAGCGAACGCAGGGTGCCGTGAAGTCTCGGACGCGGAGGCGCAGATGGGCATGGTTCGTCGCTGCGTGCGTATGCACGGCACTTGTTGCCATTGGCGGACTGTGCGCCGGGGTGGTGGCGTGGCGGACGCATGAGGCAGAATTGGTACGTCGGGATCAGGAGACCGAACGTTTGCGGCAGGAGACCCGGAGAGCAGAAGAGGAGATGCTTGCCAAGCTAAAGGCGGCAGAGGACGAGGCGAAACGCGCGAAGGAGATGGTGTCGCACCATGTCGAGGAAAAGCGTATCGAACAGCAGTTGGAAGATCACGACAAGCCGACACAGGATGCCGGAACGACGGAACAGCCCAAGGACAAGTCGGACAACGAAAACAAGGAGACCGCAAAAACCATTGAGACTCCGAAGCGGCTGGAAAGCCCTGCAAAGGAATACAAATGGCGCGATGGATCGGGCGAACCGCAGGAAGTGCAGTTTGAGTTTGGAGACGGAAGTGTGGCGCGGCTTCTGCCGTTCAAAATGGCGGGTTCTGCGTTCTGGATGAGCCGCTTGCCGGTTACGGTCGCGGCGTGGCGGGCGTTGAAAGGCGGCTATGAGGGGCTGGATTCTTTAGAGTCGACGCTTTCGGATGAATGTCCGCTTTGTGTAGTGGCAGATAGGGAATCGGCGGCGGCATTTTGCCGGGCGATGACGGAACGTGTCCGCGCTTCGCTGCCAGACGGTTATGAGGTGCGATTGGCGACGGAAGAAGAGCTGCACATCGTGCTTGCCGAAGGGGAAACTGCAAGGCTGTGCGAGGCAACGGGGCGGAGCGTCGATGACTGCGTTGGCCCTGCTGGTGCTGTCGCCTGTGCGCGGTTCAGGCGCATGAAGGCGGATTGCCGCTTGGAGCGGTTTGGCGGTTGGACGAGAAACGGAGAACTTGTCGGCAAGAGGGCCGTTGTTGCGGGACTTGCAATGCCTCGCGCATCTGGCATCGTGGGTCTTTGCAAAGGTGGGGCTGACACAATCCCTTGGCATTTGGTGGTTGGAAGGAAGTTGACTGACGGCCACAGCGAGATGGAAGTGTTTAATGGTCGGCGGGAGCGTTGAAATGCCGTAAGCGGTTAGCATGTTGCTACGCTGAATTATGGTAAAATACCCGCAGATGGAATTTGCGGCGGCAGATCTTGTTGCGCTTTTTGCTCACGCATCCGCTTTTGCGGGGGCGAGGGTGGTCGTGTCGTCGATAGGAAAGATAACGCCTGCCCATTTGTGGTGCGTTCGCTCGGTGCGGCATCCACTTGAAATGCTATAATATTCCCATGGACGAACGGTCTATGAAGAGACTTCTCCTTCTGACCCCGCCGCTGCTGCAGCCGAATACGCCCTATCCGGCGACGATGCACCTGACGGGGTACTTGAAGTCGCGCGGGCTTGACGTCGCCCAGCGCGACCTCTCGATAAAAGTCGCCCGCGACGTCCTTCTCGAATACGGCGACGAGACGACGGGCGAGCTTCTCGAGTTCCTCGGTGGGCCTGCGCCTGTCGAGGCGAAGCGCGAGGCGAGCGAGGCGATTGACGAGCTTGCCATCTGGATACGCGACAACGTTGATCCCGACTTCGGTTTCTCGCGCTACGCCGAGCACCTGTGCCGCGCTGTCACCGACTTCGGAGAACTCGAGCGCAGGATACGCCGGCGCGGAGTGATCGACAAGCCCCTCGAGCGCCACCTCAAGGCGGCGATGGAAGAGACGAAACCAGCGATCGTCGGCATAACCTGTCCGTTCCCGGGGACTCTCGTCGCGGCGTTCAAGATCGCGCGCTACATAAAGCGGCGCTATCCGGGCGTTCGGCTTGTCCTCGGCGGCGGCTATGTCTCGACGGAGCTTCGTGAGATGACGGACAGGCGGCCGTACAAGTACTTCGACGAATTCCAGCTTGACGAGGGATATGCGCCGTTTGCGAAGATGCTCGGCGACCGCGGGGCGAGCGCGGCGGATGTGCCGCCGTTCGTGAAGCCCGACTACGAGGGCATAGACTGGGGCGAGTATTTCGACGTCGCCGAGACCGACAATTTCGTCACGAACCTGTGGAACTGCGGCAAGTGGGTGAAGCTCGTGATGGCCCGCGGCTGCTATTGGCGGAAGTGTGCGTTCTGCGACGTGAAGCTTCCCTACATCGGGTGCTTCCAGATGCCCAAGGCGGCGGAGATCGTCGACGCGATAGAGGAGTTCTTCGGCAATCGCCCACCCAACCTTTCAACTCGTCAACCTTTCAACCTTTCAACTTTTCAACCTTTCAACTCCCTTTCAGGCGTCCACTTCGTAGACGAGGCGATGCCGCCCGCCCTCGTCTCGGCGGTTTGCGACGAGATCCTGCGAAGAAAGCTTGAAGTCGAGTGGTGGGGCAACATCCGCTTCGACAACGCCTTTACGCCTGCGCTCGCGAAGAAGATGGCGCGGGCGGGGTGCATCGCGGTTACTGGCGGGCTCGAGTGCGCGAACGACCGTCTTCTCAAGTTGATGAACAAGGGCATCACATGCGCGTCTGCGGAGAAGGTGCTAAGGGGCTTCAGGGCGGCGAAGATATTCGTCCACGCCTATCTTATGTACGACTTCCCGACGGAAACGAAAGAGGAGCAGAAGGGTGCCGAGCGGTACGTCAAGTCGCTCGCGAAGAAGGGTCTCATACAGTCGTGCTTCTGGCACCGCTTTGCGCTCACCGTCCACTCGCCAATCGCCCGCGAGCCGGAGAAATTTGGTATAATCGTGAAACCGCTGAAGTCCAACTTCGCGAAAAACGAACTAGAGTATGTCCGCAAGAATAGACCACGAATCGCGTCGACTTGAGATCGCCTCACGGGCGATGAAGCTCTTCTCGCAGGTCGGCTACGACAACGTGACGCTCATCATGATAGCGTCGTCGGCCGGCGTCGCTCGCACGGTCCTCTACCGCTACTTCCGCTCGAAGCGCGAAGTCCTCGACGCGGCGATCCTTGCGGCGACGCGGCAGATTATGAAGGACTGCAAGGCGGAGATTGCGAAACGCGGCAAGGCGGCGGATCGTCTCGCGATGGTCTGCTTCCACGTGGCTGACGTTCTCTTTGAGAAGAAGGAGTTCATGTCGGCGATCTTTGACTTCGTACTGTCGATGGTTCGAGCTGGTGAAGACATGGGCGCGCGCATTACGCGTTTTACGGGTGGAATCAAGGCCGTGTTTGCAAAACTTGTCACCGAGGGCGTGATGAAGGGCGAGTTCCTTCCCGAAGTTGATCCGGAGCGCACGGCCGAGGGACTTTACGCAATTCTCGAGTCCTGCGTTCTTAGGATTGTCCTCGGCACCGAGTCGAATTCCGCGAATGTCAAGGTGCGTGTCTCCGACATGATCCGCTCAATCTCCGTATAAACTTGTTGTTGCCATAGATACGGTGCTATTTTTTCATCTAAAACGGTATTTCGAGTTTTAACGCAGAGGCGCAGAGTACGCGGAGTTTTTTCGTAGCTTTTGCAGAGCTATTGCCTTGTTGACACCAATTTTTGCTCTCAGTAAATAGTGAAAGTTCATAATTGTAAATTGGTTTATATAGTTCATCATTTCTATCGAAAAACGGATATCTCTGCGCACTTTGCGCCTCTGCGCCTCTGCGTTAAAATGGCACACAAATTGACTAATCTTGGTAAAAACTACCTATTTGAAAAAATCTTAATTTACCCCATTGACGTTTGCGACAGAAAAGCATATAATGTCACACTGTTACACCTAAACAGGTAATAAACACATTATCAACAAGGAGTAAACATAAAATGAAGAAGCTTCTGGCACTGACTACGGCTGTTCTCGCGGCATCGGCTGCGTTTGCGTCTGGTTTCGCTCTCTATGAGCCAACGGCCATCGGCACATCTTACGGCGGGGCATTGCTCGGCAAGGGTCTTGACGGCTCTGCGAACTCGATCAACCCGGCAACACTCGACGACATTACAAACATCACAGTCCAGGTTGGCTTTGTTACGGAGCACCCGCGTGGGCGCATTAGCATTTCCCGTGACGGCAAGCAATACAAGTGCTCGCCTATGGATCCTGGCTTTTTCGTCCTTCCTCACTTCCAGGTAGTCGCTCCTGCGCTCTGGGGCTTCACGTTTGGTCTCGGCGTTACGCCCGAATACGGCCTCGGCACGCGCTACTCCCATGACAGCCTCATGACCTGGAGCTCGAAGCAGACGACGATCGAGGGCTTCGTCATCAACCCGAACGTCTCCTATCGCATCACCGACGATTGGTCGATTGGTGCTGGTGCTCGTCTTCTCTACTTCGACTTCGAGCAGTATTCCTATCCGATGGCGTACCTCGCAGACGTCAATCCGCAGTATGCGTCGATTCGCAACCACCTGCACGGCAACAACGGCCTTTCCTCGTGCGGCTGGCAGATCGGTACTCGCTACAAGATTCTCGAAAACCTCTCCGTCGGTGCGGTCTACAAGTCCAAGATCGATACGCGCGTGAAGGGGCACTCGAACCTTCGCATGCCCGGCACCGACTCTCGCGGCGCGGCGTCGGCGAACCTCGACATCCCTCAGTCGATCGCCGCGGGCGTCAACTGGGACATCACGTCCGACTGGCACCTCGGTGCGATGGTTTCGTGGACCGACTGGTCCGAGCTCGACACGCTCCTCTTCAGGTTGCCCGCCGCGCAGGGCGACAAGAAAATCAAGCTGAACTGGCACGATAGCTGGCGCGTCGGCATCGCCCCGTCGTGGGACTTCGCGAAGGACTGGACGGCCGTCGTCTCCTATGTCTACGACACGAACGTCTGTTCGTACGAGCAGCAGTCGACGATGCTTCCCCCCGGTGACCGCCAGATCGTGAGCGGCGGCGTTTCGTGGCGCATTACCCAGAACCTCCAGATAGACGTTACTTACGGGCTCGTCATTATGGAGGCGAAGAGCATGCATATGAAGGATGGTCTTGGGCGCAACTACCGCATGGAGTGCCGCCACGGCCTCTCCCACGCGGCCGGCTGCACTCTTACCTACCGCTTCTAATCGGCGCCCTTGACTTCAAGGGCGGGTTTTCGGTATAATTGTCGGCATGAAAATCAAAAAGACCAAGCCGATGAAGGTTGCCGGCGGCGAGGGTGCCGGCGGGGCTGCGATCGCCGACAGGTTCAAGCTCGATCCCGTAGCCACCACCGCGGCGCCGCGCAACGGCTACATCAGCAAGAATGCGGCCACGGCCGCGCTTGTCTTTGGCCTTATAGCCCTTGCTGTTACCGTCACGCTCACGGTGATGATCTACAAGCATTGGGAATTCCTGATGCCTGCTTAAGGGACGTCTCTTCCATGAAGGACGTCATGCTTTCCACGAGGGCCCGCGCAGCCGTACGGCTCGCGCTGGACGAGGATCTTGCCGACGCGTTCGACGCGCGCAAGTCGAAATGGTGCGACGCGACGAGCGAAGCGCTTGTTGACCCCAAGGCCGTCGCGACCGGCGAGATATACGCGAAGGGGGCTGGCTGCGTGGTCGCCGGCGCGACAGTCGCAAAGGCCGTCATGAAGGCGGTGGACCCGAAGATCAAGGTCGTGATCCACAAGCCAGACGGTTCCGTCGTGAAGCCGAAGGAGCCCATCCTTTCCTTCCGCGGCAAGGCGCGGTCGATTCTCGCCGCCGAGCGCACGGCCCTCAATTTCATGCAGCGCATGTGCGCGACCGCGACGCTCGCGCGGAAGTTCGTCGACGCGACGAAACGCTACGGGACGCTCATCCTCGACACGCGCAAGACGACGCCGGGGCTCCGCGTTTTCGAGAAGTATGCTGTCCTTTGCGGTGGCGGAACGAATCACCGCATGGGCATGTACGACCGCGTTCTCATGAAGGACAACCACCGCCGTCTCTGGAAGGGTGGCAATCCCGACGAGCTCGACCAGGCCGTCGTCGCGGCGCGGAAGAAGTTCCCGAAGCTCGCCGTCGAGGTCGAGGTCGAGAGCTTGCGGGAGTGCGCGAGCGCGCTTAAGGCTAGACCTGAGTGGATTATGCTAGACAACATGTCCTGCGCTGATATGAAGAAGTGCGTGAAGATGTGCAAGGGGATTTCCAAGACCGAGGCCTCCGGCGGCATTACGCTTGAGCGCGCGAAAGAGGTCGCCGCGACGGGCGTTACCGCAATTTCGCTCGGCTGCCTCACCCACTCGGCTGGGTCGGTGGACCTCTCGCTCGAATGGCGCACGGTCTGATACAGACGATTGTAAGACCACGAAAAACACTAACCACACGAAAAGGGAATCCACAGCGATATGAAAAGAAGAGAATTCCTGAAGGGTGCGGCCGCGCTCGGGGCATTCAACATCGTCCCGGCGAAGGTCCTTTGGGGGGCGACGGCTCCTTCCAACCAGCTCACGCGCGCGTTGATCGGCTTCGGCGAGATTGCGCACAGCGCCAACCACCTGCCGTTCAAGGGCTCGCGGCTCGTCGGCCTCACCGACTGCTACGCTCCCCGCGTCGCGGCTGGCCTTGCTGCTGCTGAAAAGGCGGGCTGGGGCAAGATCAAGGGCTACAAGAACTTCCTCGAGCTGATCAACGACCCAGGCGTCGACATCGTCCACATCTGCACGCCGCCACACTGGCACGGCGTCCAGAGCGTGATGGCCGCGAAGGCCGGCAAGGACGTCTGGTGCGAAAAGCCGATGACTCGCACTGTTGGCGAGGGCATTCGCGTGAAGGAGGTGATCAAGGCGCAGAAGCGCATGTTCCGCCTCAACACGTGGTTCCGCTTCAAGGACACGTTCTATGGTTTCGGCACTACCGTCGAGCCGATTCGCCAGATTGTCGAGAACGGGCTTCTCGGCAACGGCCCCCTCAAGTGCGTCTTCGGCCAGGGTCAGGGCTTCTCGTGGAAGTTCGGCTGGTCCGGGCGTATCCAGGACAAGGCGCAGATGATTCCCGAGGGTCTCGACTGGGACATGTGGCTTGGCCCTGCGCCGTGGAAGCCCTACAGCGACCACCGCTTCGGCACATCCTTCCGCGGCTACTGGGATTACGATTCCGGCGGGCTTGGCGACATGGCGCAGCATTACCTCGACCCGCTGCAGTACCTCCTTTGCAAGGACGAGACTTCGCCCGTCAAGATCGACTACAAGGGGCTCAAGCAGCATCCCGAGGCGGTCGGCAGCTTCGACCGTTTCACGCTGACATACGCCGACGGCACTGAAGTGATCCTCGACGGCGACGTGTCGCTAAAGGACGAGCCGCTTCTGCGCGGGTCGAACGGTCTTTGCGTCTACAAGAAGGACAAAGACGGCAAGACGCTCCGCATCCGCGAGGCGAATGGCACGTGGTGGCCCGAAGAGAAGGTCCTCAAGACGCTCGCCGAGCTCCCGAAGCCTGCGCCCCAGCAGACGGACTTCATCGATTCGTGCGTCAACCGCAAGACGTTCGCGCTCAACGAGTCTAACGGCTTCCGCTCGTCGACGATGTTCAACCTCGCCATCGTCGCGTGGCGTCTCGGGCGTGGCTTCGAGTTCGATCCCGACACGCTTCATGCGAAGAACGACGAGGCGGCCGAGCGCTTCCTCTACCAGGAGGACATGATGCGCGAGCCGTGGCGTAAGGAAATGTTCGGGTAGGGCTGGTTGAAAAGTTGTAAGGTTGAAAAGTTGAAAGGAGAAGGCACTATGAAACTTCTGACAAATGTTTTTTGTGGAGTCTTTGTTTCTGTGGCGGTGTTGCTTGTCGCTGGCTGCGCCACTCAGAAGTACGGTGAGTTCACGCCCAAAGGCGAGCTTGGCCAGCCCAACGCGACCGCCTACGCTTCGTATGACGACGCGATGGCGCATGTCGACGGCTACCAGATGGCCTACGAGTGGCAGCGCGCCAACCCGAAGCTCGTCGAGGAAGCGACGAAGCCCGATGTGCTGAGGAAGTTCGTCGAGACGCCCGCTGCGGCCGACGCGCTGCTTGCGAAGATTGGCACGTCTTACGACGGTGACCCGGTGGCGCTCACCCAGATCGCTGCTGTAACGCAGCTCGTCATGTGTCCGAAGTCTTTGAATGAGCCGGCGTGCGTATTTGCCGGATCGTCGCCGTCCCGGGAACACCGCAAGACATGGGTCGCCGCGCTTAAGCGGGCGAGAGCCGCGACTGACGACGGCTACGTAAGGACGTTTTGCGACCAGCAGCTGCGTCTCTGCGAATGAGACTCGTAGTTGTAGACGTAGGAAATACCTCCACGGCCGTGGGACTTTGGTCCAACGGCCGTGTGAGTCATGTGGCCCATTGTGACGGCGGCTTTGGCGAGGCGTCCCGTGTCGTCGAGTCGCTGGTAAAACTCCTCCACTCCCCCACTCACCCACTCTCTCACTCCCCCACTCACCCACTCACCCTCGCCTACGTCTCTGTCGTGCCGAAAGTCGACCGCGTATGGCGCGCGTTCGCGAAGTCGCACGGCCTTGCCTTCCGCCAGGTCACGTACAAGTGCTTTGCCGTGAAAAAAGAGGAGAAGATTCCACTCTCCAACTCCAACTCGAAACTCCAACTTAAACGGGGCGATAAAGTTCCACTCTCCAACTCCAACTCAAAACTCCAACTCGACTACCCCAAGCCCGAGACTATCGGCGCAGACCGTCTCGCAGACGCCGCTGGTGCGGTGTCGCGCTATGGTGCGCCAGTTCTTGTGATGGACTTCGGAACGGCGCTTACCGCAGCTGTTGTCACTTCTGACCGTGTCTGGCGCGGCGGCGTGATTGCGCCCGGGTTTCCATTGATGCGCGACTACCTTTTCGAGAGGACGGCAAAGCTCCCGCGCATGAAGATCGGCTCAGGGCGTGCGCCCAAGATCGGCCGCTCGACCGAGGAGGCGATGCGATTTGGCGCGCTCGTCGGCTATCGCGGCATGGTGCGCGAGATCGTGGCCGAGCTTAAAAAGAACTTCAAGACGGACTTCCGCCTTGTCGCGACCGGCGGCTTTGCCAAGTGGGTCCTTAAAGACCTCGACCTTCCTTTTGTCATCGACCCGACGCTCACGCTCTACGGCGCTGGGCTAGTCGCATCTGGCGATTTCTCCACTCGCGCAACGTCAGTCCCGTCCGCGCCTTGAAGAAGCGCTTAAGGAACGAGTCTGACTGCATTCCGCATCTGCCGGCGATATGCCCGATCGGGATGTCGGTAGCCAAAAGCTCGCAGATCTTCTCGAAGCGGACGTCCTGAATCTCTTCGAGTATCGTCTTGCCGGTGGCCGCGCGGAAGCGCTTCTCGGCGACGCGCCGCGAGAAGGGCAGTTCTGCGAGGACGTCGGCGGCCGTGAGCCTTGCCGTGGCGTCGCGCCGAATTCTCTCGACCGCGCGAGTGATGCGCGGGTCGTTGAACCTCAGCGCGCGCGTAGACTGCCTGCGGACGAGGCGCACAGGCCCGAACTTTAGATGGCGCGGCGGAAGTTTCGGGTTCGCGATCAGCTCCGCGAGAAGGTCGGCGGCGAGGCGGCCCGCCTCGCGGAAGTCCAGCTCTATCGAAGTGATGGTCGGGTCCGCGCACTCGCAGTGCATCTCCTCGTTGTCGACTCCGACGAGCGTGAAGTCGCCGGGACAATTGAGCCCAGACTGTCTGCATGCCTCGGCGACCTGCACGGCGGCATAGTCGTTCACCGCGAAGATGCCGACCGGCTTCGGGAGCGGCGCAAGGAACTTCGCGAGCTTTTTCTGCACGCCGAGAGTGTCGCCGATTTCCCAGTCGTCCTTGAAGCTGGCGAAGGGGAGACTCGAATCTCGTTGCAATGTCTTCTTGAAGATGGACCCGCGTTCTGCGCTCCAGACGGTCTTCGTGCACCACCCGAAGTATGCGCACGAGGCGGGCTTGGTGCGAAGGAGCTCCTTTGCCGCCCAGTCCGCGATTGTCCCTGGGTCGCTTTCAACGACATAGCGGGCTGAGGCAGACGTGCCGGCATCGGGGTCGAGGTTTACGATTGGTATGCCCTTGAACGCCCGTTTCGCTTCCGCGGGCTTGACGGTGCATCCCTCGAGTATGCAGCCCGCGGGCTTCCACTGCGCGACAAGTTCGCGCAGGGGACGAACGGAGCGCGAGAGCTCAAGCTCGATGACGCGCCAATGATGTGCCGCCGCGCGTTCGTAGACGCCGGCGAACTCAGGGACGTGCGAGCCGACATGAAGGTCGGTGATGAAAAGGACGGTATCCATGCCTTTATTGTACCAGAATTCGGGCGATGACGCAATCGGTCATGTTTTTGTAACGCAATAGAGTGTGCAGGTCTGTATGAAAAATAGTATAATGGGGGCATGAAAACCCAACTCATTGCATTCCTCCTGTTTTTTGCTGCGCTCGCCCTGCATGGTGCCGGCTCTGTTGTCCGCATCGAGGGCTCGACCGGCGCTTGGCATCTCACGCTCAACGGCAAGCCCTATTTCATAAAGGGCGGCGGCGGCGGCGGCTCGAAGGCGCTGCTGAAGGAGATCGGCGGAAACTCGTTCCGCACCTGGGGCGCGGACAAGGCGAAGGCGGAGCTGGACGAAGCGCAGAAGTACGGCCACACCGTAATGCTCGGCTTCTGGCTCGGGCACCACAACCACGGGTTCAGCTATCTCGACAAGGCGGCGCTCGAACAGACCGAGCGCGAGGTGCTCGAGACTGTAGCGCAGATCAAGGACCATCCCGCGCTTCTCTGCTATGCGCTCGGCAACGAGATGGAACTCGGCGAGCCGAACCCGAAGGAGATGTGGCAGTTCATCAACCGCCTTGCGAAGAAGGTGAAGGCGGCTGATCCAAACCATCCTGTCGGAACTGTCGTCGCGGACATGTGGAAGGACAAGGCCGACGCGATTCTCGAGTTTGCGCCCGAGCTGCAGTACATGGGCATCAACTCCTATGGCGGGGCGACGAGCGTCGGCAGGCGCTGGCGCGAGCTCGGCGGCAAGATCCCCTACATCCTCACGGAATACGGGCCGAAGGGCGCGAACGAATGCGGCAAGGCGCCCAACGGGCTTCCGCTGGAGTGGACTTCCACATACAAGGCCGATTGGTACCGCGAAGTCTACGAAAAGACGATCTTGGACGAGAAGGGCAAGTGGTGTCTCGGCGGCTATGTCTTCACGTGGGGACACAAGAACGAGGGCTCTCCGACCTGGTTCGGCACGATGCTTCCCGACGGCACGAAGCTCGAAGTCGTCGCGACGCTCGCGAAGTTCTGGGGCGGCAAGGTCGCGAACCGCTGTCCGCGCATCGGGGAAGTGAAGGTCACGAAGGACGCGCCGGCGGAAGGGGAGACGATTTCCGCGTCCGTATCCGCGAAGGATCCAGAAGGCGACAAGCTCACGTGGCGGTGGACGCTCGTTGACGAGGCGTCTTACTACGGGGAGGCTGGGCTTGGGCTCGCGATGCCCGAGGGCTGGGACGAGTCGATCGTCGAGGGCCAGGGCACGAACAAGGTAAAGGTGAAGCTCCCCGGCGGTGGAAATTACCGCCTCTATGCGTACTGCTTCGACGGCAAGGGCAACGCCGCGTATGCGAACTGGCCGATGGTAGGGAAGGGTCCGAAGCCGAAGAAGGAGAGGCGCGCGGAGAAGATGCCGTTCGCGGTGTATCGCGACGAGCCGCAGCATTGGTTTGTCTCGGGCTACATGGGCAACACGGGCTCGCTCAAGGTTGAGGACGGATGCTCGGAAAAGCCGCATTCCGGCTCGGCTTGCATGAAGGTCTCCTACACCGCGAACGACAACTGGGCTGGCGTCATGTGGCAGAGTCCTGCTAACGACTGGGGCAAGGCGGACGGCGGGTTCAACCTCACGGCCGCAAATACACTCGTCTTCTGGGCCCGCGGCGAGAAGGGCGGCGAGAGGGTCAAGTTTTTCTGCGGCGGGTTAAAGGACTGTGCGTTTCCCGACACGGGCAAGGGCGAGGTCGAGGTCGAGCTCAAGAAGGGGTGGACGCGCTACCGCATCGCGCTCGACGGCCAGGACCTCTCGCGCATAAAGACGGGCTTCGCCTTCACGCTTGGCGGCCAGGGGAAGCCGTTTGCCTTTTATCTCGACGACATCGAGTACGTTGCCGACTAAGGTGTGCTTCGGCCTTTGTGTGCTTCGGCCTAAAGGGCCTCGCACCAAGACGGCGGTCGCAACAGCCTCGCGACAGAGTGACTTAAAAGGCTAAAGCCAGCCACATCGCTCTGTCGCGCGGCTATTTGGCCTGTTGCCTTGTCTCTACCCCTGCTGTTGTCGTGTCGCGAGGCCCTTAACGCTATCGTCTTGGTGCGAGGCCCTTCAGGCCGAAGCACACCAAGGGCCCCTGGTTTGTGATATAATCTGCCCATGGCTTTAAAGACAATATCTCGCTGTGCCGGGGCCGGTCATTATCGCCGCTTCAAGGGCTATGACTACTCGCGTGGTGCGGCAATCTTCATCACATTTGCGGTCGCGAGGCGCGCCAAGGTGTTTGGTTCTGTCGACGACAATGGTAGACTGCTCTATTCTCCTGCCGGCATTGCGGCACTGTCGACACTCTCCATCGAAGAGCGCCGACGAGACGACATCATTGTGGAGAAATCGGTGATCATGCCCGACCATGTGCATCTAAGGCTCTATCTCAAGCCGGGCATGGATCGTCCGCTCGCCAGGCTTGCGCAGTTTATCAACAACTTCAAGCGCTGGACAAAATTCAGTTGCGCGAAAATCGGCGTTGAATTCGAGTGGGAGCGCGGCTACCATGACCGCCTCTGCCTCAGTCGTGAGATAATCGAGCTTGCCGACAAATATATTGAGAACAACCCTCTTAAATGGCATCTCATGCATGGCCATCCGCCGCCGCTTAAGGTGGTTGAGCCTATTTCATCTCACCGCATCCCAGGCGACGAATGGTGGAGCGCGGCGGGTGCAATTGAGCTCTTGGCTCCTGAACGAAAAATCTGCGCGATTCGGCTCTCTCGGCGAATCCCAGTGAAAGACTATTCGACTGTGTTGGAGCGTCTGATGGCAGCCGTCGACAAGGGTTTTGTTCTTGCCGGAACTTTTATTTCGCCATGTGAGCGCGAAGTGGCGCGGGCGCTCATCGCTCGCGGTGCGCCAATGATCAGGGCCGTGCCCGACCCGCTCGCGCTCGTCTACCGGCCCAAGGGCGACGAGCCTCGGCAGTTTACCGAAGGGCGGTTGTTGCTTCTCTCCCGCGTTGCCGCACCAGGCTCATCGCGCTATGATGCCTGGCATGGCATCAACGACGCGCTCGCAGACTTTGCGACTTCCACGACGGGTGGGCTGTCGCTCTATGCGACGTCGGCTACAGACTTTCGATTTAGTCGTTGTGTTCCGGATTGAAAGATAGAATTCTTGGTGCGAGGCCCTTAATGCTGTCGTCTTGCCGCGAGGCCCTTGCCGCTGTCGTCTTGGTGCGAGGCCCTTAAGTTGTCGTCTTGGTGCGAGGCCCTTAATGCTGGCGTCTTGTCCCGCGGCCATTCAGGCCGAAGCACATCCAGGTAACGCAAAAGGGCACATTTTTTGTGCTTGAATAGATATCTGCAAAACCGTCGGTTATGCTATAATAGCGCCACCAGAAAGGGAAAGCCATGAAAAAACTCGTCACAATCGCAATCGCCGCACTCGCGGGACAACTAATCGCCGACACTTATACATGGACAGGTGGTGCAGGTACCTCCGATTACGCCACAGCAGGAAACTGGAACGTCGACGATTCCCCTGCTACGATTGGACCGTCTGAAACTGATTCTGTTGTCATTGACGGGGCGAGCGTGACGGTGAACGGCAACTACCGCATCCCCTTGTCTCTGACGCTTTCAAACGGTGCTTCATGGTCTATCGGCGGCGAAATCCAGTTCGGCAACAACAACGTCGAACATCCGGTCATCTACGGCGGTACGGTGAGCGGTACGCTCGTCGCTTCGCAATTCGCCGGGTCATCGCTGACGATTTCCGATGCGGCGATTATTGATACTGGATCTGGTAACAACGGCTTCTGGCAGAATACTGGCAGCTATCTCAACTTCGTTGATGGCAAAAACCGCGCCGCGACCTTCACGTACCAGACCAGTATCGCGGCAAATCCCTGGTTCTTCTTTTCAAATTCAGCAACAACTCCGTACATTCGCTATAATGATGCTGTGATAGACGAGGCGACGTTTAACAAGCACTTCACGTACGGCGACAACGGCAACGGCACTACGACGCTTTCTATGAAGTCTGTAGACGGCTGGGAGCTTGGCGATCTCGACGTCGGGGAGGTTCAGGACGGACAGGTGGCGGTTTCCGTGACGGCAACTAAGTATTCCGGCAGCGACGCGACGGTCTATTTCGTCCGTGGAACACGCGACTATGGCGAGACCTTCGCTAGCTGGCCTACGGTGACGGACGGTGAAGTCGTTTCCTCTACTGGCACGGTGGACGATACACTCACGCTCGAGGTCGGATCCAATTTCATCAGGGCGTTCCTTTTCTACAACGGCGAATACACGGCGACTGCTGCTGTGACGAGGCGCATCATGGCACCTTATGGCGACTACGGCGAGCTGACGGACGTCTACGAATACATTGGCGAGGACAACAACCTCGGCAACGCGGCGAGCTGGGCCAAGGACAAGTCGGCGCCCGCGACGGAAGCTCCCACGGCCGGGACGGACATCCGCTGGTTCGGTAGGAACGCCAACTATTCCGGCGCGCTCTCTATCACGGCAAAGGACTACTTCGACGGTGCGACGCTCGCGCTTTCCGGCGACTGCAATGTTTCGTCCGACGTGGTATTCTCCAACACCGTCATCTCTATCGCCACGATTGTCGTCAACTCCCCCTTCGTTTTCTCCCTTTACGGTTCCGACATGACGACGAGGCGCGCCGACCAGTGGCTCGGCGTCTATCCTCCCGGCACATACACTGGTTCTTCGACAAAGACATTTGTGAACTTCCTGTCCGGCAAGGCTTCGTCCTTCACCTTTACCGACAACGCCATCAACATCTCCGATGCCGATTCGGCAAAGTCTGTCCTTGTCACGCCCGGCTATCTGAAGCTTGACGGCGCGGCGATTGCGGATTCCGACTGGGAAGCGTTCTTCTCCGTCGAGGTCTCCGGCAAGACGGTTAAGATAACCTACGATCCCGTCGTCGATGAAAACAAGATATCGTCCGTCGCTTTCTCCGATGTGACTGCGACTTCCGCGACTCTTACCGCGTCGATCTTCTCGATCGCATCCGGCGCAAGCGTCATCGTCGCGTGCGACACGGCGGAGATTACAGAAGCCAACATAATCGCCAAGGGCGAAACCGTAGTCGTCAATGAAGGCGTTGCGACGAAGGCAGTCACCTCGCTCGTCTCCGGCAATGTCTACAACTTTGCTTTCGCGATCATCCAGGACAACGAGGTGAAGGCGTTCAAGTCCGGCCTGTTCTTCGCGAGCGATTTCGACTACGTGTACATGAACGGCGCATGGCAGGGGAATGAGCCCGCGACCCTGAACACCACCGCGTCCGTGCTCATCCTTGATGCCTACAACAATGCGATAAACAACATTGCAGTCGCGAACACAGTTGTTTCCAACGCCGCGATCACGTCGACGGGAACGCTTGTCGGAAACGGCACGATGCAGGTCTATTCGTCCCAGATCTCCAACAACAAGCTCGGCGATGACGGCGCGGTCTGCGGAACATGGGGCGGTGCCACCTACATGAACTTCGTTTCGCTGAGCGGGAACGGCGTCGTCTATCCGGCATGTTCGTATACCTTCAACGCTACAGAGGAATGGACGAACAATGTGTATAGTCTGCTCTTCGATGCCGAGCGTATCCACCTGAACGGCGCAAAGGTCAACCAGGCGACATATGAGTCGAATTTCAAGCTTGTTGAAAACGGAGCCACCGGCAATGAAACGACGCCGTATAACCTCACCATTACCTATTGGGAGCCAGTGTGGACTGGCGTCCCCAAGGCGGATTGGACAGTTCAGCCGGGGGCTCGCGTTAAACTCACGAAGGATACGAAGATCGGGGTCTTGACGGTTGCCGACGCAACGGATGTCAAGATAGACCTTAACGGGTACAATCTGAAAGTTTCGTCGCTCTTCGTCAATGGCGAGAAGAAGAAGGGTGAGTTTACTGCGGCCAATCTCTCGATATTGACTGGTGCGGGCAGTCTCACGATCGGCGGTCCTGGCTTCTCGGTCTTCGTGAGGTAACGGCAACTTAGCATCAAGCCCTAAACAACCATGTTTCGGACTCTTTGGCCGAAACGCCAGCCGAAGGTGTAGCCATGAGAAAAGCAGTTTTAACCCTTGCCACCGTTGCGGCGATGACGCTATATGTCGCCGCACAGGAGGTGATTCGTTGCGGCGAGGGCAGCTACGCCTCCTATGCGCCGTGGCGACTCGCGCGCTCGACGCGGCACTGGGGCGACCAGTCGCGCATCATGCAGACGCGCCCAATCTATATGACCGAGCGCCGGAAGGGCGATCCGATCCCGACGAACGACTGGTGGACGGACGTGCTTGTGTCGCGCTGGTCGGGGAACCTCTGGAGCTATCCCGCAAAAGTCCACATCGACGCAAGCGGCGTGCGCGTGGCGTTTCCGTCCTATTGGATCGACAACGGCACCGAGATGAAGGAGCGGAGCGCCGTCATCGTCGGCGCGGCTGGCAACTTCACCCCGCAGGCGACGGAAGTGGATGACTGGCATGATTGGGACGTGGAGATGGTTTTGCGCGACGGCGATGCGCGCATCACTGCAACACTTGTGCACGGCTCGCCGTTTACATGGATCGAGTTCGCGGGCGGTCTCAAGCCCGCGATCACGACGGAGGGCGGCGCGGGCGAAGTTCTCGGCAAGGACAAGACCGCCTATATCCTCAAGGTTGGAGACGACCTTTACGGCGTCTGGACGGACAACGCGACGTTCGTGGTGGTGGGGCTTCTCAACAAGAAGGAGGATTTCGCCGCGCTGACGCCGTATGCCTACGCGGTCGTCCGTTCGACGCGCGTCGAGTGGGCGTATGACGAGAAGAAGGCCGAGCTGAAGACGACGTGGAATGTGGAAACGGAGGATGTTCGGGAAACGGGGAGCGGGGAACGGGGAACGGTTGTCGCGCTGCAGGGTTTTCAGCCGCACCACCTGAAGCGCACGACGCCGCAGTTCAAGTGCATTGACGGGCTCGTGTGGGAAACGCCGCGTGGCAAGCAGCGTGTGGCGGCGGGCAATTCGCTTTCAATCACCTATCCGTTCGCGGGGATGCTTCCCTACTGGGCTGCGCCAAGGAATGGGGAATCCGCCTCCGCCAAGGCTACGGCGGACAAGCGGGGAAGATATAATCCGTCAACTTTTAAGGAACTGCTGGCAGACTACGCTGCGCGCGGCAGTTTCGGCGGTGATACCTACTGGGGCGGCAAGGGGCTCTTGCAGATGGCGTTCGCGATGATGGCGGCGCGCGAGATCGGCGACGAGGCGACGTTCCTCAAGGCGCACGGCAAGCTTCGTGCGAAGTTCGAGGACTGGCTCACATGGACACCAGGCGAGGAACGCTTCTTCTTCTCCTTTGTTCCGAAATGGGGCGGCATGGTCGGCGAAGGGACGAGCTACGATTCCGACGCATTCAACGACCACCACTTCCACTACGGCTACTTCACCTACGCGGGCGCGCTCCTCTGCCTTGTGGACGACGACTTCAAGGCGAAGTTCGGCCCGATGCTGCGCCTCATCGCAGGCGACTACGCCAACTGGGACCGCACTGAAAAGCGCTTCCCGTTCTTCCGCACGTTCGATCCGTGGGCGGGTCACTCGTTCGCAGGTGGCGTCGGTGATGGCGGTGGCAACGGACAGGAGTCGACGTCTGAGGCGATGCAGGGCTGGGGCGGGCTCTATCTCCTCGGTCTTGCGCTTGGCGACGACGCGATGCGCGATGCGGCGATCTTCGGCTATGTGAGCGAGGCGCGCGGCGTAGCGGAATACTGGTTCGACCGCGACCGCGAGAACATCGACTACACGAAGTTCAAACACCCGTACAATTCCAACCTGACGTGCCACGGCGTCGGCTGGTGGACGTACTTTTCGGGCGATCCCGTCTGGATGCATTCGATCCAGTGGCTGCCGAACACGCCCGCGCTCGACTACCTGAGCGAGGACCTCAAGTTCGCGAAGTGGGACTGGGAGCAGATGTGGGAGAAGAAGGAGATCGGCGGCTGGTTCGAGAAGGGGAAGACGCGTGACGGACACGAGACGCCTGCCGTCGGCAACGAGTCCCTCGGAAACGTCCTTCTTTCCTACCTCCAGCGCCACGATCCTCTTCAGGCGGCAAAGATTTTCGACGAGCTTCGCGAGAAAAAGATGTCTGCCGCGATGAACGCGGACACGGGCCACATGACCTATTGGGCGACGCACAGCCACCTGGCTTGGGGCGAGCTTGATTTCGGCGTCCGTGCCGACTATCCATGCGCTCGCGCGT
Organism: uncultured bacterium; assembly: GCA_902761275.1. Classification (GTDB taxonomy): domain Bacteria; phylum Verrucomicrobiota; class Kiritimatiellia; order RFP12; family UBA1067; genus UBA1067. The sequence continues at coordinate 1,308 of CACWJS010000023.1, read as the reverse complement.
TCCTCAAGGACGGCAAGCGTACGCTGATGGTCTACAACGCGGCAGAAACGCCGCGGACGGTGACATTCTTCGATGCTGCGACGGGCAAAGCGGTCGGCACGGTGGCGGCGAAACCGCGCGTGCTTACGGTGAGCCGTACTGACGGAAAAATCATAACGACACCTGCCGCAACCAGTAGCTCACAACTCATCAGTAATAGCTCTCAACTTCCGTCCCTCGTCCCAGACGGTGTGATGCTGCCGGATCTCGCGCTCGGCAAAAAGACGGTTGTCTCGTCGCAGGAGAACGGCGGGATGCCCGGCTCGAACCTGACCGACGGCGACGACACGACGCGCTGGGGCAGCGCGCACGATGAGACGGACCTGACGGCGGCTGTCGATCTTGGCGAGGAAGTCGCGCTCTACGGCGCGGAGCTCAAGTGGGAGAATTCGTACGCGGCGAAGTTCCTCTTTCAGGTGTCTATGGACGGTTCAAGCTGGAAGACGGTTGGCGGCGAACGCAACGGGATTGCGGGGCTGCAGAAGCTGGCGTTCAACGGCGAGAAGGCGCGATGGGTGCGCGTGAAGGGTCTCGAAAAGGCGACGCAATACGGCATTTCGCTCTTCCGCTTCTCGGTTTACGGCAAGCCGCATGGAGCGACGGGCGCGCTCGGCCTGAAGATCGACGCGGCGAAGGCGGTGCTGAAGGAAGGCGTGCCGTGCAAGGTTGCGGCGTCGCTGTGGATGGGCGGCGACCGGTTCAAGCCGGTGGAGCCGGCATGGACGAGCGAGGACGGTGCGTTTGGCGAGGGGGGCTTCACGCCGACGACGAGCGGTTTTGCGTCCGTGACCGCGACGCTGGGCGAACTCACCGTCACGAAGCGTCTGCCGGTCGAAGAGGCGCTGAAGGTTTCGGTTCTGTCGTTCGCGCCGACGAATGCGGTCGCGATTGTCGGCGAGGGCGTGAAAATCAAGCTGGACGCGACCGACCAGTTCGGCGCGGCGATGAAGACGAAGGGGCTTCGGCTCGACATCTTCACGGCGGGCGGCAAGAAGGTCAAGACGACGGACTATCTCAAGAAGGGCGGCCTTTTTGTGGCCGCGAAGCCGGGCGTCTACACGCTCAAGGCGACGGTGGACGGCGTGAAGGCCGAGTGCGTGATCGCCGCACAGGCGCTCGAGGACGTCAACCTTGCGCGTCTCGCGACCGTCACGGCGAGCGGCGAGGAGAACGATGGACTGAAGCCGGCGTTTGCGGCGGACGGGTCGATGAAGACGCGCTGGGGCAGCCGCCACCGCGACGGTGAATGGATCAAGTTTGACTTTGGCC
>CACWJS010000022.1 GCA_902761275.1 uncultured bacterium | reverse complement strand
CACGTTCGCCCGCCTTGAAGGAGCCTTCGAAACGCATTCCGTCGGGCGATTCCATGACACAGGGCCCGTCTTTCTCGCCCTGACTGAAGTGCCCCCGGAACTTGGTGCCGTCCTTCTGTCGGAGGATGCCCTCGCCGTCCATCATGCCATTAGCCCACGAACCGTCGTAAATATCTCCGTTCGCCCAGGTGTATTTGCCGCGGCCGTGTTTCTTGTCATTCTGCCACTGGCCGACGTATGAGGCGCCATCGGTGGAGGTAAAGGTGCCCTGACCGTGTTTCACACCGTTCTTGAACTGGCCCACGTATTTGTTCCCGCCCGCATAAATGAAGATGCCGTCGCCTTCGCGCTGACTCATGTTGTATGCTCCCTCATAGCGGTCGCCGTTGTTGAAGAGATAGATTCCCTTTCCCTGCAGCGAGTCGTTGCGGAACTGGCCTTTGTAGACGTCGCCGTTGGCGTAGTGATACGTACCCGTGCCGTTCATCTTTCCTTCGCGCCAGCCACCCGTATAATGAGAACCGTTGGACCAGACGAAGGTACCCTGACCGTGCTTGAGGTCGTTGTGCCATTCGCCCTGGTAGCTGTCGCCGGTGACGAAGGTGTAAGTGCCCTCGCCCTCACGCTTATCCTCTTTCCACGTGCCTACGTACTTGTCGCCATTGAAGTATTCCATGGTGCCCTGGCCGTTCTGGTAATCGCGGTACCAGAGACCTGAGTACTTGTTGTTGTTCTTGAAGTAGAACGTACCCGTGCCATGTTGCTGATCCTGAAACCATTCGCCCTCGTAGCGCTCGCCGTCGATGAAGGAATAGACACCGTAGCCCTGGCGTTTGCCTTTGACATACTCTCCCTCATAACGGTCGCCGTTGACGAAAGTCGTGGTTCCCTTGCCGTAGGGTTTCCCACGGAACATTTCGCCCTGATACATGCTGCCGTCCTTGAACTTGTAGTTGCCAATGGTGATTTCCTGCGCTAATGCGCTATTTGTCAAGGCAGAAAGCAGTATTAGAAAGAGGAGTAGTATCGTACTTTTTATAGCGTTTTGCATATCATTTTCACGTTTTACCGCACAAATATATGAAGAATCTTTCAAGTGACGAAATTCGTTAAGACCTTTTAACTTTCAACATTTCAATATCTCAATATTTCATTTATCGCGGCCTGCGTTATTACGTTAACCAGTTGGATGAATAAATTCATTGTTCTCTTAATTGATGCCGTAGGCATCTGATAATGGTTCTTCAGGTATGAAGCGACCAGAGGTCGAGCGGCCAGCCATTTTAATGGCTGGTATTGAGGATGTTGACGGATAGCGTGCCGTAGGTACGCGACAGGGATTTGATGTCGCGTACCTAAAGGCACGCATATTCATATCCATTATGTACCAGCCATTGAAATGGCTGGCTACCTCTATTAAGCCCCGCTGGGGCTTTCTTTTCCAACTAATTAGCCTCAAATTAATTCAACCAACTGGTTATTTAAATTTTTCAATATCTCAATATTTCAATTTTCAACCTTTCAACATTTCAACTTTTCAACCTTTCAACATTTCAACCTTTCAACATTTCAACCTTTCAACTTTTCAACCTTTTAACTTTTACATCTCATGAAAATCGCCATATTAGGTGCGGCGGGACGGATGGGCAAGATGCTCTGCTCCCTTGCCGAGGGGGCGGGCTGCGAGGTTGTTGCCAAGGTCGACATCGCGGACGGATACGATTGCGAATGGCCAAATGGCACCGAGGGCGTAGTTGACTTCTCTTTCCACGCGGCAGTGCCTGCGGCGATCTCCAAGGCCGCCGAGGAGGGGATTCCATACGTCATCGGAACGACTGGCCTCACCGCCGACGAACAGAAGGTCGTCGACGCGGCGGCGAAGAAGATTCCCGTTGTGCAGAGTGGCAACTACTCGCTTGGCGTGAACCTGCTTCTCGAGCTCGTCCGCAAGGCCGCGGAAGTCCTCGGTCCTGAATACGACGTCGAGGTGACTGAGATGCACCACCGCCACAAGAAGGACGCGCCGTCCGGAACGGCGCTTATGCTTGCGAAGTCCGCCGCGGCAGGCCGTGGTACGGACTTCGACAAGGCGACAATCTACGGGCGGCAGGGCGAGGTCGGCGAGCGGCCTCGCGGCGAGATTGCGATCCACGCGCTCCGTGGCGGATCTGTCGTCGGCGACCACACGGTCATGTTCGCGGGCGATGTCGAGCGCGTTGAGCTCACGCACCGTGCGCAGAGCCGCGAGGCATTTGCCGCGGGCGCCTTGAAAGCCGTCGTCTGGGCAGCTGGCAAGCGCCCTGGTGCCTATAACATGCGCAACGTCCTCGGCTTCGACTGATCGCCTCGCTTGCAATGACCAGATGACCATTGGTCGGATTTGTGATATACTACTCAATATGAATACGAAAATTCTATCTACGTTGGCGGCGGGGCTTGCCCTCGCTGGGTGCTGCACATGCGATTTCGGCGTCGATCCCAAGGATCCTGTCGTCGGCAACTGGGGTCTCAAGCTCGGCTACGACAGCATGAACGCCGGCCATATGATCGTCTCGCGCGATGCGAACGGCGCGGCTCAGGCCGTTGTCCTTTGGCGTTGGGCGTCTCCGATCCCGATGAACAACGTCGTCCTCGCCGGCGACAAGATCACGTTTGACCATCCGTGGGGCTTCAAGTTCGAAGGCACTGTCGACGGCAACGCGCTCGTCGCGACGGCTGTCAAGAAAGATGGCACGACGGAGACGACGGTCAAGGGCTGGCGCAATCCCGTCATCAAGCCCGCGTCGACGAAGGACGCGAAGCTTGGCGAGCCGATTGACCTCCTCGCGAACGGCCTCGACGGCTGGAAGCTTATGGACGACACGGCCAAGAACGGCTGGAAGTTCAAGGACGGAGTTCTTTCCAACGAACTCGGCCTCAAGCCCGATGGCTCCTGGGCGGGCGGTGGCGCAAACCTTATGACGAAGCGCGCCGACTTCTACGACTTCAACCTCGAGTACGATGTGCGCGTGCCGAAAAACTCCAACTCGGGCGTGTACCTTCGCGGTCGCTACGAGTGCCAGGTGCTTGATAGCTACGGCCAGCCCGTGAACGAGCACAACATGGCCGCCTACTACGGCCGCGTCGTGCCGAAGGTCGCCGCCGAGAAGCCCGCGGGCGAGTGGCAGCACGTCTCCGTCACGCTCTACAAGCGCCATCTCACCGTCGTCCTCAACGGCGTCACAATCATTGAAGATGCGCCTGTCGTCGGCATCACCGGCGGCGCGATCGACGCGAACGAGTTTGTTCCTGGGCCTATCTACCTCCAGGGTGACCACTCCGACGCGGACTTCAAGAACATGATCTTGCGTCCGGCGAAATAAACGCCTAAAAAACCCCCTTGCGCGCGCGAGGGGGTTTTTGGTATACTATGCGCCGTTTCCACGGATTGGGGAAGTAGCTCAGTTGGTAGAGCATCACGTTCGCAACGTGGGGGTCGAGAGTTCGAATCTCTTCTTCTCCACCATCCTTTCCGGAGGCTACGTGGGACTGTAGCTCAACTGGACAGAGCGACGGTTTCCTAAACCGTAGGTTCCGGGTTCGATTCCCGGCAGTCCCACCAAGAAGCCGGTTTTAAAATACCCCCCTTGCGCGTGTGTCTGACATTTGGTATACTATCTCTCCGTCGCACCTGTGGTGAAATTGGCACACACGCTAGGGTTCTAGTGCCGCAAGGCTTGTGGGTTCAAGTCCCACCAGGTGCACCAAGAAGCTGGCCCCTTCGTCTATCGGCTAGGACATCTGGTTCTCATCCAGGTAAGAGGAGTTCGACTCTCCTAGGGGCTGCCAAACCAAACTGGAACAAGGCCTGCGGCAACAGTGAAGAAAGCGGCGAAATTCCTGCTGAAGACGGTGAAGTGGATCTTCATCGTTTTTTGCGTCTTTCTGGGGAGCTTATTCTTCCGCGAGCAGCGGATTCCCGCCGACTGGATCGTCTCTGCCGTAAGCTCGCATGTGCCGTCGAACATCGTGTTCAAGTGCGATTCTGCGGCGTTCGGCTTTCGTCGTGGTGCAAGGATGCGCGGCCTACGGCTCTATGACCGCGAAAGGATGGATCCCGTCAAGGCGGTTGTCAGCGCCGATAGTGCATCCGTTGACTTTTTCCTCAGGCGCGTTCGCATCGTCGGGCTCAAGATCCCCCGTCTGCACGACGGCTACTATTTGCCCGGGAACCTTGAGCGCAACGGTCGCTTGGACGTGGAGATTCCCGATGTGCCGTCGTTTTCGCTTACGCTCATTCGACCCGATGTGCTCGGCATTGCGCCAGAGAAGGTCGTCGCGACGGTGAGGACGAATCCTAGACGGGCCGAATTCAACGATGTTTGCGTCTCTTGGCCGGACATAGACCGCGCAATGTCGGTAAACGGCTCGGTATACATCGATTTCGACGAGCAGCGTTTTCACGCCGTGGCGCGCGGCGAGGCCCGCCAGTCGCACATAAGGCCACTCTTGGTCACGCTCGACGTGCCGGTAGCGGTAAGCTACATGGATGCGTTCACGGGCGTTACGGAGCCGGTGCCGGTGTCCGCGTCGTGGGATGTCAATCTCGTCAACAACGACTTTCGCATGCATCTCGACTTGCATCCGATGCTTGGCCGCTACAACGGCGTTCCGATGCGTCGAGTCGATGGCGAGCTTGGCCTCGAAGTCTGCACTCGCGGGACCAACCTTAACTGCGTGACGACGATAGGCCCGCTTTCTGCACTTGACCCCAAGGGGCGCACTCTTGACGGCCGGCTTGCCGTGGTGGTGACTAACGATGTGACGCGACTTGAGTTCGACGCGAAGTCTGGCCTTGCGCTCAAGGACATTCTGTCCATTGCCGACTGCCTTAACGACGGAACGCTCGACTGCGTATCTTGCGAGACGCCTCCGGAGGTCACCGTCTCGGGAACTCTCATGCCGGATCCAGCGAAACAGGCCGAGAACAACATTCACGGCACGGTCTCGTTCGCACGGGGCGTGTTTTTAGAGTCTCCTGTCGAGGACGTGTCTTTTTCCTATTCGTATGTCGGCGACACGATATCGTTCGACAACATATCTTTGCGTGGCAAGGAGGGCGGTCGCTACACAGGCAAGGCGAAGCTCCATGTCCCGGCATCCGATCCTGACTCGGCGTCGTTCTCGCTGGTGTTTTCGTGCCGCAACGGGTCTCTTGGCGAGATTGCCGAAGCCCTTGGCAGCGACTTCGGCGGCAGGCATGGCGTTGTCAACAGCGAAGTGGAAGTGACGGGCCCCATATCGACCAATCTGTATCCGTATATCAACGGCCGCGGCAGGGTTCGTGTTACGGAAGGACGGCTTGCGCAGATGAAGCTTTTCATGGGGCTAACCGACTACCTTGCGGCTAACGTGCCTGGCGTAGCGTCGCTCGTCAACCAGTCACAGGCGTCCGTCGACTACACGATCACGAACGGCGTCTTTGCTTCCAACAACATCTTTATTGAGGGCAGCGTGTTTTCAATCAAGGCCTCTGGGACTTATGACATTCCCGCCGACAAGCTTGACTTCACCGTGCGCTTGCAGCTCCTCAAGAATGAGTCTTTCCTCGGAAAGCTTGTCCATCCAGTGATGTTCCCGTTTACTAAGCTTCTCTTGGAGTTCAAGGTGACTGGGTCTGTGGACGATCCTAAGTGGAATTACATAAGCGTTTTGGACAGGATATTGTAGGGGTCAGTAGTTGGAGTTCAGAGTTGGAGTTGGAGAAAGGTGAGGAGATTTAGGGGTCAGGAGTTAGGGGTTAGGAGTCAGGAGTTAGGGGTCAGTAGTCAGGAGCTAGGAGTTAGAATGAATCTTACGAGTCCGAGCCAGGTAAAGGCGTGGTGCATCGAAAACGGCTTCCACCCGAACAGGGTGCTTGGGCAGAACTTCCTCATCGACCGCAACGCTCTTGAGGCCATCGTAGACGCAGGACTTGCCGGCGTTGCGAAGGACAGCGGTGCGACAATCCTCGAGATAGGCCCTGGGCTCGGCGTTCTCACCGAGGAAATCTTGAAGCGCGGTTGTTCCGTGACGGCAGTCGAGAAGGATCCAGTCCTCGCCGCGCGGCTTGCGGAATCGCTCGGCAACCCTCCGAACTTGAACGTAGTTGAAGCCGACGCCCTCGATTGGATTGCCGATAGGGTCCACTCTCCGAGCGGACCGCGGGCGCCTCGGAGAGACGCCCCTACCAGGACCGATCTTGATTGCAACGACTATGACGATATCGTTCCGCAGTTCGACGCGATGGTATCGAATCTTCCCTATCAGGCAGGAACGCGCATTCTGCTTGAACTCGTGCAGCGACGGGAGATTCCGTCTATGACGGTGCTCGTGCAGACTGAGGTAGCCGAGCGACTTGCAGCGAAGGAGGGGTCAAAGACGCGAGGACTCGCGGGCGTTTGGGCGCAGCTCGACTATGATGTAAAAATCGTCCGAAAAGTCGCGGCGAGCTGCTTCTGGCCGCGCCCCGAGATTGGATCGTCCGTTGTCACGCTTACGCGGCACGATAGAAATATTGCGCTTTCTGACAAGGAACGCGATGTTTTTCATCGTTTAACGAAAAAAGCGTTTGAGCATCGCCGCAAACAGCTTGGCAGCATATTCAAAGATTTGATACAATCATCTTTACGGGCTGAAGAGCTCGCAAACGAAGACTGGATAAACCTATCGAAAGGAATAGCAGAAAATGAAGACTCCAGAACAGTTTCTTGAGGAGAATGGATTTGTCGCCGCGGCTGATCTTGACCGCGCCGCGCTTCTCTCCGCGTTCATTTCCGAGATGGAGAAGGGGTTGAAGGGCGAGCCCTCGTCCCTTATGATGATTCCGACGTTTGTCGGCGTGAACGGCAAGATTCCCGAGGGCTCTTCCGCCGCCGTTCTTGATGCCGGCGGCACGAACTTCCGCGGCGCAATCGTATCTATCCCTCCGAAAATCTCCGACAAGCAGAACCAGCCGATGCCTGGCACTAAGGGCGAGGTTGACGAGGAGACGTTCTACAACGCGTTTGCGTCTGAAGTGAAGCGGCTCGAGGGCAAGCCCAGCTGCAAGAAGCTCGGCTGGTGCTTCTCGTATCCTGCCGAGGCGACGAAGGATCTCGACGCGAAGCTCGTTCGCTGGACGAAGAACATCAAGGCGCCTGCGATCGTCGGCCAGTTCGTCGGCAAGGAGCTCCTGAAGCGCACTGGCGGCGAGGGAATTGCAGTCGTGAACGACACGGTAGCAACTCTTCTCGCGGCGAAGGCGACCGAGGGCGACAAGACGTATTCTTCCTACATCGGTTTCATTCTCGGCACCGGTACGAATACAGCCTACGTCGAGAAGAACAAGAACATCCTCAAGATGTCCGGCCTTGACCCAGAGGGCTCGATGATCATCAACGCCGAGTCGGGCGCGTTCGACAAGGCGCCGCGCAGCAAGTTCGACGATGCGGCCGACGCGAAGACCGGCAACCCCGGAATCGGCCTTCTCGAGAAGAGGATCGCCGGCGCGTATCTCGGCGGCGTCGGCCTCGAGATATACAAGGCCGCGGCGAAGGAAGGGCTTTTCTCGAAGGAGGCGGCCAGCGCGCTTGGCGGGCTCGGCGCTCTTGAGACGATGGACTTCGACAACTTCTGCGCCGGCTTCAAGAAAGAGGGCCGCGACAATGTGCTCGACACGATCTTCGCGAGCCCAGACGACGCGAAGATGGCGAAGCGCCTCGGCCTTCCCGTCTTCGAGCGCGCGGCCGTCCTCACGGCGGTGCAGCTCGCGGCGTTCGTCATCAAGTCTGGCGAGGGCGCCGATCCTTCCGCGCCTGTCGCGATTAACGCCGACGGCTCGACCTACTACAAGACGCGTGCGATTCCGTTTGACGCGACCGTGCGCCGCGAACTCGACGAGATGCTCGTCCAGCGCCGCAACGTACATTACGCCATTACGCCCCAGGTCGACGATGCCCCGATGGTGGGTGCGGCGATTGCGGCAATGCTGTGAGAAAGTTTAAAGTTTAAAGTTGAAAGTTGAAAAGTTGAAAGCCAAATATCTTCTTGTTTTTTCGCTTTTGACCGCACTTGACGCCTTTGCCGTCGAGGTCGATGGCATTGCGGCGCGGGTCGGCTCGTCCGTTATCCTGAAGAGCGACGTCATCGGCGAGATGCGCCGCGCTGGCGCTGGCGCCGATAAGTACGCCGTTGTGCGCGGCGAGATGATCGAGCGCGAGCTGATGCTCAAGGCCGCGGCGAAGGCGAAGCTCCAGATGCAGGACTGGGTTGTTGAGAATCGCGTCCGCGAAATCGTAACGCGCGTCTTCGGCGGCGACAAGAACAGGTTCAAGGCCGCGCTTGCGAAGGATCGCGTCACGTTTCCCGAGTGGCGGCAGCGCCTCAAGGACGACATGGTCGTTGCGGCGATTCGCTGGCAGATGGTCGACAAGACAGTCTCCGCGAGCCCGTCTGACATGCGCAAGGAATACGAATCGCATCCCGAGCGATATGTCTCCGACAGCCGCGTAACCGTCTCTGCGATTCTCGTTGGCCCTGATGACGTCGCGAAGAAGCCCGAGATCGACGAGGCGCTAAAGACCGAACCGTTCGGCGAGGTGGCGAAGAAGTATTCCTCCGACGCACGCGCAAAGGACGGCGGCCAGTGGAAGGACATCAAGCCTGAAGACGTGTTCAGGCCCGAGGTTTGCGCCGAGATCGCGAAGATGAAGAAGGGCGAGACTTCCAAGTGGATCGAGCTCGACGGCTGGAACTTCCTCGTCCGCAAGGACGACGAGACGACCGGCGCGAAGATGACCTTTGAGCAGGCGTACGATGCAGTCGCAGAGAACGTCCGCAAGGAGCTCGCCGACAAGCGCTACCGCGAGTGGATCGACCGCCTCAAATCCGAGACCTACATCAAGGTGTATTGATCTCCGCGACGTCCGAAGGTTCCACCTCCGGGAGCCATCGGCGAATACGCCGTATCGCATCGCTCGGGTCTTCACTTCGCCGCAGGAGACCATGCTTATAGCGAAACAAAGTGGAAGCCATTAAAGAATACGATGTCATACGGTTGATCGGGCGAGGCGGCATGGGTGCCGTCTACGAGGTAAGGCATCGTGCCCTGGGCGTTTGCTACGCCCTCAAGACATTTACTTTGGAGCATGGCGAGGTTGACTTTCTGCGCGAACGATTTGTCGCGGAGGCGCGCACGCTTGCACGGCTAAGGCATCCCAATATCGCAAGGGTGTCCGATCTTGGCGCCATGGACGACGGTACGGCGTATTTTGTCATGGATCTCGTGCTTGATCCAAACGGCGATGCGAGGACGCTTGACGACGTGACGCCAGACTCCTTCGACGATTCGGACAGATGGCGCTGGCTCTCTTCACTTGCATCGGCCCTTGACTGCATCCACGAAGAAGGCATCGTCCACCGCGACGTAAAGCTCGGCAACATCCTCTTGAATAGCGCCAACGACGCCGTACTTGTTGATTTTGGCATCTCACGATATGTCGGTGGACAAATCAAGAAGGAGATTGGCGTAGCGAGCACCGTCGTTGCCGCTGATTCCGCTGATGCGAAGAAGCTTATGATGGGAACCGGCGGTTATCTCGCACCGGAACTTCTGCGCGGAGAAGAGGCGAGCGCGGCGTCCGATGTATATGCGCTTGGCGTGGCGTTCTTTCGGCTTTTGACGGGCATTTGGTACGAGCCTGGCACAGATGCTCTGCGGCTTTTGGAGCCTCTTGATGGGCCGTGGCGCGAGGTGCTTCCGCCAATGCTCGCCGCAGACCCGGCAAAGAGGCCGCTGAAGCTCGTTGAGTTTCTTGGAAATGTGCGGACGAGCAGTGCGTGTCCTGTCAGGACTAAGCTTTTGCGGCGCGCATTTATAGCGTTGCTTGGCGCGGCAGCGGTTGTCTCGCTGGCCGCCGCATCAATCTTGGTAGTTAACTCTACACGTTCTACATGTTCTACACGGTTAAAGGACTCGCTTTTCTTTGACCTTGGCGAAGGCGTGTGCATTGAAATGGTAAAATGCCGCCCGCAAAAGGCCCCGTCTTTCTGGATTGGCGCTAACCATGTAACGAACGCAGAATGGCGACGGCTCATGGGAAACGACCGCAACGGCAGCGACGACGTTCCGGTTGTTGGCATGAGCATCACGGATGTGCAGAAGCTCATGAACGAGCTTAATCGCCGATTTGCGGCGAAAGTGCCGCAGGGTTTTAGGTTCAGGTTGCCGTCGACGAATGAGTTGTCAGTGGCATCAACGGCGGGCGGCGCAAACGCCGCGGACGCATCTGCGCTTGGCGTGCTTGGTCCGTCGGTCGCGGACAAGAAAGCTATCGCGTCGCATAGCGGAATCAAATGGGAAAGCGTGATGGCGAAGCTCCCATGTCGTGTCAGGACTAAGGCGCCGAACGCATGGGGTGTCTATGACATCGTCGGCCAGGGGCGGACAATCTGCCGCGAGGCGGAGACTTCGACAACGGATGGCAAGGTGCGGCATGTACAGCTTGGCCCTGATGATGTGGCTGAGCGCTCGACAGTCGGCGAGTGGGGCTGGAACAGTACGATCAGGCTTGTGTTGGGGGAGGACTGATGGCGAGATTTCCAGATACGCCGGTTTCGCTGCTTGCACACATTGCCTCAGAAAAAACAGGAGTGCGTGACGAGGCGGCCTGGACTCGGCTTTTCGAACTCTATGCCCCGGCTATAAGGGCTTTTGCCGAGGAGCGAGGCGTAGGCGCAGAGGTAGAGGACGTCGTGCAGGATATCTTCATGCGGCTCGTGGAGGTGCTTGGCGGCGGAAAGGTGAAAATCGGCGGTGGGGCGGTGAAGTTCAGGAGATACCTTGCGACGCTCATTCGTAACGAGCTCGTCAGCCGCTGGCGTCGCCATCAGTCGCGTGGTGGCGGCTCGGTCGTGTCGATGGATGATCCGGAGGCGGGTGTGGAGCCATCGGTGGATTCGGCGACGGCCGCGTTTATCGATGCGAAGTGGCGTCTTGCGCGGCACAAGGCCGCCGTGGACTGGACTCTTTCCAAGACGGCTCTTTCGCCGCAGTCGAAGGCCGTATACCGTGCGTATGTCATAGAAGGGCGTCCTATAGGCGAAGTTGCCGCAGAATTCGGGATTTCCCGAAACTCTGTCTCGCAGGTAAAGACCCGCGTGGAGCGCATGATCGCCGCTGTGGAAGCAGAATTCTAAAAATTCCACTGTCATTTCCGCAGCTCTGTTGCGTGTACATAGATGGCGACTGGTATCCCGACGGGGGACGGCGGCATGGTGTGTGGCAGGTTTTATGCACAAAAGTGCTCAAATTTGCTATACTACGAACCGTAGTCGATCCGCAGGAAGACTGGTAATCATCTTGAAAGGTAGACTCAACGCAAAGACGAACTGTCTTGGTGCGTCCTTTTGGGCGTGCTTAGTCTCTTTCGTCCCCGCGTCGCGTCTCCTTTCGGGCATACCAGTCGCCTCTGCGGAACGCGTCGCGGGGACGTCTTCATTGTTGGAGATTTCCCGAAGCTATACGTAGAAGAAAGGAAAGACCGAATGAACAGTAAACTCAAACTTGTCACAATTGCCGCATTTTCTGCAGGGGTTGCGATTGCCATGCCGACTAAACAAGAAATCGCTGATGCGCGGCCATTGGTCTCGGAATTGATGTCTCCCGCGATATCGGACTACAAAGAAAAGAAGATTTCGGCAGGCGATGTGGCGAAAACGTCTATTGATTTTGCAGCGTCCGCCAAAAGTGAGGCCGTAAGATATCTATTTCTCCGAGGTGCGGTTGGATATTATGTGAAGGCCGGAGATTATGGCAAGGCGGCGGACACGGTGGAGCTTCTAAAAGCTAAAGTAAAAGATGTTCCTCCGGCAGACATCGCAGACGTAATATCAGGTGCGCTTGGGCGCGAGAACGCTCGCAAGGCGCCTCGGCTTCAGTCTCAGCTACTTCTTGCCCAGGCACAGGTTAAGGCGTCGAAAGATGTGGGCAGGCTCGCTGCACAGCTTCGAAAAGTCAGCACGGATTCCGTTCGCCGTCAGTATGCTGAGGCGCTTGCGCTTTCTGCCGATTGGAAGTCTGCATTGGCAGAGTTTGCCAAGGTAAGTGGTGATGTCGGCAGGATGGCTGCTGCCGACGCAAATGGTTCGGACGGCAGCGCCGAACTTGGAGACTTCTGGTGGGGATACGAGACGTTCTATACTGGTGCCGAAAACTTTTTCCGTGAGCGAGCGGCGCTTTTCTATCGTAAGGCAATTGCAGAAGGCAAAGTGGAGGGGCTTAAACGAACTCTCGTTGATCAACGGCTTGCTTCTCTTGTATTGCCGGATGAAGATGCATCAGTGACGCCAGACACAAAACCTGTTCCTGCTCCCGTTCCGCCGAGGCCGACGCCGAGGCCGAAACCTAAGGACTTCTCGGGACTTATGGCTCGCTGGAGCTTTATGGAAGGTCTCTCCCCCGCTGTGGGCAACATTACGCCCGCGATGCCAGACGGTGCGATAGTAGAAAACGGTGCTATCTCGCTTCGGTCGGGCGCTCCTCTTGTTTTCCTTGAGGGGACAGTCCCCCTCGCACCGTTCACTGTCCAGGTCTGGGCATCGGCGACGGACAAGGGACTTGGCGAAGCCAATACTGACACAATATTCAAGATCGCGTCATCTCCTGACAGCAAGGATGATAGCGTATTCTGGACGTGGACGCGCTATGGGAAGAGATGGGCGTCCAGCATCAATGGTTTTAGCGAATCCAAGAAAGTTGGCAACGGTAAGATGCTCTTGGATGGGCAGAAACACCTCTACACCGTGACGGGCGACAAGTCCGGCAAGGGGCTTGTGCTCAAGTTCTACCAGGACGACACGATTTTCGGCGATCTGACAACCTCTCAGCCAGCGTGGAAGAAGTCGCCGATGCTCATCCTCGGCGGATTTGTCACCCCGACCTACGACGAAGTCCGCGTCTATTCCCGTGTCCTTTCCCACCCCGAGATCATCAACTCTCTCAAACTCGGCCCCGACAAGCTGCCGGAGGTGGGGAAGAAGTAAGATGCAGAAGCATTTTCTTGCAATATGTTTTATCTGGTTGTCCACAAGTTTTTTGTGGGCAACCGAATTACCGCCACCGTTTACCTCGTACGAAACTGCGTCATCGTCAGGAGGAGGAACTTTCACTTGGGATATAAATCAAGATGAGATTTCTGGTGACATCTATGCAGGGTGGATTACAGTTAGTAGTATGTATAGTATACTTAATTTGAAATTTAATGGCACATTAGGCACATTGAGATTTCGTTGTGTCATTTATGCTGGCGATATGTATAGTAATGATCAAAAATGGAGTTGCGATTGGTTGTCGGACGGCGTGCTAATTGACAAGTGGGATGGCAGTTTAAACGGTGCGTCGTATCGGGAAGTGTCCATAGCATGCAGATTTGAAGAAAGTGGCGAACATGTTCTTGGGCTTTGTCTTGCCATGACCAAGCAATCCTCAAAACATTATGTGCAAGGCCCCCAAATGAAAATAAGCAACATTGAATGGCAGCCGGATTATGTCGATGTTGATGTGGATGGCAAATCTGTGCGCGTTGATGGCGAATGGGTTCGCCAGAATGTGTCAAGCAACGTCTTGCACGATTGCAAATACGACTATTGTAATATTCTCAATAGGGTTGGGGATAATGGCTACACTATATTGGATTCGTATATTGCTGGGCTGACACCAACGAACTCCAATTCGCGGTTACTTGCAGACATTCACATGGTTAACAATGCAGCTGTTATAACATGGGAACCAAATCTTGATACGCGGGTTTACACAGTCTATGGCAAGACCAACCTGACTGACAGGGCGTGGCACTCGCCCACTAACGAGGCAAGCCGGTTTTTCAAGGTTGGTGTCGAGATGAGGTAGGGCGGCGAGGCGGACTAAAGTCCGCCGCACCGATACAGGCGGCGGGTGGGTTACGTGAAAGTCCGCCGCACCGATACGGGCGGCAAATGGGTGACATGAAAGTTCGCCGCACCGATACAGGCGGCGGGTGGGTGGCGTGAAAGTTCGCCGCACCGATACAGGCGGCGGGTGGGTGGCGTGAAAGACCGGCCGCACCGACACGGGCATGGATGCGATTGGTCGCCGCACCGATAGAGGAATGTGTGTGCTATAATATTCCACATGTGCATGAACCCGATGGGATCTTCAAGGGCGCATGGCGATGCGCACCAGAACTGGCGCAAGTCTTTGCGCAACGCCGCTATCAACTACCGCAACGGGTGGTTTTTCGTCACGTGCCAGGTCGCGCACAACAAGTCGATATTCGGCGCGATAGTCGGCGAGCGCTGTGAACTCAACGATCTTGGCCGTCTGGTCGAGAAGTATTGGCGAGCCATGCCGTCGAAGTACCCCGAGCTTGAGCTTGATGAATTTGTCTTGATGCCCAACCACTTCCATGCCATTGTGCGCGTGCATTACCGTCCTACAAACAAGGAGCAGCACCTCGGCTTTCTCATTGGGCGATTTAAAGGTGGGACCGGATTCATCTACGGCAAGCTTCGCCGTTCTGGCGAGGTCGAGGACATCGGCGAGCATCTGTGGCAGCAGGACTACTGGGACAAAATCGTCACGAACGAATCTCAGCTTGCGGCATATCGCAAGTATATCCGTGAGAATCCGTCGAACTGGACTCGCGACAGGTTCGGAGCGGTCACGCAATACGCCTATGGCAACATCGACCTTTTAAAAGGACCTCGAATCGCGTTTGTGGCGTCGCAGGGCTTTTGGGCAAATGACTTGAAGCCGCGGCTTTTGTGGCGCCGAGACGGCGTCGCCATATCGGAGTGCGGGGCTTCAGCCCCGCCGCCCTTGGTCTCTACCTTCACAAGCGCCCAGGAACGCGAAGCGCTGCGACGCGCCATTGCCAATGGTCGCCCGGTAATCCAGGTAATTCCGCAGGGCATACCACCAGAAAGTGAATTGCCCTGCGACTTGCTTGCCGCTTGTCGCGCCGGCCGCGCGTTGCTCTTGTCGCCACAGCCAGCCGGCTCGCGCCTCAACAAAAAGGTCGCAACATGGTGCAACGAGTATGTGCTGCGCCACGCCGATGAAATCTGGGTGGGCGATGTCTCGCCAAACGGCATGCTTGCCGCCATGCTAAAGGCACTCGGGCGGTCTGGTTGAATTATGTCAACGGGACTCGTTGGCCTGGAATTGTGATATAATTTCCGCACATAGGGGTGGTAACGAAAGCCATGGACATTGAACGTGCATTTGCCAAGCTCGCGGAGGTAAAGCCGCTGAAGATCGCGACAAGCCGCGAAATCACCGTTGCGGTGATGGGCGCGGGATCGCGCGGGAACGAATATCCCGCCTACGGAAAACTGTTCCCGGGGACGATGAAGGTCGTCGCGGTGTCGGACATCGACGCTTCGCGTCGCGAGCGCATGGGCGACGAATGGGGCGTTCCGCGAGAGCGCCGTTTCGGCGACTACCACGAAATGCTTGAAGCGGGGAAGTCTGGAAAGCTCGCAGACGTAATGCTTGTGGCGCTTCCAGACGCACTGCATTTCGAGCCCGCGATGGAGGCGATGCGCCAGGGATATGACGTCCTTCTCGAAAAGCCGATGGCGCAGACCGAGCGCGAGTGCCTCGATCTGCTCGCTCGCCAGCGCGAGACTGGAGTCATGGTGGCGGTCGGGCACGTTCTGCGCTACTCTCCGTATTTCCGTGCGCTCAAGAAGTCGATTGACTTGGGGCTCGTCGGCGAACTCGTGAACATCCAGCACCAGGAGCCGGTGATGTACGCGCACATGGCGCACTCGTTCGTGCGCGGCAACTGGCACGACGGCAAGGCGACGACGCCGATGATCGTCGCAAAGTGCTGCCACGACCTCGACATCTTGAAGTGGCTCGTCGGCAAGCGGTGCGTGCGCGTGAGCGCCGAGGGCGGTATTGCGCTCTTTCGCGCGGACAAGGCGCCGGCAGGCGCGCCGCCTCGCTGCACGGACGGTTGCCCGCACGAGAAGACCTGCCCCTACTCTGCAATCGACATCTACGACAGGAAGCGCTTCTTTCTCTACGTGTTCGACTTGAAGAAGGATTGTCCTTCAGAGGCGATCCTCGAGAAGCTGCGGACGACCGACTACGGGCGCTGCGTCTATCACATGGACAACAACCAGCCCGACCATATCGTCGCCACGCTTCTTTTCGATGGTGGGGTGACGGCGAGCTTCACGATGGACGCGTTCACGCCCTGGGGCGGGCGGCGCACGCGCATCATGGGGACGCTCGGGTACATCGAGGGCGACGGCAAGTCCTTTACGCTTCACCGCTTCGACACAGGGAAGTCCTACCCGTGGACGTTCGTCCCGCCGGAAGGGGACTCCTACAAGGACAGCGGCCATGCGGGCGGCGATCTTGCGCTTATACGCGACTTCCTCCAGGCCGTCGATACGCGCGACTTCTCGCTTCTTTCGTCCAGTTTGGAGGCGAGCGTCGAGAGCCATATTATGGGCTTTGCCTGCGAGCGCAGTCGACTTGGCGGCGCAAAGGAGAAAATCTGAAAATCTTTTTGCGAGAATTATAACTTTGCGGGTTGACCGCGCGGGGCTCTATTTGCTATACTACAACAACTTTTCGGCGGCTCGGATGGGCCGTACCGCAGGGTGTGTTTTGATTTTTGACAAAAATAAGGAGAGTGGAAATGGCGATGAACAATCAGCTGCTGGCAGTTGTCCAGCATATTGAAAGCGAGCGCGGCGTCAGCCGTGAAATCGTCCTTACGGCGATTGAGCAGGCAATCAGCCAGGCGGCCAAGAAAAACCGCGACGTCACCAACGATCTCCGTGTCGTAATCGACAGGAAAGACCTCTCCTTGCACGTGTTTGACACATTAGTGGCTTCCGACGAGGATACTGGCCCTGGCTTTATCTCCATTGCCAGAGCCGTCCGCGCCAACCACGGAAAGCCCGTCGCTGAGGGCGAGACGATTGAAATCGAGATGCCCGCCTCTCGGCTCGGCCGCATCGCGGCACAGACTTCGCGCCAGATGATCATGCAGAAGATCCGCGAGGCCGAGCGCACCAACACATTCTCCGAATACAGGGATCGCGTCGGCGACATCGTTTCCGGCACCGTTTCTGCAGTCGCCCATCGCGACATCTATGTCACCGTCGGCAAGACCGAGATGATTCTCCCCGGCAAAGAGCGCATTCCTACCGAGGACTTCCAGGTTGGCGACCCCATCCGCGCAATCATTCTCCGCGTAGATCCCGAGGCGAAGGGTCCGAGCGTCATCCTCTCCCGCGCGAGCGGCAAGTTCGTCGAGGCGCTTTTCCGTCTCGAAGTCAGTGAAATCGCCGATGGCGTCGTCGAGATCATGGGCGTCAGTCGCGATCCCGGCTACCGCGCCAAGCTCGCGGTCAGGACTTCCAACGAGAACGTGGACCCCGTCGGCGCGTGTGTCGGCCAGCGCGGCAGCCGCGTGAGGGCAATCGTAAATGAGCTTTCAGGCGAGAAGATCGATATCGTGCGCTGGAACGACGACATCCGCCAGTATGTCGCTCAGGCGCTCGCGCCCGCGAAGCTCGAGTCTATCGAGGTTGACCCGACTCTTCCCAACACGGTCCACGTCGTCGCGGCGGCAGACCAGTATTCGCTCGCGATAGGCAAGAGAGGACAGAACGTCCGTCTCACCACGAAGCTTACCGGCTGGCATGTCGAGATCAAGAAGTCGATGGCAACGGCCTCCTTCGAAGACCAGAAGGCGGCGGCGATCAAGGAGCTTGCAGAGACGTTCTCCGTCTCGACGGCGGTCGCCACCCAGATGGCAGACGCCGGCTTCCTCTCGGTCGACGGAATCGTCGGCGAAGACGAGGCGAGCTTCATTGCGGCGACCGGCCTCGACGAAGTCACGGCCAAGGGCATCTATGCGGCGGCACAGGCCGTTGCAAAGCTCATGGCCGGCGAGGAAAACGGCGAGGAGGCGCTTGACGCATGAGAATTTACGAAATAGCAAGAGAAGCCGGCGTGACGAGCGTCGAGGTTCTCAAGGCGGCCGAAGCCGCCGGGATGGAGGCCACGAGCGCCATCAGCTCCGTCGATGCCGACGAAGCGGCCGCGCTCAAGGCAGCCGTCTCCAAAGACGCTGGTGGAGGGCGCCTTGCGAAACGCGCCGAGAAGCGTAACCTCGCGGCCGAGCTAAACGCCAAGTTCTTCGCCGAGCAGCGCGCTAAGCTTGAAAAACACCTTGCGATAGCGAAAGCAGCCGCCGAGGGGCGTCCCATGCCCGCCGCAAGCGTCGAGCCCGCCCCTGCGAAGCCCGCGCCTGCTGCGCCTTCCGCGAAGGAAGCGCCTGCTGCGCCCGCAAAGCCGACGATCCGCATGGCTCCCGGCGTAAAGCCGAAGCCCGTCGCGCCCGTGAGCGCGGCTAAGACTGGCCTTACGGCGGCGTCTGGTTTCAGACCTCTTCAGCATGCGACCCCGACGCACGCTATTTCCATTTCCGTCGCGGCTCCCGCAAAGCCAAAGCCGCCGAAGTCGCCCAAGGTCGACGACTACGAGGACGAGCGCGGCCGCAAGGGCAAGAAGGGCCGTGACGCACAGAAGGCGTTTGAGAAGCAGCGCGGCGGTGTGCCGCGCGTCGCGCAGGTCGTCCCCCAGCAGGGCAGCCGCATCTCGGTCGACGAGGCGTCGAAGGAGATTTCGATTCGCGGCGCCGTGATCGTCAAGGATCTTGCCGCGAAGCTCAACATCAAGCCGAACCGCCTTATCGCGGACTTGATGGGGCTCAAGATTCTCGCGTCCATCAACCAGCGCGTCGAACCCGACGTCGCGACGAAGGTTGCCGAGAAATACGGCTTCAAGGTCACGATCGAGCATGCGCGCGACAAGGCCGCAGCGAAGCCCGTCTTGAAGGCGATTGACGCGGACGACCTCATTCCTGAGGATCCGCCCGAGACGCTTAAGCTCCGCGCCCCCGTCGTCACGTTCCTCGGACACGTCGACCATGGCAAGACTACCCTCATGGACTGGATCCGCAAGGAGCATGTCGCCGCTGGCGAGGCGGGCGGCATAACCCAGCAGATCAGCGCCTACCAGGTCGAGATCGCAGGCAAGAAGATTACCTTCCTCGACACGCCCGGCCACGCTGCGTTCAGCGCGATGCGTGCTCGTGGCGCACAGCTCACCGACATCGCGGTGCTTATCATCGCGGCGGACGACGGCATCATGCCTCAGACAGAGGAGTGTATCAAGGTTGCGCGTCAGACGGGCGTCCAGATCATGGTCGCTATCACCAAGTGCGACAAGCCGACGGCCAACGTCGATCGCGTCAAGCAGCAGCTCCAGAAGCGCGGCCTCACACCCGAAGACTGGGGCGGCGACATCATCTGCTGCCCTGTTTCCGGCGTGACTGGCGAGGGCGTTGACGCTCTTCTCGAGAACATTCTCGTTCAGGCCGAAGTGCTTGAGCTTCAGGCGAATCCGAACCGCCGCGCGAACGGCTACGTTATCGAGGCGGAGCTCCAGCAGGGCCTCGGGCCTTGCGCGACTCTCCTCGTCACCGGCGGCACGCTCAAGGTCGGCGACGCGATTCTCATTGGCGAGCACTTCGGCAAGGTCCGCGCTCTTATCGACGACCACGGTCGCCGCATCAAGGAAGCGCCGCCTGCGATGCCCGTCAAGTGCACCGGTCTTTCCGGCGTTCCCGAGGCGGGCGCGGAGTTCCGCGTCATGCTCGACGAAAAGCGCGCAAGGACTCTTGCAGAGCAGACCGCGCAGGAGCGCAAGGAGCAGGAGCTTTCGTCCTCCAAGGCGACTACACTCGATGCCCTCATGCGCCGCATGGCCGCCGAGGGCAAGCGCGAGCTCAATGTCATCGTCAAGTCCGAGAACCAGGGCACGCTCGAAGCGGTTGTCGCCGCTCTTCAGGAAATCAAGTCCGAGAAGGTGGGGCTCAACGTCATCGGCACCGGCACCGGCAACGTGTCGCTTACGGACGTCAAGTCCGCGGCGGCCGGCAAGGCGATCATCGTCGGCTTCGACATTGGGAGCGACTCCGGCGTCCAGCAGCAGGCGCGCCACGACGGCGTCAGGATCAACTCCTTCCGCATTATCTACGAGCTTATCGACCACGTCAAGAACTCGATGCTCGACCTCCTCCCGCCCGAGTACAAGGAAGTCGTCAAGGGCCATGCGGAGATCAAGGCGATCTACGACATCGGCAAGCTCGGCAAGATCGCGGGCTCCCAGATGCTCGACGGCTCGCTCATCGCCAAGGAGAAGTACCGCATCCTCCGCAACAAGCAGCAGATTTGGGACGGCAAGGTGCAGACGCTCCGCCACTTCAAGGACGAAGTCGCCCAAGTCACCGGCCAGCAGGAGTGCGGCGTGTGCTTCGCGGACTACGAGGAGTTCCAGGTCGGCGACATTATCGAGTGCTACACGCTCGAAGAGCTGCCAAGGAGCCTGTAGTTTCGTGCGCATAGTCTTCATGGGTTCGTCCTCGGCGTCGGCCGAATGCCTCCACGCGCTTTTGCGCGAAAAGGGGTTCGATGTCGTCGGGGTTGTTACCCAGCCGGATCGTCCAACGGGCCGCGGCAAGGTCATGTCGCCGTGTGCTCTTGCGAAATACGCCGCAGACATGGGGCTTCGCGACATCATAAAGCCCGAGCGCGTAAACGACCCCGAGCCGATGGAGAAGATACGCGCATGGAAGCCCGACGTGATAGTCGTCGTCGCCTTCGGCCAGATTCTCAAGAAACCGCTTCTCGACTTGCCTCTCTTCGGCTGCGTCAACTGCCACTTTTCGCTTCTCCCCAAGTACCGCGGCGCGGCTCCCGTCGTCGCCGCTCTCGAGGCGGGCGAGAGGATGACGGGCGTAACCGTGATGAAGATGGGCGTCGGTCTTGA
Source organism: uncultured bacterium (assembly GCA_902761275.1). GTDB lineage: Bacteria > Verrucomicrobiota > Kiritimatiellia > RFP12 > UBA1067 > UBA1067. The sequence continues at coordinate 10,903 of CACWJS010000022.1, read as the reverse complement.
CGACGGCCCGATCATGCTTCAGAGTTTCGAGCCGATCTACCCCGACACGATTGGCGGCCAGCTAATGGACGACCTCGCGATCGCTGGCGGTGTTACGCTTGCAAAGGCGCTTCGGCTTCTCAGTGCGAACGCGCTTCCGCCGGAAGTAAAGCAGGACGAGGGCTCCGCTACCTACGCGCGCAAGCTCAAGAAGACAGACGGGCTCATCAACTGGGACCAGCCGGTAATCGAGATCGAGCGCAGGATACGCGCCTACAATCCCTGGCCTTGCTGCTATACCTTTCTTCCCGAGAACCTGCGCAAGCGTGGCAATACGGGGCGCGTCGTTGTTTTGCGCGCCCGCGTCGCCAAGCTCGAGCCATCGTGGAAAAGTGCTTCTCCCGGCACTGTCGTCAAGATCGACAAGGCGGGCCCCATAGTGCGCTGCCACGACACTGCTCTCCAGCTCCTCGAAGTGAAGCCCGAGGGCTCGTCCTGCATGGACGGCGGTGCGTTTTGCCGCGGTCGCCAGCTCGTTCCCGGCGAAACGGCGTTTTTAATGTCTTAAGGAGGACTGAGCATGAACGCAAAGGTCGTCATTTCGCTCGGCTGCGCTTTCGTCGCCGCGGCGTGCATGGCAGAGATGGAGTACGCGACCCCCGAGTCGCAGGGAGTCGACTCGCAGGCGATCCTTAACTGGATCGACGCATGCGAAAAGACGTTCGATGGCGGGAAGGAAGGGAGCATCCACGGCTTTGTCATCGTCCGCCACGGCAAGACGATAGCCGAGGGCAGCTGGAAGCCCTTCGACACGCTGAACGAGACTCACATGCTCTACTCCCACTCCAAGAGCTTTACTTCGTCCGCAATCGGCTTTCTCGCGGACGACGGAAAGATCGACCTTGACGAGCGGATAGTTGACATATTCCCAGACGAGCTTCCGGCGAATCCGTCCGACAATCTTCGCCAGCTTCGCGTGCGCGACCTCCTGACGATGAACGTCGGCAAGAAAGACCATCTCCTGAGGGATGGCGGCGACTGGGTCAGGGAATTCCTCTCCAATGATTTCGCGAAGAAGCCCGGCACCGGCTTTCGCTATGATTCCGACGCGACATATATGCTCGCGGCGATCGTAGAGAAGCGCACCGGGCGCAAGCTCATGGACTTCCTCAAGGAGCGCATGTTCGACAAGATCGGCATCTCGTCTGCTTGGTCAACTACCTCGCCCCAGGGAATCGCCTGCGGCGGCTGGGGCATGAACATGACGACGCGCGGACTTGCGCGCTTCGGTCAGCTCTACCTCCAACAGGGCAAGTGGGGCGACGAATACGTCCTTTCCCCGAGCTGGGTCACGCTTGCGACTACGCGCCACACGTGGAGCGGCTGGGGCAACGTTGGCGTGAAGGCGCTCGGCGAGGGCAGCGACTGGGAGCAGGGCTATTGTTTCCAGTTCTGGCGCTGCCGCCACGGGGCGTATCGCGCCGACGGCGCGTTCGGGCAGTACACGGTCATCATGCCCGAATGCGACATGGTAGTTTCGGTCAACGCTGGGCTTAGCAACATGCAGGCGGAACTTTCTCTCATCTGGGATTATCTTCTTCCTGGGGTGAAGGACGCGTCTCTTCCCGCGAATACGGCTGCGCTCGCCGCGCTGCGCGCCAAAATCGCATCGCTGGAAATCAAGATCCCCGGGCTCAATCGTGAATACGGGCCTCGGGCGTACGACGACCACGGGTTGGAGCTCCATTCTTTCACGTTCAAGGACAATCCACGTGGTTTCAAGTCCTTCACCTATCAGAAGGGCGACAACAACGTATATGCGTGCATGCTTGAGACGCGGGCGGGACGGCAGCATTTTATCGCTGGAACCCCACGGAGCCATCTTGGCCTGTGGTATAAGGGCTTGATTAGGATCGATACGGAGGAGTACGAGGGGCTTGGCGCGTATATCGGCGAGCACAAAATCGCTTCGGCTTGCTGGTATGGTGCCGACGGTGCCTTTCATCTCAAGGTCTACTTCACGGGCGCCCCGGGATTTCTCGAGCTTACGGACAAGAACGGCAAGCTCTCTGGCGAATTTTGGGCGATGAACGGTTGCAAGTTGGAGTCGAAATGACCATTGCCGAGAGGCTGGTCGACCATAAACGAAACGAAGCTCGTCCCAAACGCAAAAAACTAAATTTTCCCCCTTGCGCATAGCGAAGGGTTTTTGATATACTACACACAATTCTCGCAAGAGAAGGGTTGCGATACGGGCGAGTCTATCCCGTCGCGTCGTGACCGTTGAGTTCTAAGCTCGCGGTCGCGAAAAGCGGTCGCGAGCCTTGTTTTTGCGGGGATAGTCCGCCGTCACCCCTGCGGGTTATGGCGCGACGAACTGGGCCAAAACCCAGTCGCGAGCGAGGTGCCCAAAGGGCCTCACGCGTCGACGCCGAGAGACTGCGAAAGCGGTAAGGCGCGCGCGGAAGTCGCGACCGTCTAGGCACAGGAACGAAGGGACGAAGGCGAGAAGAAAGGTTCGAGCCCGAGTCGAAACTGAAAAGAAGAAAAAGGAAAAGACAATGCAGCAGCAGAGAGTCCGCATCCGCCTCCAGGCATACGATCACCGTGTGCTTGACCAGGCCGTCGGTGGCATCATCGACACGGCCCGCGGCACGGGTGCGCAGGTTGTGGGGCCTATTCCGCTCCCCACGCGCGTCGAGCGCTTCACGGTGAACCGCTCGCCGAACGTCGACAAGAAGTCGATGGACCAGTTCGAGATGAGGACGCACAAGCGCCTTCTCGACATCGTTAACCCGACCGCCCAGACGATCGACGAGCTCAAGAAGCTCAATCTTCCCGCTGGCGTCGACATCACCATCAAGGTCTGATAGGAGGTCGACATGGAAGGTTTGATAGGCAAGAAGGTTGGAATGACGCAGGTTTACGACGCCGAAGGCGTCAGGACCTGCGTTACCGTCATTGAGGTCGGGCCCTGCCCCGTCGTTCAGCTCAAGACGGCCGAGAAGGACGGCTATGTCGCCGCTCAGCTCGGCTTCGGCGAGCAGAAGGTCAAGCGCCTCTCCAAGGCTGTCGCTGGTCACCTCAAGAAGACCGGCGGCCAGGAAGGCGGCCTCAAGGTCCTCAAGGAGTTCGCTCCCGACGCGGGCGAAGAGGTGAAGGTCGGCGACATCCTCACCGTCAGCAATTTCGAAGGCGTCAAGTTCGTTGACGTCACGGGCGTCACCAAGGGCAAGGGCTTCGCGGGCGTCATCAAGCGCTACGGCTTTGCCGGCGGCAACATGACCCACGGCGGCCACTCCAAGCGCCGCACCGGCGGTCTCGCCGCGCGCGACCTCCCCGGCTGGATCGAGAAGGGCAAGAAGATGCCCGGCCACATGGGCGCGGTCACCCGCACCACGACGAACCTCGAGGTCGTCGCGGTCCGTCCCGAGGACAATGCGCTCCTCGTCAAGGGTTCGATTCCCGGTGCCCGCAACGGCATCGTGATCGTCCGCAAGTCCCTCAGGAACAACGTGAAGAAGGGGGCGAAGTAATATGAAGAAGATCGAAGTCGCTTTCGACAAGGCCCAGCTTACGCTCGACAAGGGCGAGCAGGCCGTCAAGGACGCGGTCACCGCCATCCGCAACGCTCTCCGCGCCGGAACGGCGTCCACCAAGTCCAAGGGCGAGGTCGCCGGCTCCAACAAGAAGCCGTGGAAGCAGAAGGGCACGGGCAACGCCCGCGCTGGCTTCCGCCAGTCGCCTGTTTGGCGCGGCGGCGGCGTCGCGCACGGCCCCCATCCGCGCTCCTACGAGCAGAAGATCAACAAGAAGGTGATGAAGCTCGCGTTCGCGCGTGCGTTCTCTGACAAGCTCGTGGCGGGCGACGTCATCGTCCTCGACGAGTTCAAGTTCGAGGCGCCCAAGACGAAGCTCATGGTCAAGCTCCTCAAGGAGCTCGGCGTCGACCGCACCGCGTGCATCGTCCAGAAGGACGTCGACGATACCGTCGTGCTCGCGGCGAGCAACATCCCCACCGTCGACTATTCGACCGCCCAGGCGCTCGACGTCTACACGGTTCTCGCGAACCGCAAGCTCGTCTGCGACAAGGACGGTTTCGACGCGCTCATGGCGCGCATCGCCAAGTAAGGAGGACGTCATGACGATCAAGGAACTCAAGGAAAAGACCGAGGGCGTGATCCTCAACGTCCTCATCACCGAGAAGGGCTCGCGCCTTTCCGCCGAGAACCGCTACCTCCTCGAGGTCGCGCCCGACGCCCGCAAGCCCGTGATCGCGGCGATGGCCGAGAAGGCCTTCGGCGTGCACGTCCTCGCGGTCAAGACCGCCAACATGAAGGGCGGTCTCAGGTACATCCGCGGCACCCGCCGCGCGGTGACCGAGGCGACCTGGAAGAAGGCAATCGTAACCGTCAAGCAGGGCGAGCGCATCGAGCTCGCGTAAGGGAGACTTAACGATATGGCACTCAAGAAATACAAACCCCGTTCGTGCGGCATGCGCTTCCGCGAGTCCGCCACGTTCGAGGAGATCACCGAGAAGAGGCCCGTCAAGCGTCTCACCAAGGCAGTCCGCAAGACGGCCGGACGCAACAACCAGGGCCGCATCACGACGCGCCACCACGGCGGCGGCGCCAAGCAGCGCATGCGCATCGTCGACTTCAAGCGCAACAAGTTCGACGTCGAGGCGACGGTCAAGGACATCGCCTACGATCCTACGCGCAGCGCCTACCTCGCGCTTATCGAGTACACCGACGGCGTCAAGAGCTACATTCTCGCGCCCGAGGGCTTGAAGCCGGGAATGAAGGTAATGAACGGCGCCAAGGCCGAGGCCACTGTCGGCAACTGCCTGCCGCTCTCGCAGATCCCGCTCGGGCTCTTCGTCCACGCGGTCGAGCTCGTGCCCGGCAGGGGCGCGGCGGTCGCCAGGAGCGCCGGCAACTCGTGCCAGGTCATGGCTCGCGACGGCAGCAGGGTGACGCTCAAGATGCCTTCGGGCGAAGTCCGCATCTTCAACGGCCGCTGCCTCGCCACGGTCGGCTCGGTCGGCAACAAGGACTGGGGCTCGATCAAGCTCGGCAAGGCCGGCCGCAAGCGCTACCTCGGCATTCGTCCGACGGTTCGCGGTGTCGCCATGAACCCTGTCGACCACCCGATGGGCGGCGGCGAAGGCCGTACGTCCGGCGGTTCCAACCCGCGTTCTCCGTGGGGCAAGCTCGCCAAGGGAGGCAAGACCCGTCCGAAGCGCAAGGCTTCCAACAAGATCATCGTCAAGAGGAGGAAGTAATCCATGTCGCGTTCTCTTAAGAAGGGACCCTATGTGGAGGAAAGCCTCCTCCGCAAGGTCGAGAAGATGCAGGCGAGCGGCAAGAAGCAGCCGATCAAGACCTGGAGCCGTCGTTCGATGGTGCTCCCGGAGTTCGTCGGGCTCACGTTCGCCATTCACAACGGCCGCCAGCACATGCCGGTGTTCATAACTGAAAACATGGTCGGCCACAGGCTCGGCGAGTTCGCCCCCACGCGCACGTTCAAGTCGCACGGCAACTCCGCCGCTAAGGCCGAAGCCAAGTAAGGGGAGATCCATCAATGACATTCCTCTACAAGATTAACAAGAAGGGCGCGACCGCCGAAGGGTGCATCACCGCCTCCGACGAGGCCGAGGCCAAGGCCAAGCTCGACGCCAAGTTCCCGAAGGGCTCCGGCGTCAAGGTGCTTGGGCTCGAGCAGGTCTACGTCGCGACGATCCGCAACACCAGGATGAGCGCGTTCAAGGGCCGTCCGCTTGCCGGCGCCTGCCAGGGGCTTCCCGCTTCCGAGGCGCTCAAGCTCGTCGAGTTCTCGCCCAAGAAGGCCGCCCAGATCATCAAGAAGACGATCCTGAGCGCACTCGCGAACGCGAAGAACAACGATTCCGTGGCTGACGCCGCGGGGCTCACGGTCAAGCTCTGCGTCCTCGACGAGTCCGTCAGGATGCGCCGCTACTGGCCGACCGCGCGCGGCTCGGCTCACCCGATCGCCCGCCGCATGTGCCACTGCAAGGTCATTCTCGCTGCGGCGAAGAAGGCCAAGAAGGGAGCGAAGTAATATGGGACAGAAAGTCAACCCCGTAGGCTTCCGCGTAGGCGTCACGCACGCCTGGGGCAGCCGTTGGTTCGCGCCCAAGAAGATGTTTGGCGCGTTCCTCGTCGAGGACCAGAAGATCCGCGACGTCTGCAAGAAGCGCCTCGCCGAGGCCGGGATCTCCAGGATCCTCGTCGAGCGCTATGCGAACCGCGTCCGCGTGACGCTGTTCAGCGCACGCCCTGGAGTGATCATCGGCCACAAGGGCGGTGACGTCGAGGCGATTCGCGCCGAGCTCGAGAAGATGACCAAGAAGGAAGTCTACATCGAGATCAAGGAAGTCCAGGGAGCCGACGCGGACGCGCAGCTCGTGGCCGAGGGCATCGCCCAGCAGCTCGAGCGCCGTATCGCCCTCAAGCGCGCCATGAAGCGCGCGATGAAGGTCGCGATGGACATGGGCGTCGACGGCATCAAGGTCCACGCAGGCGGCCGTATCAACGGCGCGGAAATCGCGCGCGTCGAGTGGTCCCGCGAGGGCAAGGTGCCGCTGCACACGCTCCGCGCGAACATCGACTACGGCTTCGCCGAGGCCAACACCACCGCCGGCAAGATCGGCATCAAGGTGTGGATCTGCAAGAAAGAGGGTTTCCAGGCCCGTCAGCCGCGCGGCGAACGCCGTGGCGAGCGTCGCGAGCGCGGGGACCGCAAGGAAGGGAAGTAAGCCATGCCTTTGATGCCTAAGAGAGTCAAGTACCGCAAGGTTTCGAAGGGCAGCCGCGCCGGATACGCCACGTCGGGCACTGAGCTCGCGTACGGCGAGTTCGGCCTCAAGGCGCTCACCCGCGGGCTTCTCACCGCAACCCAGATCGAAGCCTGCCGCGTCGCGATCAACCGCGAAATGAAGCGCAAGGGCAAGCTCTGGATCCGCGTGTTCCCCGACAAGCCCGTGACACGCAAGCCGATCGAAGTCCGTATGGGCGGAGGAAAGGGCAACCCGGAGTTCTGGGCGGCCGTCATCCTCCCCGGCAAGGTCCTCTTCGAGGTCGGCGGCGTGAGCGAGGAAGTCGCGAAGGAGTGCCTCCGTCTCGCGGCGACCAAGATCGGAATCCACTCGAAATTCATCACCCGCGCAGGAGTCAAGATCTAATGAGCACGGAAAACACAACCCGCGGCGCGCGCAAGGTCCGCAAGGGCGTCGTCGTCTCGAAGTCAGGCGCGAAGACCGTCAAAGTACGGGTTTCGTACCGCGAAATCCACCCCGTGTACGGCAAGGTCGTCACGCGCAACAAGAACTACCATGTGCATGACGAGGCCGACGACGCAAAGGTCGGCGACACCGTCACAATCATGGAAACGCGTCCGCTCAGCGCAACGAAGCGCTGGCGCATCGTGAAGTAAGGAGTAGGTCATGCTTCAGGAACTCTCCAACCTCGTAGTCGCGGACAACACAGGCGCCAAGCGCGCCATGTGCTTCCGCATCCTCGGGCAGCGCAAGGAGTACGCCCATCTCGGCGACTTCATCCGCGTCGCCATCAAGGAAGCGTCCCCCACGGGCGCAGTCAAGAAGGGCTCGGTTGCGACCGCGGTCGTCATCCGCACCGGCAACCCGATCCGCCGCGCGGACGGCTCGTCGGTCCGCTTCGACCAGAACGCGTGCGTGCTGCTCGACTCTTCCAAGAAGAACCCGATCGGCTCGCGTGTGTTCGGCCCCGTTCCGCGCGAACTGCGCGAAATCAACAAGGACAACGACGCCGTGCACGGTCTTTACATGAAGATCCTGTCGCTCGCGCCGGAAGTTGTCTGAGAAGGAGCTCTTAAAATGGCTATCGCACGTATCAAGAAGAACGACACCGTCATCGTCATCAGCGGCAACGACGCCGGGAAGACGGGAACGGTGATCAGCGTGGATCCCAAGAAGGGCACCGCCGTCGTCGGCGGAGTCAACGTCCACAAGAAGGCGATGCGCCGCACGGAGAAGACCGCCGGCGGACTCATCGACAAGGAACTGCCCATCCGCCTCTGCAAGCTGATGCCCTACGACGCCGAGAGGAACGAATCATCATGGCAAGACTAAAGGACGAATACGCGAGCCGCATGGTTCCCGAGCTCGAGAAGAAGCTCGGCACCACGAACAGGATGCTCGTTCCCCGCCTCCAGAAGATCGTCGTGAACATGGGCTTCGGCATCGTCTCCAAAGACGAGCAGAAGACCCTCGTCGACGACCTCGCGGCAATCACCGGCCAGAAGCCCCTGCTCTGCAAGGCGAAGAAGTCGATCTCGAACTTCAAGCTCCGCGAGGGCATGGTCATCGGCGCGAAGGTCACGCTGCGCGGCGAGCGCATGTGGGAGTTCGCAGACCGCCTCATCTCGGCGGCCCTTCCGAGGATCCGCGACTTCCGCGGAGTCCCCAACAAGGGCTTCGACGGGCGCGGCAACTACACGCTGGGCATCAAGGAGCACACGATATTCCCCGAGCTCGGGCTTCGACGGGCGCGGCAACTACACGCTGGGCATCAAGGAGCACACGATATTCCCCGAGCTCGTCGAGTCTTCGGCGCACTCCGGCATGGACATCACGTTCGTGACGAGCTCCACCGACAACAAGGCCTCCAAGGAGCTTCTCGTCTCCATGGGAATGCCGTTCGCAGGAAGGAACTAAGCCATGGCAAAGCAGTGTCTAATTGAAAAGCAGAAGAGGACGCCCAAGTTCAAGGTGCGCGCGTACAACCGCTGCCAGCGCTGCGGCCGCCGTCACGCGTATATCCGCAAGTTCGGCGTCTGCCGTCTCTGCTTCCGCGAACTCGCCGTCGCCGGTCTCATCCCCGGCGTGACGAAGGCCTCGTGGTAATCAAAAGGAAAGGAATCACCGAAATGACAATGGATCCCATTTCCGACATGCTCACGACGATCCGCAACGGACAGAAGGCCCGCCTTCACTCCGTCGCGACCCCCGCGAGCAACCTCAAGGGCGAGATCGCCCGCGTCATGAAGGAGTCCGGCTACATCGCCGACGCCGTCACGACGACCGAATTCCCGAAGAAGCTCGTCATCACGCTCAAGTACTCCGACAAGGCGGTTCCCGCCATCACGGAGCTCAAGCGCGTCTCGAAGCCGGGTCTTCGTCGCTACGCTCCCGTCAGCAAGATCCCCTCCGTCCTCGACGGCATGGGGCTCGTCATCCTCTCGACCTCTAAGGGCGTCATGAGCGGCGCCCAGGCCAAGAAGGAGAAGCTCGGCGGCGAGGTCATCTGCACAGTTGCATAATCAGGAGCCAAAGACAATGTCTCGAATCGGTAAAGAACCCGTCAAGCTCGCCGATGGCGTCACAGCCACGGTCGACGGGCAGAAGGTGACGGTCAAGGGAAAGCTCGGAGAGCTCTCCTACACGATGCATGAAGGCATCACGGCGAAGGTGGAGGCCGGCAAGGTCATCGTCGAATGCGACGACGACAAGATTCACGGCAACTTCCACGGTCTCGCACGCGCGCTGATCAACTCGATGGCGATCGGCGTGTCCGCTGGCTACCAGAAGCAGCTCTCGATCGAGGGCACCGGCTTCAAGGCCGTCCTGAAGGGCAAGGAGCTCGCGCTTTCGCTCGGCTTCGCCTCCCCGAAGGTGTACGCGATCCCCGAAGGCCTCACCGTGACGGTCGAAAACGACGGTCTGCAGGTGACGGTCAAGGGCATCGACAAGCAGCTGGTCGGCGAAGCAGCCGCCCGCATCCGCTCGTACTACCCGGCCGAGCCCTACAAGGGCAAGGGCATCAAGTACGTCGGCGAGCACATCCGCCGCAAACAGGGCAAGAAGGTCGCCTAATCCAGGGCGCAAGGAGCTAAGATATGTTCAATCGCAAAGATCAGCGTCAGAAGCGCCATCTGCGCCTCCGTCAGCGCGTAGTCGGCACCGCGGAGCGTCCGCGCATGTCGATCTGCGTGACGAACAAGCACATGTACGTCCAGTTCATCGACGACGACGCGGGCAAGACTCTCGCCCAGGCGAATACGCTCAAGGACGAGAAGGCCAACACCGAAGTCGCGAAGTCTCTCGGCGCGAGGGCTGCGGAGGCCGCGAAGGCCGCCGGCATCTCGACCGTGGTCGTCGACCGCGGCGGCTTCAAGTACACCGGCCGCATCGCGGCGATCGTGGATTCGGCCGTCGAGGCCGGTCTCTCCATCAGCGCGAAGAAGGAGGACAAGTAATCATGGCTATGAATCGTGACAAGCGTCCGCAGGAACAGGGCGACGAGCTTGACGAGCACACAGTGTTCATCAACCGCTGCGCCAAGACCGTCAAGGGCGGTCGCCGCATGAGTTTCTCCGCCGTCATCGTCGTCGGTGACAAGGAGGGCAAGGTCGGCGTAGGTTTCGGCAAGGCCAACGAGGTCGCCGATGCAATCCGCAAGGGCGGCGAGGCCGCTCGCAAGGACATGCGCAAGATCACCATGAAGGGCAAGACCATCCCGCACGACGTCGAAGGCGTCTGCGATGGCGGCCGCGTGATTTTGAAGCCCGCCCCTGACGGCACGGGCCTCATCGTCGGCGGCGGCATGCGCCCCGTCCTCGAGGCGGCCGGCATCCGCGACGCGGTGGGCAAGTCGCTCGGCTCGAAGAACCGGCTCAACGTGGTCAAGGCCACTATGAACGCGCTCATGAAGCTCCGTTCGGCCGAGGAGATCGCGGCGATCCGCGCATAAGTGAAAGGAATCACAAGATGGAACTGCATAACTTGACTAACACCCCCGGAGCCCGCTCGCGCAGGAAGCGCGTTGGCCGCGGCTGCGGTTCGGGCATGGGCAAGACCTCCACTCGCGGCCACAAGGGCGCGGGCGCTCGCAAGGGCCACAAGCACAAGCTGACGTTCGAAGGC